>CAINHC010000012.1 GCA_903848795.1 uncultured bacterium | reverse complement strand
TCAAGCGGAACTGTTACTTATGAAGATAGAGTTCAACTAGAAAACGACGTTAGACAAATACACAACCCAGAACTAACTGCACAATGGGAGACATTTGTTGCTAACAAGGACCCAAAGAAAGCTGAAGCTGCTGCAACTGACCTGATGCTACTGTTGGCGGATGGGACGGTGAAGTAGAGGGACGGCTAACTGCTATTGATTTAGGAAAAGATAAATGAAAAAATAAAACGACCGCTGTTAATTAAGTGGCCGTTTTTATTTTTTATGTTTCAATTTATATAAAATCTGTATAAAATCTTTACATAAAAATAAAATATATGCGATAATATGTGTATGGCACAACGCACATTTATTTTTATAGGAAGATCTGGATGCGGAAAGGGAACTCAAGCTCATCTTTTAATGAACGAGATTGAACAAAGGGATCCAGAAAAGCGACCAATTTGTTATCTTGAAACCGGCGCAAAGTTTCGTGAGTTCATTAAGGGTGAAAAATATTCAAATAAGCTTGCGGCTCAAATCTTGGAAATGGGAGATAGACAGCCTGACTTCTTGGCAGTCTGGAACTGGAGTGATGTTCTTGTAAATGAGATGGATGCGGATAAGCATTTGATCGTTGACGGTATGCCTCGTTCGTATCAAGAGGCTTTGGTCTTTGACTCAGCTATTAATTTTTACAATTTAAGCAGACCGGTTGTTATATATATAAATGTGAGTAGGGATCACTCCAGGGATAGATTAGTTCTTCGTGGAAGAGCAGATGATATTAAACCGGAAGTAATCGAAAAGCGGTTATCTTGGTTTGATACGGAGGTAAACCCTGCTATTGAGTATTTTAAGCATCACTCTGGATATCTATTTGTTGAAGTAAATGGGGAGCAAACAATTGAGAAGGTTTTTGCAGATATTGTGGTGAGGTTGAGCTGGTAGTTTGTGTCTGGTAGAGATGTTGCTAGATAATGACTGGTAAAGGAGGTGTTTTTGAGGTAAAGTGATAAATAGTGATAAATATTGAGTTTGCTAATATTAATATTATAAAACATGACAAAAACATCGCCAAAAAAGCCTTTAAAAACAACAACAATTAAGACCCTTGAGGACATTGCTATTTTGCGTGAAGGGGGAGAAAAATTGGCGAAAATTCTAAATACTCTGAGAGATTCTGTTAGAATTGGTATGTCATCAGGAGAGCTTGAGGACTTGGCTAGGGATTTAACAACCGCGGAAGACGCTACCCCATCATTTTTGGGGTATACCCCCGCTATTGCCCACAGGCCCTATCCAGCGGCTCTCTGCTTGTCTGTAAACGACGTTGTGGTGCATGGCATTCCTAATGAAAAGCCTTTTATTATAAAAGAGGGTGATGTTTTGACATTGGACATGGGTATTATTTATAAGGGGTTGTTTGTTGATTCTGCTCTTACAATGCCGGTCGGGGAAGTTGATATTAAGGGACGTAAATTGATTGAATCAGGGGAGGCATGTTTGGATGCTGTCATTGAAGCACTGAAAAACTGGACAAAGGACTACCCTAAGGGAATCAAAACTGGAGACATTGGTCATGTTGTAGAAAAAACTCTAGCATACTACAGAAAGACATATGGTTTTAATATTGTGGAAATATTTGGTGGACATGGCGTTGGTTATTCTGTTCATGAGGATCCATTTATCCCAAACTTTGGAATGAAGGGGCAAGGTGTAACACTAAAGTCTGGAATGGTTATTGCAATTGAACCAATTATTGCGGAAGGAAAAGGCGAAGTAAAGATAGATAAGGACGGTTACACATACAGAACGGTAGATGGAAAAAGAGCAACGCACTCTGAACACACTATTTTGATAACAGATTCTGGTGCAGAGGTTTTGACATTGGCGAATTAAAAACTAGCGTATAAGTTTTGACCGATATATAATATAGTTAATGGAACCAAATTTTTCATACGAAGGTAAAAACTTTTCTTCAGCTGAAGAGGAGTTACAATATTTAAGGAAGATGATATCGCAAAAAGAGGCGATGCTAACATCTCACCCGGAAAGTCCGGAGCGAGAAAAAGAAAAAGAAGAATTAATCGTCCAAGAGATTAAGGACTATTCCGTTGCTGATGCAACAAAAGTACTTCATCCTGATTTTCAGGTTTCTGAATCTAAGACTGGAGAAATTGTTTTGGAATTAGCCCCCGAGACACACGATAAAAAAATGGAAGAATTACTCTCAATTCTTCTTGAGAAGGGAATTTTGAATGCAATTAATGTCGCTAGGGGATTTGGTAATCCTCATATTGAAAGTGACTTTCATAGATTTCTTGTTGAATATATCAAAAAAGGCTATACGACGCCTGGCTTAAAAGAAAAGTCCCCACTTGATAAGACGCTTCGAAAGACAGTCTATGAAATTCAGCTACCAGAAAATAAGGCTAAGGAGAATGATCCAAAAAAAGCCCTTAAGGAATTACTTTCTTCAATGGAACAATTTTACGCTGGAATGCTTGCAGTTTCTGGTGGCGGGTCTACTGGCCAAACCAAAGAAGAGTCTCAATTTTCTATAGAGCTCTCTATGTCTGAGGGTGGAGAAGAATTCATTTTCTATGTTGCGATTCCTGATACCAAGACACAGCTTTTTGAAAAACAATTCCTTTCAATCTTCCCAGATGCAAAAATGGTTGAGAAGAAAGATGAATATAATATATTTAATCCAGACGGAATTACCTTGGCGTCGGAAGCGCAACTTTCAAAGAAAGAAGTTTTTCCAATTAAAACCTATGATCAATTTGATTATGATCCATTGAACGTTATTCTAAACACATTCAGTAAAATGGATAAATTCGGGGAGGGTGCTGCGATTCAGATAATATTTAATCCAATTGGAGATTATTATAATAAATTATATAAAAAATCCTTAGATGATATCCAGAAGGGGGATAAGTTGAAGGAGGCTATTGATATTCAGCATACCGTTTTTGGTGAGCTGAAGAAAACCGCTGCCAAAGAACTTAAAACTGTTTGGAAAGAGATGGTTTTAGGAAAGACTGATAAAGATGACAAGCCAAAGCCTGTAGACAGTATCGCTGTAGAGCAAATTACAAACAAGTTGTCATCTCCTGTAATTGAGTCAAATATAAGAATTATTGTTTCTGCAGCAAGTAGAGAGAAGGCCGAGAGTACTTTGACTGAAATAGAGGCTTCATTTAATCAGTTTAATAATTCTCTGGGTAATGGTATTAAGTTTAGCAGAAAGAAAGATGAAGGATTAGTACAACTTTTGCATAGTTTTTCGTATAGACTATTTGATAGAAATGCGATTCTACCGATGTCCTTAAAGGAGCTAACTACAATGATGCACTTCCCGGTTGAGAGTATTGTTATTGATTCACAATTGAGACAGACAAAAGCAAGTACTGCGCCCGCTCCTGTCGGCCTTCCAAAAGAGGGAATCTATATGGGCGACAATATACATAGAAATACTAAGACACCAATTTATTTTGCAAAAGAAGATAGACTACGACACTTCTATGCAATAGGTCAAACTGGTACTGGAAAATCATCATTGTTGCGCAACATGATTATTCAGGATATCAAAAATGGCGATGGCGTTTGCTTTATTGATCCCCATGGAAGTGACGTTCAAGATATTCTTTCTCACATTCCACCAGAGAGATATGATGATGTAATTTACTTTGATCCAAGTTATGTTCAAAGACCAATGGCGCTTAATATGTTGGAATATAATAGAGATATTCCACAACAAAAGATTTTCGTGGTTAATGAGCTATTCGGTATATTTCAGAAGCTATATTCTGGTTCACCTGAATCTATGGGGCCAATCTTCGAGCAATATTTTAGAAACGCCACAATGCTTGTGGTTGAAGATCCTGAGACTGGATGTACACTCCTTGATGTTTCAAGAGTGATGGCTGACAAGAAGTTTAGAGATCTAAAGATTTCCAGATGTAAAAATCCAATAGTTGTTCAGTTCTGGAGAGAACAAGCTGAAAAGGCTGGAGGTGAAGCTTCACTTGCTAACATGGTCCCTTATATTACATCAAAATTTGATGTGTTCTTGTCAAATGATATTATGCGTCCTATTATTGCTCAAGAAAAATCTAGTTTCAATTTTAGAGATGTAATGGATAATAAAAAGATATTGCTTGTGAATTTGGCGAAGGGAGCCTTGGGGGACATTAATTCATCACTCATCGGACTTGTCTTGGTCGGAAAAATATTGATGGCGGCACTTTCTCGTGTTGATTCATTTGGAAAAGATTTTCCTCCATTCTATCTATACATTGACGAATTTCATAACATAACAACTCCCGCAATTTCTACAATTCTTTCAGAAGCAAGAAAATATAAATTATCGCTAAGTATGGCCCATCAGCATATTAGTCAGCTTGATGAAAAAATAAAGGACTCTGTGTTTGGAAACGTCGGTAACCTCGCTGTACTTAGAGTTAGCTCAGAGGATGCTGAATTCTTGGAGAAGCAGTTTTCTCCCGTCTTTACTGCAAAAGATATTATGAATATTGATAACATGAATGTCTATCTAAAGTTGCTTTCAGATGGAAGGCCAGTAAGACCATTTAGTGTTGAGTTTACATGGCCCAAGGGAGGCAACAGGGAAATAGTAAATAATCTTAAAGAATTATCGTATTTTAAGTATGGACAAGATAGAGAAATTATTGAGGAAGAAATCGCAAGGAAATACAAAAAAGAGGAGGTTGTACCAACCCCTGGATTGAACGGCGGCGGAAATAAGAACCCATTTGCAGATTTAGTATAATAGGAATATTATAGACATAAATACCGTCACCAAGAGGCAGGAGGCCTCGTCGGCATAGTTATTAATCATTAATATTTTAAATATGAATACATTAATTAAAGAGACGGGTCATAGAAATGAAAAGACTTTAGTGCTTGTTAAGCCTGATGGAGTGCAGAGAGGTTTAACAGGGGAGGTTATAAAGCGATTTGAAAGAGTGGGTCTAAAGCTTGTTGGTCTTAAACTGCTACTGCCAACCAAAGAGATGATAGAAAAGCACTACATTACAGACCCAGCTTGGTTTGAAAAGGTTGGAAACAAGAGTCTTAAGGCGTATGCGGAAAGAGGGGGTACACCACTGAGTAATGATCCAGTGGAGGTTGGTCATAGAATTCTCGACAGATTGGTTCATTTTATGACATCTGGTCCTGTTGTTGCTATGGTGTGGCAAGGGGCAAACGCGGTGCCTTTGGTTCGTAAGTTGACTGGAGGAATGGAAGCCTTCACATCCGATGTTGGAACAATAAGATCTGATTTTGTTTTGGATTCTTATGAAATGGCTGATTCTCAAGAAAGAGCTATAAGAAACGTTATTCATGCCTCTGGAAATATTGATGACGCTCAAGCGGAAATTGCACAATGGTTTAATTCAAATGAAATAATCGATTACAAGGCCATTCACGAGCAGATTTTGTATCAGGATTTTAGTGATTTGCTTGGTAAATAGTTTAGTGGATAATCTTGCGGATAAACTGGCGGGCGATTGTCTAGACAATTTGGTTGTCTGTGTCGAAGCAGGCAGAGACTTTCTCTCTTTGTAAATAGTTACAAAAATTTAGTAGGTATTATAATGGTGAGTAGGGTACTGTGCTTGTCGATTCTCTTTTGATATTTTTCAGGGAGTTCGCGTCAATTATGGCCTTAAGCTTTAATTGTAGAACACCCACCTAGCATTATTCTAGGGTCGACATCTGCAGTTCCCTACACAACATCTCTTATAATGATACCCGCGCCACCTCTTGCCAAAAGCAAGGGGTGTTGTGTTTTAATGATTTTTTGTAAAAGATTTTGCGGACAATTCATCAATTTTCAACTAAACCACTCTTTTCTCACCGGGACCAATATGTTCAATTTTATCACCATCAACTTTTATGGCCTGCCCATCTTTTAATAAATAAACTTTCCAAGGAAAATTAATAATTTTCCTCATTTTTTCCCTGTTTTCGATTATCTTGTGTTCAGAAGTTCTTTCGTCACCCTCCTTTTGATGAACAGCTACACAAAAATCAACCAGCCCCAAACCAGTGTGATCCTCTTTCCATTCTGGAGTCCACCATCCTAAGCCAAAATCAGGTACAGCCAAACAAGATCCTGCACTTGACCCTATGTATATAACGTCTTTCTCCATTAAGTCCTTTAGGTAGGTATCAAGTTTTGAAACTTTAGCCCATTCACGTAGCCAGTTTCCGTCGCCTCCACAAACGTCAATTATATTTGCCTTGCTCAGCTCTTCCTTTATCCAATCAGGGTCCTTTTTTAAATCCACAATTGTTACCTTGAAGCCCTTATCCTCGTAGCCTTTTTTCCATGTTTCTTGCCAGGCAAGATTTTTCGCAAGTCTAACTTCATTAATTTTGGGAATAACATCGTAGATTGGAAGTTCGCTCTTTATCCAATCTATTGGGTCTGAGGCAGTCGGAATCAGGGCGACGTTCAGGTCGGTTTTACCGTCTGTAAGGTCAGAGAAGGCTTGCTCAAGTTCGGGGTTATCAATACCGCTAGATGTTAAGAGTAATTTCATATAAATATTATAGCATAGTGCTCATGTGCTGAGCGATTTTGGTAAATCATCCAAACGACGATTCTGGTGAATCGTCCAAACGACGATTCTGGTGAATCGTCCAAACGACGATTCTGGTGAATCGTCCAAACGACGATTCTGGTGAATCGCCTACTGGGCGATTTTGGTAAATCGCCTATTGGGTGTTAAAATTGACACATGCCAACCATTAGATTTAAATTTTACTTTTCCCTTCTCGTGGCCTTTTTAATAATAATCGTGAATTATTGCGCCAGTGCATATCAGGTTTATTGGCTATTGCCGTGGTTTGATATACCGATGCATATTTCTGGCGGGCTTATGGTTGGACTCTTTGCTCAAACTGGATTGGACCACATTCATGTAAACAAGAAAAGATCACTTTATATAATATCTTTCGTGATTATAGTGGGAGTTGTTTGGGAATTTGTAGAATGGTATTTAGGATTAACAGACGGACTCGGACCAATTTCCAGATTAGACACAATAAAAGATGTAATTGATGATATAATTGGAGGAGTATTATCAATTTGGTTTTGGAACTTCGTATTTAATAAAACAAAAATTACAAAAATTCATGACAAACAGTAAACAGGACAATAGAGTAAACAAGGATGGTAAATTAACATTAACATTTTGTGGGGGAGTAGGGTCGGTGACTGGCGCTAACTTTTTATTAACAGGACCGGATGGGGTGAGTGTATTGGTTGATTGCGGATTAGAACAAGGTACTCATGATTCTGATTTGCATAATCATCAAGATTTTATTTATGATCCTAAAGATTGCGACTTTTTGCTTGTCACACACTCGCACCTAGATCATATTGGAAGAATTCCTAAACTAATTAAAGAAGGTTTTAAAGGTACTATATATTCAACACCGGAGACATTGGAGCTTACAAAAGTAATGCTTGATGATGCACTTAAGATCGCCACACAGGACGCTGTAAAAAAACACGTTCCAGCTTTATACGACGAACAAAACGTGATTGATTCATTCAAAAATTGGAAGGCAATTGAGTATCATAAAGATTTTGAATTGGCACCAAATTATTCTGTTTATATAAAGGACTCAGGACATATTCTTGGATCTGCGATGTTTGAGATTACATACAAGGGGGAAGTGGGCGGTAAGGATTATACTAGAAAGATTGTTTTCACTGGAGACTTGGGAAATAGTCCAACACCACTTTTGCATGATACTGAAAAAATAATTGATGCAGACTATTTGGTAATGGAAAGTGTTTATGGAGACAAAAACCATGAAGACAGTGGGGTGAGATTGGATAAATTGAAGAAAGTATTTTTGGATAATTATCATAGAAATGGAACACTCATCATTCCATCATTTTCTTTAGAAAAGACCCAGGAGGTTTTGTTTGAAATTCATAAATTGATGGAGAGCAAGGAATTGCCTGAAATGAGAATATATTTGGATTCTCCATTGGCCCTGCGAGTGACCGAGATTTATAGAAGAATGAAGAAGGATTTCAATGAAGAGGCAACAGCTGATTCTAGAAAGCATGACATATTTGCATTTCCAGGACTTCGAATTAGCGATTCATCCGAGCAGTCGAGACTGATTGCAAAAGAGCCTAATCCAAAGGTTATTATAGCTGGTTCTGGGATGTCTAATGGTGGAAGAATTGTTCATCATGAGATGGAGTTCTTGGATGATTCAAATAACACAATTCTATTCTTGGGATATCAGGCTGTTGGAACTTTGGGTAGAAAGATAAGCGAGGGAAATAAAGAGGTTGATATTAATGGGCAAAAAATTAAGATTAAAGCAAGAATTGAAATGATCGATGGATATTCTTCTCACAAAGATTCGGATCACTTAGTTGAATTTGTTAATGATACTGCAAAGACCGTTAAGAAAGTTTTTGTTGTGATGGGCGAATCAAATGCCTCATTGTTTTTGGCACAACGTCTTCGTGATTATGATGGAGTGAACGCGGTGCATCCTGAGGAAGAGGATGTGGTGGTGTTGGAGTAGGGTTCTACACACTGCGTGGTAATGGATTAAAAAATATGGGTATCGATAAGAAAATTAGCGTTCTTGACTTTTTTAATTAACTTTTGATATAATACTGATACTAAGACAAGAGGCGCTCCAAACGGCTAACTACCTAAGGCAACCTTTTAAGAAGAAGGCTCCAAAGTACTTGCATCTTCGGGGTCTTTTTCTTTGGCTATTTTTTCTTTAATATCCTCATCATCTAAATAAGAAAAATACTCAAAAGAATATCCAAAGATTTCCTAAAAGATTTTGTCTTTTACTAAACTCACTGTATAATAAACAACATGATATCAAGTTCATTAAACACAAACCCTCTAAGAAATAATAATAAGAAGAATCATTTAATTCCAAAGATCGGAGTATCTGGTGCGGCAGACATGGGTTTTCTTAATGAAGACGTATACCTTTCTGCAAAAGAGGTTGGAAAAGAAATAGTGAGACAAGGTGCAATTTTAATTACAGGCGCAACAACAGGCTTTCCATATTGGACGGCTGTTGGATGCAAAGAGGAATCAGGAATTTCTGTTGGATTTTCTCCTGCATCAAATGAAGAAGAGCATGTTAGTGTTTACAGATTACCAGTAGACTACATGGATTTTATTGTCTATACAGGTTTTGGATACAATGGTAGAGATCTTTTGTTTACTCGCTCGTGTGATGCTGTGATTATCGGTCCAGGAAGAATCGGAACACTTCATGAGTTTGCAGTTTGCTATGAAGATCAAAAGCCACTTGGAATTTTGACAAGTAACGAATGGGAGACGGGGGACTTGCTGAAGGTTTTTATTGAAAAAAGTCATAGACCGAATACTCACGTGATATTTGATACAGATCCAAAGCGTTTGGTGCAAAGACTTCTTGATATGTTACCAAAGGAAAAGAAACACAATCATGTTTATAAAAATGATGATGGATTTGGGGGAAGCAAGGGGGATATAGTTTTGTAAACCGCCTTGTGAGGAATTCAATAATCAAAACAAAATACCCCGCGAGGGGTATTTTGTAATAGCTTGTTACAGCTCCAATGCCGTGAGAACTATGTTGGTGGTAAGACCAATAATTCACAAGCCTTAACTGATATATTACTCCTTATTCTTAAAAAATCAAGATTGACATCATTCGGGTTCTATTCTTCATTTGTATTATTTATAAAATCTTTATAAATACTGTGGGGTTGATTTGCTATTGTGTTTCGAATGAATAAAAAAACCTACATAGATATACAAAAAGAAAAATACTATAAGATAATTTCTATCAGGTGCAGATATTTATCAGACGAATTGGTATTTTTTAATAACCATGGATTAAATCATATTCTCAGAAAGAATAATAAAGATAGGCCATTCAAAGACCAATTTAGAAGATTTGAGTTAATAAAATATTGCCAAACAATATTGCAAGATTTAGACATCGAAGTTGAATACAGAATTTCTGCAAAAGAGTCTTCAGTGGCTCATTTTTGGGGAATAACGGGCGTTGTGGATAAAAAGAAGATCAAGGTGATTATTCGCCGAATTGATAATGGACAATTAATATTTTTGAGTATTATGGATAATTAAAACAAAAACGCCCCGAGATTTAATTCTCTGGGGCGATTTTGTTTAGCTTTATGCTTCGTCCGATTGTTTGGCTTATGCCTTTGCAACCTTTGTCTCTGCTGGAGCTTGCGCTGAAGCCTTTGCCATAACTTGCTTAACGATTCTCTCAAATGAAACTGGAGCATTTTGTGCCATTTCAGAAAGTGTTTTTCTATCTAGCTCAATCTCCTGCTTCTTAAGGAATCCGATAAACTTACTGTAAGAAACTCCGTGAGGACGTAGTGCTGCGTTGATTCTAACATTCCACAATCTTCTGAAGTCTCCTTTCTTGTCTCTTCTGTGAGCGAATGCTGCTGCGTATGAGTGTACTAGTTGCTCATTTGCTAACTTCTCTTTACTCTTTCTTGGTCCGCGGAAACCTTTAGCGGCCTTTAATATATATCTTCTGCTTTTTAAAGCTGTAACTCCTTTTTTGATACGTACCATATATTTTTAGATTATTTTTTAAAAATTAAGGTTAGAGACTATGATTGTGCCAAGAAACGGCGTCTATCACGAGTACTCATAACGAACGGAACGGTACGACCTTTTGAGATTCCCTTTCTACCACTGTTCTTTGAATTGAAGTGGTTTTGTCCCTTGGCTCTAGAAGTGATTACTCCATTCTTAGAAACCTTAAGACGTTTTGTATAGGACTTATTTGTCTTCATGTTATTTTTTGTTGTTGGGTGGGGTCAGGCCCCGTGCGATGATCAAAAAATGTGTCATAATCTTAATTTAATTTTAGAACCAAATTAAAACACATTTTTTGAATCGCATACGGGGCCTGACCCCCTAATAAAAGACGAACGTGATTGATGTACAGGTGGAGTAAGGAGCCCACAGCCCTCAGTCACAAGGTAGGCGAGGTAAAAGCTTGTAAAGTACCGACTATGCCTTCTCCAAAATGATAGTTAAACCCTTTGGACTTTTTTTAGCCGGATCTGCTATTTTGTAGTCAGTGCTTATAAGGTTGAGTAAACGGTCCATTCTCTCTTTGAGGAACTTCTCGTCTAGGTACTTGGTTCTACCTGGGAGGAATAGGTCAAACTTGATTCTATGCCCCTCTTGTAGCCATTCTGAGGCCTTTTTAGCCTTTAGGGCTAAGTCATGGTCTCCTGTGCCTATTTTCACCTGTAAACTTTTAACTTCAAAATTCTTTGCATTAGCTTTTGCCTGCTTCTGTTTTTTACTTTCGTCGTATTGAAATTTACCATAATCCATGATTTTTGCAACTGGTGGGTTGGCTCTAGGGGATATTTCAATAAGGTCACAATTAAGCTCGCGAGCCTTGGCCATAGCGTCCTCAAAGGTCATTACTCCGAAATTTTCTCCCTCAGGTCCTAGAATACGTAGTTCTGCCGCGCGTATTTGGTGATTGATTCTGACGTGTATTTGTTGTGTTGCCATATATTGGTATGAAAGCAGTATAGCATTTGATTTGGCGATTGGCTATGGTTTTGGTGCATGGTTTTGGTGCTGGTTTGGGTGCATGGTTTTGGTTATGTTCCGGTGCCATATTTGCGTGACAGCGTTTCCCTAGCTAGTTTTTGCTGGGAGTTTTTTAGGCAATAAAAATTTTTAGACAATAAAAAACCGCTTGGGCGTTTCTTTGCCCGAAGCGGGGTTGGCTGTGGAAATGTTCCAGAGCCGGGGTTTTGATTGGAGCGGGGTAACCCGCGTCAGGGGCGCCTTCTCGCGAAAGCTCAGGTGTTCCACGCGGGGAAACCCATTAACCAGCATGGAATGCTGTCCTGTCGCTCCTGACGCGGGCGTCCTTCTTCGCCCTTGGACGGGTATACCACTCCCGTCCCAGTTTTTGGCCTTGCGGCCGAAATTTATAGGGTCTTATAGTCTTAGATCGCAAAAAAAGTGAACTTTCCGTCGATTTGGCGATCTTATCATTCAGACCCAGCCTTTGTGACTTTTGCACGACAACTCTCACTGTATCGTTTAAGTTGTAACCCGAGGTCGAAAGACCGGGTCAGTCGCGCTAGTCTTGTCTATAAAGAACTTTAGGCTAACCAAAATACTACTCCAATCAATTTAGTTGTCAAGAGTTTTGGACTTTTGGAAAATTGAGTTAAAAAAGGAGGGATGGGTGCACAAAATGTGTGTGATGAAAGCGGTTCGTAAATTATTTACCCTCAAAAAATTTAGTCAAGATTGCGACAGTCTTTTTATCGTCACTAGTATATATAAAAATCTCTTGAACATAGGCATTGCCTCTGACGATTGCTTTGATACCTCCGGTGATTGGTAGGAATTTTATTCTAGGTTTGCCAATACTTATTTTTTTAATAATTCCCAAACTCACTTTAGAAACCTCTGACATCTCTACTGCACGCTTAACAACACGAATCGCTCCATCAATTAATGTGGTGTGGCTTCTTGTTAGTTTTTTGCTGGAGAGTGGGTGGGGCATGGTGGTGAAGGTGTGATTAATTATGTGATTTGGGTCAGGGTCAGGGTCAGGGTCAGAGACAGAGGTAGAGTGAGGCAGGGGCGAGCGACTAAATATTCTCCGCCTTGTTCCATGTAAAGCTAAACAGGGCTTTATGCATTTCATAAACCGCACGGTCCTCAATTATAGTTCCAATCATATGGTCATCGGAAAGGCTGATGTAGGAGATTTTACCATCATAAATTTGCATAATACTTTCAAAAGGGGGATTGTCCAATTTAATTATTCTGTTGTCCGTGATACCCTTGTGATATGTTGCGAGTATTGAGCGAGCCTCCTTGGTATCCAAAAGGATAGCTCGTTTTTTGACCTGCTTTTTCTCTCTTTGATCCACATACCATTCATTAATTTTGGGTATGTATTTTTGTATCGATGTTATGTCAGCATAAGAAAGGATTTCTTCTCTACTATATAGTGAGTCTTCTAGGACCTTTTTAATACCATCTAGTCCTTCAAAAAACTGAACATTGGGCTTCCCTGAGTTTAGATTGTAATCAGACGTCATTGTACCCAAGGCTCCTGCAAGGGAGGCGTTTATTAGACGAAGTTCATCCTCTCTTTTTTGAATTAGGTCCTTAATCTTGGATGGGTGCGTGGCTGTAAAAAGGGCTACTTTCTTGTCTATTTTTTCCACTAACCCCATAGAAACGAGTTGTTCTATCACTTTATAACCCAGGCCACGCTTAATACCAGCTTTAATTGAGGCTTTACTTGCTGGCATAACACCTGATTTAAGAAGAATTTCATATATTCTAGCCTGATCAGGGGACAAGCCGGCTTTAGTTAGGAGATCTTCATACATCATATTTCCTTCTATTGTTGGAGTATTCATAGATTATTTAGGGTGATTTTTAATGATTGATAATACATATATAATAACAAATGTAAACAAAATGTCAAATTTCTGTGACAAAAATATGTTGATAACTCAATAAAAGCCTGTAAATATGGGTATTAATTGCCCTTGTATTTAAATGAAATGTCACCATGACATTGACAAGGAGTCAACATGGTGTTATTGTATTACCAGAACATGATTGTTAGATGAGGACGAAAAGGAGCTACTTAGTTCTATAAGAGAAAGCGACGTCAAAGAGGTCAAGGCTCATGTAAGAAGGGGATGGATAAAAGAAATTGAAACAACTCAAATATATCCAAAAGATATAAGTATGACTGAAATTAATAAGGAAATAGAAGATATTAAAGAATACGCTGAAGTTTTAACACGCCACTCAAAAGGAATAAAACAAAGTACTGAGGTGGTAAAGAAACGGCGTATAAAATAAGCATGGCTATCAATCAGTATGATTGGGGCAATTACAAGAAAGATAAAAGTTATCAAGCAATAGCTTGGGACAAAATCACAAAATTATGAGAAAAATTGAAAACAATAATTTCGATAGAAAGATATCGAGAAATAACAAAAGATTATGTGAGTTCAGAAGAAAAGATATTGCAACGGTTGCAATACCTAGAGGGATTATGTAGGAAGCTGATTAAGGTAGAACTAGAAAAATATGTCAAAAGCAAAACAAAATAAAACAATATTTCCAACGTTAGACCAGCTTAAAAAAGCTGGGAATAATGTATATGCACTCATCTACTGTAGAGTTTCTTCAGAACGCCAAAAAAATGAGGGGCATGGTTTAGAGAGTCAAGAACAACGATGTAGGGAGTTTGCAGAAAGAAATGGATATATTGTTGATGGAGTTTTTGCTGAGGCAGTATCTGGTGGTGGTGAATATACCTCAAGACCTATGCAAGTTGGAATTCTTGACTATATTGACAAGAATCCACATAAAAACTTCGTTGTAATCATTGATGATATTTCAAGAATTGCGAGAGATGTTACTGCTCATTTTCAAATCAGGTATGCCCTTAGGGACAGAGGGGTTGAGATAGTCTCTCCGAATTTTAATTTTGAGAATAGTCCCGAGGGGGAAATGGTTGAGGGTGTTATGGCTATGGTTAGTCAATATCACAGAAAAGGTAATAAGAGACAAGTTATACAAAAACAAAAGGCGCGTCTTGAGGCGGGCTATTGGGCATTCGCCTCAAAAAAGCCTTATAAGATGACAAAAGACCAAGTGCATGGAAACATCCTAATACCTGAATACCCAATGGCACAGCTGCTTAAGGAGGCCATGGAGGGCTTTGCAAGTGGAAGATTTACTAGAAAGATTGATGCTTGTAGATTTCTTGTAGAAATGGGTTATTGGAAAAATCAAAAACCTGAAAGATATATAGATAATCTGACAGAATTATTTAAAGATGTTTTATTTGCTGGCTATATAGAATATCCTGAATGGGGTGTAGAAAGACGAATAGGCCATCATGAGGCATTAATATCGCTTGATGTGTACGAAACTATCCAGAAACGAATGAAAAGAGAAGGTCTAAATAAAAGTATACGCAAGGATGTATCAGATGATTTTCCGCTAAGAGGTTTATTATGCTGTGCTTATTGTAATAAACCATTAACAGGGGCATGGAGCACAGGTCGCAATCAGAAATATCCATATTATTTTTGTCAGAATAAAGATTGCAAATATAAACAGAAGTCTATTTTAAAGAAGGATATAGAGGATAAATTTGATGAAGTACTAAAAAAACAATCCATGAAAGCGGAAGTTGGTATTTTAACCCAAGAGGTTTTTGGTTTTGTCTGGGAAGAGGAGATTTTGGAAATTAAAAATATGCAACAAGCTCAAAGTAGGAGTAAGAACGAGATGAAAGAAAAATTTAATAATTTGACTAACTTAATTATAAAAGCAAAAAGTGAAGCAATGAGAGATGCTTATGAAAAACAAGCAGAAGAAGTGGTTAATAATATAAAGGAGCTAAATGACGAAATACACGAAGACTTAGATTTCTCAATTCCTTATCGAACCGTCCTCTGTAAAGCTGTAAACTTTCTAGAACACCCTAATTTTATATGGTCAGAATTGAGTACGAAAGAACAACAAGACATGTTTTATTTTATTTTTACAGAAAAACTACCCTACGACATAAAAGAGGGTTATCGAACCGAGAATATACCAAGTGCTGTAAGGTTATTTGAGGAATTTTCTGAAAATAATATTCTTTGCACGCCTGATGTGGAGATAACCGAAAATGAATGGAACCAAATTTTGGACTTTGTTATTAGGTGGTACAACACTTTGGGTGAGAGTAATAGGAGGATGAGGGAGGGGGAAGATGGCGAGTATTGATATAGGTTAAATGTATCTTAATAAGACAGATACTAGAAATGTAACACTTGTATAGGGTATGGTATTGGTATTGGGAGCAATAGTAAATTTATCCCAAAAACAGTAAGTTTTTGGTGGATTTATGGTTTTTACCTTCTTTGTTATGCACTCTTCTGTATCTAGCCTGTACTGCACTGTACTGGGTTTAAATGATGGCTTTTGAACTAGTATTTAAGATGGATTCTCTTAAATAAATTTAGCATAAAATCAGAAAATAAATTATAATGTAAATTATGGAAAGGCAAAATTTGATTAATGAGATTATAGTTTATTTTTCTCATCTTGAATCAATGGTTAAGCTTAGTAATTTTAATGGTTTTTCAGATATTAATAATCATGCTGAGGATTCTTTCTGTAGGGTATTAAACAAAGTATTTGGATTAAGTCTTGTAAACCTAAATGTTCTTAGATTAAGTTTCCCATCAATTGATCTTGGTGATGAAGAAGCTGGGGTGTCTTTTCAGGTCACCTCTGAAACAGGAGTTAAAAAAATTAAGGAAACTATAAGCAAGTTTGAAGAAAACCATCTTTCTGCGAAATTTAATCGTCTAAGGTTTTTAATACTCACTACAAAGAAAAACGATTATAGATCTGAAATAGTTGGACCAACGAAGGTTTCTTTTAATAAAGATGAGGATATTATTAACCTTTCTAAATTGATTGGGGAGATTAGAGCTTTAGATATATCTAAAATTAAGGAGGTAGCAAATATTCTAATGGAAGAATTTGATAGTCAAAAGAAAAATAAAATTGAGGGGGTATTAGCTAGTGAAGTTGAGACAATAGCTGATTTAGTGGTTTTTTTGACTAATAATAAGAAATTAGATAGTAAGTCTTGGATAGAAGAGCCAGATCCAGAAAGAAAAATAGAATATCGTTTTTCAAACGAGTCTAAGTTTTTAAAAGAACAAATAGTCGATTTGTTACCAAGATATTCTTTAGCTCGCAGTGAGGTGGATAACGTGTTAAACTTCGATACAGTTAAACTTCAGTTCGCGCGAGATTTTTTGAGAGTAAAGAGTGATATTTTTTTAACTCAGGCGGATGGTAATCCCAAAAAAGCATTAGATAATTTGACTGAATTTTTTGAAAAATCAATCGGTAAAAACGGAAAGAAGTATGATTATATGGCAATAAGGTTTTATTTATTAGATGAGTTGATAAAATGTAATGTATTTCCAAATTAAACATGATTAATAAGGATGAAAAAATTAAAACATCTCCTCTATATCTTGGTTTTTTGATATTGAAAAAAATTAGTAAGTCAAAAGGACAGAAATTGATGTTGGATGAAGTTGTTGTCAATTTAAAACAAGATTTTACCACTATAAATCATAGACAAATAATATTCTCTCTTATTTTTTTGTATCAGACAGGGATTATTGAATTTGCTGAGCCGTTCATTTATATAAAATGATTAAATTAATTAAATTATATTCAATACCAGCAACTTTTGACCCCATAGAGTTTAAGGGGGGCATTAATCTTATTCTAGGAGAGAAATTCTCTCAAGACGAATCAATTAATGGAAAAGATAAAAAGACAAATGGAGTTGGTAAATCAATGTCTATAGAATTTATTAATTTTTGTTTATTGAAGAATGCTGATTCCAGTCGTGTTACAAAGATCCCTTTTGATAAGTTTGCTTATGATACTAAGATTTGTCTTGATCTAGTAATAAATAATAAAAAAATAACAATAGGGCGTACTATTGGAGAACCGAATAGACCTTCAATAGAGATGGACTCTGAGATTACATTATTCAATGGGACTGACGAAGCATTGTTGTATTTGACAAACCTTCTATATTTGGACAGTAGAGATGATAGTATAAACCGACCTAGTTTTAGGGAAATACTCGGACCCTTAATTAGAGATGAGAATTCAGAATTTAAAGATATTGTTAATTGCCATGATTTAAGAGAGAAGATTCCAAATGCAGATTTGATTAAGACTCATCTGTACTTCTTCGGAATTAACCCGTCTTTTATAAAGGATATTAAGATGACATTCAAAGAGATTAAAGAAAAAAATAATATTAAAAGTGATTTCAAAAATAGATTGACTGAATCTGGTAAGAAAAAAGTTGCAGATGTAAAAGCAGAACTTAATGCTATCGATTTAGAAATATCTAAAGTCGAAGATTCGCTTGATAAATTTAGGGTAGAACCGATTTTTCAACAAAATCAAGATGTGTTGGTGAAAATAGATTCTTCTGTAGAGAAATTAAGAATCAGCCAAATGGCCTTAAGGTATGAGCTTAAGAGAATTGATTCTATGCCTAAGGTTGAGGGTATTGATACTAGTGATGTACAAATCGTCTATGATAAATTTAAGTCTGGTCTAGGGGAAGTAGTCTCGAGATCAATAGACAGGGTCTTGGATTTTAAAAAGAAGATAGAAAAATATCAAAACATTCTAGTGAACGAGAGGGCTGATGAGATTAGGATTGAAATAAAAAAAATTCAAAAAGAATTAGACTCGCTCGATGAAGCACGAGCTAATATATTAATAAATATCGATAAAAAAGATTCGCTCAGTATACTAAAAGAAGGTTTTTATGCATACACAAAGAAAAAAGATAATTTTTCTTTGACACAAAACAACCTAGAAGGCTACGAGAGGGCTGATCGTGAGATAGGAATTTTGAAGATTAAGAAAGATAATTATTTTTCAGAATTAAATACCATCATTTTTGAAATAAATGATGTAATTAAAGATTTTAGTAAGACACTTGCGGTCATACACAACTATATAATGGGCACAGCTGATGTTTATTTTGATATTAATACAGTTAATAATAAGGAAATTGTAAGGCTTGATCTTAGAATTCCAGATGATGGTAGTCATAGTGTTGATAGAACAAAGGTTTTTATTTATGACATCGGTTTGATACTAAATAAAAATACCAAGAGTCGACATCCAATGTTTTTAATACATGACAATATTTTCGATGTGGATCAAGATACACTGGTTAAAAGTTTGAATTTTTTAGCTGAACAAGAAAATAAAATAGATTTTCAATACATTCTCACTCTTAATAGGGATAAAATTGAAAATGAAGAGAGTCTAGGTCAAATTATGTTAGATATTAAAGTTGATACCATTGCAAGTTTTGATCGAAGACATACTTTCTTAAAGACTGAATACAAAGAGATGGATTGATGTATTTCATAATACATAGATTTTCCCCCTATATCCTCTAATGTCTCGTATATAGTATGCTTTTTAGCTACTGGAGAAAACCTTAAAAATATCGTAGAATGGAGATATTCTATTAAATGATATAAATTATGGCAAATTCCAAAGAAGCTAACGCTAGAATCAAAATTAACAAACTCCTTGAGGAGGCAGGGTGGAGGTTTGAAACCAATGAGAATGGACCTTCAAACATAAAGCTTGAACCTGGAATCAAATATTCAGAACTTGGGGACGATTTTGAACATGAGGTTCATGGCTTTATTGATTTTCTTCTGCTGGATAAGGATGGTAGGCCTCTAGTTGTTGTAGAGGCAAAGAGGGAATCAGTGGATCCACTTTCCGCTAAAGAACAGGCTAGAAATTATGCTCGTAATGTAAATGCAAGATTTGTTATTCTATCTAATGGTAATATTCATTATCTATGGGATACAAAACACGGTAACCCAGATACCATCTCACGTTTTCCAACGCAAGAATCAATTACACAGTATGAGGCTTACATACCTAATCCAATTGAGCTAGCTAATACAAAGGTTGATGAGAATTATATTATCGAATCTCAGATGCCTAACTACTTGAATGACCCAGAGTTTCAAGACGAATCATCGAGAGGTGAATATTTAAGCAACAACAGACTTAAGCAATTACGTAAATATCAATTAGATGCGATTAAGTCCCTACAGTCTTCTGCAATAGAAAATAAAAACAGATTCTTGTTTGAAATGTGTACAGGGTCTGGAAAAACTTTAATTTCCGCCGCTGTCATTAAGCTTTTTCTTAAATCAGGTAATGCAAAACGTGTATTGTTTCTAGTGGACCGACTTGAACTTGAGGATCAAGCTCAAAAAGCATTTAAACAATATCTTGGGAAAGACTACACAAGTGTTATTTATAAAGACAATCGTGACTCATGGGCTAACGCTCAAATAGTTGTTTCAACAATCCAAACTTTTCTAGCTGGAGATAGATACAAGAAGGAATTTTCACCAACAGACTTTGAGTTGTGTATATCAGATGAAAGCCATAGATCTATTGGGGGAAACAGTAGGGCTGTTTTCGAATACTTTGTAGGCTATAAACTTGGTTTAACCGCTACTCCTAAAGATTACTTAAAGGGATTCGATGGGGAAGGAGCTGATACTCAAAGAGAGTTTGAGCGAAGACAGTTACTAGATACTTACAAGACTTTTGGTTGTGAGTCAGGTAAGCCTACATTTAGTTATGATCTACTTGCTGGTGTAAAAGATGGTTTCCTAATTAATCCCATAGTTGTAGATGCTCGTACTGAAATAACTACCGAATTACTTTCTGAAGATGGATATTCAGTTCACTCAACTTCAGAACAAGGAGAAACCCTTAATGAAGTATTTAATGAACGTCATTATGAGAGAAAGTTCTTTAATGAAGAGACCAACGTAGCTATGTGTAAGGCGTTTATTGATAATGGTTTTACAGATCCTTTAACTAAAAAGTATGGAGTAGAACTATTTGGTAAATCAATTGTCTTTTGTGTATCCCAAAGACACGCCGCAAGGATAACTAATATCTTGAATAAATTAGCTTTTGAGAAATGGCCTGACCAATATAATGAATCTAATTTTGCTGTACAAGTAACTTCTCTTGTTCCCAGTGCTCAGCAAATGACAATCAATTTTTCCAATAATCTGCTTAATGGAAAGGTAAAGAATCCTGAAGGATATGATTCTTGTAAGACTCGTGTAGCTGTAACTGTTGGGATGATGACTACTGGGTATGATTGCCAAGATATTTTAAACCTGGCGCTTATGCGTCCTGTATTTAGCCCTTCAGAATTTGTCCAAATTAAAGGAAGGGGAACAAGAAAATACTTGTTTGAATATACAGATTATACTACAAACGAACATGTCGTTGCACCAAAGGAACATTTTAAGTTTTTTGATTTTTTTGCGACTTGTGAATATTTTGAGAATGAATTTCAGTATGATGAGAAGATAAGGTTACCAAGAATTATTACAGATATCACTGACGGTCCAGAGGGTGGAGACGGTGGTCCAATCACTGACGGACCTGATGGCCCCATTGGTATTAAAGGACCAATTGATTTAATGGCTTCTGATGAAATTACCTCTCTTAATGAAACTCATGTCGGTGTAGAAGGTATGCGTATAGATAGAGAAGGCTTTAGACGTGCTGTTGAGGATGATATTTTAACAAATGATACATTGAAGACTCTTTGGAACAATGGAGATATTGCAGGGGCAGAGGATTACACTAAGACTAATATATTCAATAAACCTAGTCACTTCCTTAATCTTCAAGGGATAAAGAAAGCTTTTAATGTAGACCGTCGTATTACAGTTCGTGAATTCTTACAAGTTGCCTTTGGACAAAAGACGGGTTTTGAATCAAAAGATGAATTACTTGAATCAGAGTGGGGTAAGTTCACAGAAATCAATCCAGTAGATCAAGAACATTATGCACCAGTTAAAAGTTTCTTTAAGGCTTATATAGTGGACCCTCAAGTTAGAGACATAATTGATACAAAGCAACTTGCTCAACTAAACTTTTGTGCATCATTTGACTTCGAAGAATACCAGAGACTTAATGGATTCAAGACAATAGTACCTACTTATGTAAAAGATTATATTTCTCTTAACACTTTTCTAAATTAAAATATGAATACTGATACAAAAAGACACATAGACGCCGCTAGACAAGTCCTTGTTGGAGTTGTTCCTAATCCATCTTCACAGATAGATCAAATAACTAACGCGCTGATATATAAGTTTATGGATGACATGGATCAGTCTGCTATTAAGCAAGGAGGGGAGGCCTCTTTTTTTACAGGAGATTTGAAAGATTATTCATGGACCCGATTAACGGATACTAGAATAGGAAATCAAGAAAGAATGAATATTTATAGTGAGGCATTGATTAAGTTTTCTGAGTCCAAGCAATTACCCCAGTTGTTTCGCGAGATTTTTAAGTCTGCCTTCTTGCCATATCGTAGCCCAGAGGTGTTGGGATTGTTTTTAAAAGAGATTGAATATTTTGACTATTCCCATCCTGAAGAATTAGGAAACGCTTATGAATATCTGCTTTCTATAATGTCTTCACAAGGTGATGCGGGACAGTTTAGAACTCCTCGTCATATAATTGATTTTATTGTAGATGTTGTAAATCCTACTGCTGAGGATAAGGTCTTAGATCCTGCATGTGGAACTGGAGGCTTCTTAGTTAGTGCTTACAAGCATATCTTAGAACAACATGATGGTATGAATTCAAATGGAACAAAGAATAGCGAGAAACCCCTGACTCCTGATCAGCGTAAGAACTTAATGGGTAATTTTGAAGGATATGATATAGATCCTACAATGGTTCGGATTGCTAGAGTTAATATGTATCTTCACCAATTTAAAGATCCTAAGATATTTCCATACGATACCCTTTCTATGGATGATCGTTGGAAAGATAAATTCTCGGTAATTTTAGCCAACCCCCCCTTTATGTCTCCTAAAGGAGGTGTTAGTACACATAGTAAATTCAGTATTCAATCTACTCGTTCTGAAGTATTGTTTGTGGATTACATAATGAACCACCTTAGACCTAATGGTAGGGCAGGTATTATTGTTCCTGAAGGAATTATTTTTCAATCAGGTAAATCACACAAAGAATTAAGAAAAAATCTAATTAATGATGGTCTTTACGCAGTTGTTAGTTTGCCAAGTGGTGTGTTTAACCCTTACGCAGGAGTAAAAACAAGTATTTTATTATTCAATACTGAGCTTGCTAAAAGTAATAAGGATCTTTTGTTTGTTAAAATTGAAAATGATGGTTTTGATCTTGGAGCACAGAGGAAACCGATTGATAAAAATGACTTACCAGAAGCGTTAGAAATTTTGAAACAATGGCAATGTGGCATCAAAGATGGTCGTGTTTTTGATGTAAAAAATGAAATTAATTCAATATCAAAATCTAAAGAAGATGAACTTTATAGAAAACAAATAGCTCATGCTGTAAGTAGAGAGGAGATAATTATGAGTGGTGATTATAATCTTTCAGGTGATCGTTACCAAGTTACTAATAGTTATTTAGAAGCAAAATGGCCTATGGTTTCTTTAAATGATATTTTTACTGAAATAAAAAACGGAAAAAATGTAAATCAATTTGATGAGGTGGGAAAATATAGAGTTTCGAGAATTCAAACTATAGCTTTTGGTGTTGTGGATTTAAATAAAACTAAATATACCAATGACATGGTCCAAGAAAGTGATTTTTTGAAAGAGGGGGATATTTTATTTAGTCATATAAATAGCATGGACCATCTGGCAAAAACAGCTATTTTTGAAGATATTGAAGAAAAGGTTGTGCATGGTTCAAACCTCATTAGATTAAGACCTGATTTAAAAAAAATTATACCAAGATTTGCCTTATATCAATTGAAATCAGAATATTTCATTGAAAATGCACGCCGATTTGCTCAAAAAGCTGTGAATCAAGCAAGTATAAATACATCAGCGATAAGAGCGTTTAAAATACCTGTCCCACCTTTAGATGTTCAAAGTAAAATTGTGATAGAAATAGATGGGTATCAAAATAAAATTTCAGAAAATAAAAAATTGATTGAAAAATACAAACAAGAGGCCAAGGATGTTATAAATAAAATTTGGGGTAAATAATAACATGGATACATACAAGAATACAGACTTTATAGTAGGAGATCACGACTTTAGCTTAATTGAAATAAAAGATGGTGGTCTAAATAATGGATTCTACTATTTTTATGACAATAAAAGACATGGCCTAATAAAACATTTTATATTGGATGTTTCGAAAACAGGTATAAAAACATGTTGTGATGTTACGTTTATTCTTAAGGAAGGTAAGTATACTCCGCGAATAGAGTTATCGAATCGTCAGGATAATAAAATACACAAGGAGGAAATGTTATTAAATGACGAGACTAGGAATATTAGTTCCAGAATTGCTTTAAGTGGTTGTCATAAAAATTTTTGGGCATTAATTGATTACATACAATCCTCAAAACAGGTTGAAGTACCTAGAAATAGTTGGGTAGCTGTGTCTAAGGCTGATAAGGCATTGCTAGATAATATTGAAGTTAACAAGGAGTTTGTACAGAAGGTTTTGTTATCCTTTGCAACACCTGAAACACAACAGCTGCTAATTGAAGCTAAAAAAGATGATGTCAATAATCTGTTTGCTGCTGTCAAACATGCAAAAAGTAGAAAAGCTCTTGATGAAATTAATAATCTGGTAATTAGTAACGTTAGTGAACATAAACTGGAATTATGGATAAAAGAAAATGATTGGGTTTTCGGTATTGAATATATTCGTCGTTTGGATGCAACAAAAATTGGAATTCACTCTGATGCAGATATACTAATGGAGAGTTTAGATGGTTTTGTAGATCTTCTTGAGCTAAAAAAGTCCTCAGTAAAGCCTTTGTTTGTATATGATAATGACCATAATTGTTATTATCCATCCTCCGCACTATCTCAGGTTATTGGTCAGACCATTCATTATCTTGGTGTAATGGAAGACCAAAGATATATATTAAAATCAGAGGACGGCCTAAATATTTTAAAACCAAGAGCAAAAATAGTAATTGGACGTTCTTCCCTCATGGGTGAAAAAGAAAAAGAGGCCTTACGAAAGCTTAATGATACTCTTCATAATATTGAAGTACTTACTTATGATGAAGTCGAAAATCGCGCTCGTCGAATTGTTGCTCACTATAGCGAACAGACATTGTCTATAAATAAATAAAAATATGGAATTTTCATTGTTTGAACTTTTGTCCATACGTTACGAAGGAGAAGAAGATCAAAAATATATTAGAGGTCTGTTAAATCAGTTTGAACAAGCTAGTAATTCAGATTCATACCATTTAGCACTTTTTGCTTACCATTTAATCTTTATGATATTTATTTATCAGACGATTTATAAAGCAAAAATATGGAAGCCTCAACAGTTTGCGACAGCTCTCATTACCTTGTCCGCTGATGAGAGACGGCGTTACTTACAAACAAAGTCCGTCTATGCCTTCGTTGAAATAAAAGAAAGATCTATTTTTGAATTACTTAATTTGTTTGAGGCGTGTGAACCAGTTGTTTCTAGATGTAAGAAAAACATTATAGATTATAGAAATAGAAATTTAGGACATGCCAATATGTATATTGTCTCTGAGAATGAATTTGAAAATAAGATAGATGAATATAACCAAATTGCTTTAGAAATTCATAAACTAACACATGAAAATATTTTGGATGCTTTTGAGGATTATTTTAAATTAATAGATTATACATTGGAACAAACAGCTGATGATTTCGAAATTAATCTTATCGTACCAAATAGAATGAGTCTCATTGATTTGGGTATACTAGCGGAAAATTGTTTGGCATCAGACTTACTTAAAAAGAAGGAGATTCTAAAAATATTGCAAGACGATTTCAGTATTTGTATACAGTAATTTAAAAAAAGACAAATACTCTTTAGTATCTAGAGTATTTGTCTTTCTATTTATTTATCTCCAGTTCGCGTACCTGATTTCTTCAATGAGGTCTGATGCCTCTTCATGAGTTAAATCTGGTAGTTGGTCTAGCATTCTGTCTCTATCATCCTCGAACATATATTGAAAAATTAAATCTTTAAGAATTCGACTTTGTTTAAGTGTAATAGAATCCTTACGGTCAATATCTTCAATTGGGAAGTAATAGTCTTTTCTTGGACCAAGATGATTTTCTGCTGTTTTAACTCTTGTATTCATAATTTATATTTAATTGATAATTTAGATAAAAGATTTTATTGCTTGCGATGCCTGACTACTTGAGAAATTGTTTATCTTCTTTTGCCAATTCAAGCGTTCTTCTTTATTCTTAACTCGTTTCTCTACAAGCCCCATTAAATAAGTTCTCTGTTTCTCTGATATCTTATTTTCTGAGACAGGAGCAACGTTTTCGATGATACTAGTCTGCTTAACTTCTTCTGTCATAGGACTTACACTTTGTACTTGGTCTACGGTAGGGAAGATTTCATAAATCTTAACTGCTCTATTTACTGCATCCAGAAAAGCTGAATTCCTAGAAAACGAGATAGTTCTGTCTATATACTTGTTAATCTTGTTCAGCCTGCTAAGCCCTCTTCCTTCGCCTATAACCTCAGAACCTCGCTTTAAGACACATAAGAAACTGACAAGACCTTGAACGTGCTTAAATTGTTCCATGGTCTTGGTATCAAGAGAAAATGTGGCTGTGAAATTAAATGTCCCTAAACACTTATTAGCC
>CAINHC010000011.1 GCA_903848795.1 uncultured bacterium | reverse complement strand
TTAATTACATATTCCTTTACATCTTGTGGAACATGCACCCCTTTTCTTCCTTGATATATTTTTTTAGTTTGATCCATGTATATATATTAACTTGATAATTCAGAAGAGAGAATGTGTGTACAGGATTTGGGGGACCTGCCAGACGGTCGACACAAATGAACAAGAAATAATCAAAAACAGAATAGTATATATAGCGTAGTGATTATTTTTCATAGAAAAAGGTGTGCTTACATTTTAGCACATAAAAACATTACTTGAGAGAAAAGTGAATCTTAGTCCTACCTATAAGTTACCTTCATTTGAAATTAGGAAATCGTGGAATTTTTTAAGAGCGATTTTTCTCATGGAAACAACGTCTCTTTCCTCAGCTGTAATTTCAGCGTATGTTTTATCGTACCCTTCAGGAATAAAAACTGACGACCAGCCAAAATACTCACCCTTTGGAGAATCTGCAACAACACCTCTCATTTCTCCACTAAATAGCTGAACAGTTTGACCGTCACAAAATCCATAGCAAACAGTTGCGATACAACCCCTATCCTTTCCATCCATTAGCCTGCAAAGACCATCACTTTTTAATTCTTGTAAAAACCACTTAATAAAAGGCCCCGGTAATTTTCCCATTGAATTGAAAACAAGAGAAACATCTTCAACCAAAACAGGCATGCCTATTTTCTCATATGCTCTCATAGCTTTATCATTCACAATCTCCTTAACATCTAGGGATTGAATTTCCTCCAAATCAACATGGCGATGATCGATCTCAATGTTTGGCATTGCACCAAGATATCTTTTAACTTCTTCAACCTTACCTAGATTTCCGGTGATTAGGGTTATTTTCATTATTGTAATATAACACCAATTTAGTGATATTTCCAAATCACCTTACTAATACTTATATATCTTCCCCTCCTTATAATTATTCAAAATCTTTAGACTAGGCGGAAAGAGCGGTGAGGGTAATTTATCCAATGAAAACCAATCCCATACTGTAATTTCATCAGGCTCCATGACTCTAGCCTCGCCTGGGTACTCTTTAAGAATCATTCCAATTGTTACAAAGTGCGCTTCGGGTACAATGTCATTTGTAACACTTATTACCTCCAAATCACTAGCATTAATTTCCACACCTGTCTCTTCCATTACCTCTCGCTTTGCACCCTCTTCAAAACTTTCGCCAAAATGTAGCTTGC
The DNA here is from genome assembly GCA_903848795.1 of uncultured bacterium. GTDB lineage: Bacteria > Patescibacteriota > Minisyncoccia > Phycocordibacterales > CAIZLB01 > CAIJKW01. Next base: position 8,244 of record CAINHC010000011.1, on the reverse strand, counting down.
CTCCTGGCATTGTCCATGTTCCCTCACCATGCATTTCACTACTGGCTTTTATTGGATCAACATGTCGTTGTCCAAGTAGGATCTTCCCGTCCCGTAGGACCATCACTCCAAATCCGATTCCCATTTTTTTTATTGGTTCCATAATATTTTGGTTGATCCAGCAGGATCACCTACTGGGTATTTAATAATAAACTTACTTAGTAAAAGACTGCAATACCAGCGCCAAAACACAAACAAGTACTCCAGCCCATGAAAGTATGTTTCCATTTTTAACTTTTTTGTAAATCGATATGGTAGCGTTTGGAAATATTAAAATCATCACTCCCTTTATTAAAGTTAGAGTACCGATGATTGTGATAAATATTTCTAGACCAGAATTGCACGATGAATTAAATGCAAGAATTACGGCACCCATTGTTACTGATATAAAACCAAATAGCCATAAAATTGCTGGGCTCTTTATTGATTCTTCTACTAAAGAGAGGGCAACTTTTTTGTTTGCAACTAACGATATCCCGAGCATGAAGAAAACTAATCCTAAAATTTGAGCTGTTATTATAGACGCTTGCATGTATTTATATTATTTTAATAATGACTTTATAATTATACACCGAAAACTCAAGCTTGACAGCAAAAAAACTTTTGATAAACTATACGTACAAATGGGTTATCCCGTACGTCCGAGCCCCAAAAGAGCTCGGACTTAACGTTTGAATCTTATTATTTATAATTTTATTTGAAAAACATCGATCCGCTATCCATCTGTAGACCCAAGACTAGCTCACCCTTTGAAGTGAACAGAAAGTTCTGCACCTCGCCAAGCATTTTAGAAAAGTCAGCTTCTTGTGAACCTTCGCAAAACATTAAAGTAGCCATCATTTTAGTAAATGATATTTGATTTCCTTTTACAGTATATTCCCCACCCACCCCATTACAATCAGTTGTTGCGGAGAAAGTTTTATCCGACTTCAAAGTCAAAGTGAATTTTCCAGGAATTCTGGGTGAAGTTCCTTTGTCATTACTATAAGTAGTATTGACCCAATTCCATGTTTTCATACTAAGTGTCATAATTGCGGGGTCTGCCTCTCCTTCAAAGTTTTGAGCAACTTCTCCGAATTGTGCAACAGGCTGGCCAGTTACAGGATCTATGCTTGTATCAACTTTTAGCTCAATTGATTTTCCAACTGATGGCTGTGTTGTAAAGCTCTCACCAGGATTTCTATCGGCATAATTTACTACCACAGTATTGTTTGGTCCAACAGACATTGATTGAGGTGCAATTCTATCCCCTAACAAAACCGCATCGACTCCAACCTTTCCCGATTTTTTATTCAAAAGAGTTGTTACATAATAAAAGACACCTGATCCACCAGTCGTTTGAGTTACAATAAAAGCAGTATCCTCTGTTCCATCTTTATCAAAGTCACCCTTAACATCATTCCCAAAATATTTTGTGACAGTTTTTGATGCAGAGCCAGGAGCTGAATCTGTACTTGATATACCATTTTCGAGTTTAACTTCCTGGCCATTTATTTTATAAGTTGTGTCATAGGCTTTTACCTGAGAGCTACTTCCCCCATTATTTGGCAAGTTAGCGTCGCCGTTCCCGTTTACACTACCACCGAATTTATATCCGCCAACAACAAATACAATTGCAACAATTATCACAATCACGCCGATAATAATGAGAATTATTTTTGATGTTTTCATGGTTCTATTATACACCAAAAGAGAGCGTATAGTGGAGTTACAGCCGTATTCACCACATTGAATGTTGATTTGGCTACGTGGTCGGATGATTATTTTAGAGAAACTACAGATTGCTATACAACAACTTAAAAATCTTTGTTTGAAATTGAGCAATCATTTCATTTTCTATCACAATGACCGTCTTACTATTGTAATCAACCAAAGCCACCTTGTTGCCATAAATAATTTGAGAAATATTCAAATCGAAAAGATTGTAATCCTTGGGAACAGACTTTATAGATCTACCCAACTTTTTTGAGGAAATAATTTTTGAAGACTCATCTGTAATAATTAATCTCTCCAATGATTTTCTATCCCTAATAATTGCATATTCAGCTGGGACGAACTTCTTGCGTGCCAAGGTTAAGCCTGAACTATATCTATAATATACTGAATTTTTCGGAAGACTATTTACCACATCATAAAAAACATCTTTTATTGCCTTATCCCCTTCAGCAAACGTTACAATAGGCTTCTTGTCGCGCATCTTATATATTTCTTGCAAATCATAAATCTCGGAGTTAAATCTATCCTCTAGATCGTCGAAGATCTTTTCTATTTTGTCTGGCGAAGAAGCGACATAGACCTTATATTTTCCTTTTGGCATTACATTAATCAATCCTTGGTCTAAAAGGTTCGGTATGGCTTTATAAACAGTCGGTCTATGTAGTTTTGTCTTACGAATAATATCCGATATTGATGACGCACCATCTCTCAAAAGAGCCTTATAAATTAAGGTTTCTTCTCTACTCATACCTACTTGCTCCAATACAGTTTTGTTTGTTTTCATAAGTTGTAATGCTTTATTACAACTTAATATATCAGTTTAGTCTATATAAATCAATGGTTACATGGTATGTACCCTGCGGAGTATACAGCTATTGATATATATTAATACAAGTTATTAAAATAGGTTTATATTTAAATCAGAACAGAAATTAACAATTAACCAACCATCCATATGAAAAACAAAGAAATGACAACAATGACCACAATGACCATTGAACAAATCGGCAAGCTACTGCAAGAGGTGCTTGTGCCACGTGCAATCAAAATCATTCAAGGCGAATGCCATGACCTAACTATCATCAACAAGGTTGGCTATGATGGCGTCAAAGCTGATCTAACAACCAACGGTGACATGAAGGCTCAGGCGATGTATATGCACGAGCTCTCCACCCTCTTCCCCAACTTCGGTATCATCGCTGAGGAAAATGGGGTGTCGACTGAAGGAGTAAGTCCTGATGGTGACGATGTCTATTTCACTGTCGATCCTCTGGATGGAACCAAAGCCTACGAGCGTGGTTCATCACAAGGTGTTGGGACCATGATTGCGCTCTGCAAAAACGAACGAGTGATTACGGCTTGTATCGGCGACGCCAACACTGGTGACACCTACGGCTTTGCGGGCGACGAAGAAAGGGGTGATGTAATCCACCAACGCTTCGGTATAGTCAAAACACTCAAGCCAAAAACTGATAAGCCTCTATCGATGCAGTACGTACTCTTGCGTAACATGCCCAACAAACAACCAGCGCTGATACAAAGATTGACAGAGGATATGGCGAACGGCGGGATCTTCAAAGATGCCGAGGTTGGTGGTGGAAGCATCGGCGTCGCATTCGCGAGAATATGGAAAGGTGAAGTTGGAGCGATGGTGCTTGAAAGTGGTTTTGACACACCATGGGACTTGGCACCAATTATCGGCATTAGTCGTAGACTCGGTTTTAAGTTCTACCAAGTGATTGGTGATGGACTTGTCGAGTACGAGCCTGTGCCGGTAAAGAAGGTAACAGAGAGGCCATACGTCCAATTGGTAATACACGAATCGCACGCGAAGGAGCTTGAAGAGTGGTTAATGAAAAAATAGATCCTTAGGGTTATAGATAAGATAGGCTTCGGTCTGCGCAACCCCCACCCTGCCCCGCCGCCCTTAAGGGCGGCGGGGCACTCTTTCTTTATTTTGTTCCAATTGAAAATGTATTCCAAATAACATCCAAATCGCTTTGAGTTACAGCATTGCTTTCACTGGCTAACATTTCACATTGACTACCATCATTTGGAAATATTTTAATATTCAATGAAGTTTTTGATGATGGCACTCCAAACTGGAAACCTTTTATGTTCGTTAGATTAATTCTATAAGCTTGTCTTGTATAATTTTGTGTTGATTTTAACGTCAAAAGTTTTGAGATACCCAAGGCTTCATCTAGAGTTTTACTATACTTAATATCATCTACTGATGTTGAAAGATAAAAGTTAATAAAATCAAACCCAGAGTCAGCCTTACTACCCAAAACTCTCAACATTTGATCAACGTCTTCTTTTGGATAAGGATCATTGGTTATTGGGTCCCCATGTATGAATTCATATCTAGGAGTAGTTGTACCACAAATCAATAATAACTTTTTACCATTACTAAATTCAATTTGTTTCACTGTTGAAGACTTTTTGGTTTTTTCTGACTCTACACCTTCGCCCCATGGAGTTTTAAATTGATATCCCAAAGCTTTAGTGTAGACATAACTTGATGTATCAATATTTTCTACTGTTCTATCGATTGCTTTATTGCTAATAGCAAATGCTTGATCTTTAGTTAAGCTTTTTTGATATTGCTGTGCTTCAGCATAAACTTTTTGAATATCCTGACTGACGATACCGACACTCTTCGAAGTAGAATTTGAATTTTCTGAGGCAGGCGTTGGAGCTGGAGAAGGAGCGGTTGTGTCCACCGATGTTGAAGGTGCTGGGTTCGAATCTGAAATTGGTACTACCGTTGCGGTTGAGGTTGACGATGTTGATAAATTAGTCGGCGCAGTTTTGACTTTATTTTTTTGACTATAGACATAAGCTCCGCCACCCACTGCTAATATAGCGATGATTCCAATTAATAACGGAACGACAAATCCCTTTTGTGTAGTTTTCATATAATAATATTATCACGAAAGGAGCTTTGAATCACCCACACACCCACGATTTTAATATGATTACCAGATAACATTATTTTACCCTTCCCCACATCGGATTCTTCTTCAAAACCATCGCGTGAACTGGACACTCTTTTGTATGTGCTCCTTCAAGATATCCGATACTCATCAAAAATTCATTCACAATTTCCCCGCCAGTGAATTTAAAAGTTTTCTTAAATAGTTTAACCCATTCTTCTTTTGTTTTTGGATAATGCGACGACAGCCAATTCTTTAAGCTTCCAAATTCCTTCTGAATTTGAATAATTGTTTTAGCATTCTCGATTGCTGCATTGATCTTTAGTCTGTTTCTAATAATTCCTGCATCCTTCATCAAACGCTCTCTATCTTTCTCCGCATACTTTGCGACTTTTTTAATATCAAAATTATGATAGGCCGCTCTGAAGCCCTCTTCTTTTTTAAGAATTGTCTCCCAACTGAGACCAGCTTGATTAATTTCAAGAATGAGTCTGCCAAAAAGTTCATTGTCATCATGAATGGGAAAACCATAATGTTTATCATGGTACTCTTTATGAATATTCTTTTTAGGATCTTTGTTATTTTTGACGAAGTAGCAATAGGACATTTATTTTGCAATTTTTTTTATAAATAAAACTAACACTCCCTCAACTCCTCCTTCAGTGGATCGGAAAACCTTGGGCCTAAACCCCCGATTTCAGCTACATCAATATTCAAGACACCCTCTAGGTGATCATATTCATGTTGCAATAGTCTTGCAAGAAATCCATCTACTTCGTCTTTTACAATTGAACCACTCTCATCTGTATATTCGATAGTTATTGAACGAGGGCGCTTAACATCCGCGGTTGCATAAGCACAGCTAAGACATCCCTCTCGGTATAGATAGGAATCTTTTGACCTCTCTAATATTTTTGGATTTATATAAGTTTTAAATTTGTCATCAACATAAGTTACAAAGACTGATTCGTTCTTACCTATTTGAGGAGCCGCCAAACCTCTACCATACCCAGCAATTTCTCGATATTTTTTAAGGGTGATTTTTAACTCCTCCCCCGTTTCAATCCCCCTCTCGAGAGAAACTGGCTGCGCCTTTTGCCTGAGAACTGGATTACCAGTTCCAACTAGAACAATATTTGGACACGCGCCTAGCGTCTTAATTATAATTTGGTGATTGTGTTCTAGACTTTCTTTTATTTGTTCGGGGGTCATGTGTTTTATTATGATAATAATTCTAACAGCTCCGGAAACTTTTCTGATTTGAGACTACTTAAAACAAAATGACCTTTGTTTGTAAATTCTTTAAAAACTGCATCACGTAGTTTTTCCTTAAGAACATTAATACTTTCGATTATTTGTGAATGATCATCAGTTGAGTATAAAATATCCAATTGTGATGTTCTCGATGCAATATTGGAATCTATTTCAAAATTAAAGAATTCTGGATCAATGTTCTTTTCTGGATCAAGCCATGGTGCAACCAAAACAACTCTTCCTACCTTTTGTTTATTTTCACTTAGCCAACGCACCAAAAATCCTCCTCCACAACTATGACCAATTAATATAGTATCTTCATCAGGCTGGAATCTTTCTAACATCTCCTTCCATTTTTCATAGTTAGGCTCATAAAAACCAGGCATTTCTGGTGTCTGTGTTTCAATACCCTTCACGAGAAGTTCTTTTTGCAACCATGGTATCCAATGATCGTTTGATGGCGATGGATGAGTCTCATCTAAATATTCAGACTTGTCGTTGTAGCCGTGGATTATGATGGCGGTTTTCATTCTTAGTATATTAGCAGATTTAATGACCTTTATAAAATTACCACAACCCCTCCGGATACACCCCCTCGTTAATCAAACCTCTAATCTTCTCCTCCACAAACGGCTTGTCTTCTAGATATGTTATGCCGAACCACTCTGTGTTACTTGAGAGAACCTTGAGCTTTATCTTCCCTTCACTCACAAGTGTGTTAACAACAAATGGAACATAAAATTCTGCCTTAGGATTTTCTTGGTTTTCCTGAAGAAATTCTTTAAACATACTTTCGGAATATTTAAAATACGATGGAGTAAATCCAAAGAAATTCATAGAGACTACTTCTCCACCGGTTAAATCTTTAAAATCTTCGCCGTCTTTATATCTTGCGCTGTTTGGAGTTTTTTCAATATGAGTACGCTCTGTGATTTTTTTGAGAAATCTATCCTCATCAACTTCTGATATTCCACGGGATACAGATCCAAAATCAGAAAGAGTTTTGTTTAATGGATAGCCAACCATGAAGTAGTTTGTCGTGTCATTCGTTGGAATACTTGATAGATGATCGGCAATTATTTTAAAAGCCTCGGCACCATAGAAGTCATCGGCGTTGATGACCGTGAAGGGACCATCGATAAGATCCTTTGCCATCATCACAGCATGAGATGTTCCCCATGGTTTAGTTCTTCCAATTGGGACTGTAAATCCTTCTGGGATGTTTTCTAATTCTTGAAAAACATATTCCACCTCAATCTTATCTTTAAATTTTGGCCCGATGGCGTTTTTGAATTCCTCTTCAAATTCTTTTCTTATAACAAAAACTACTTTTCCAAATCCAGCGCGGATGGCATCAAATACTGAGTAGTCCAATATTACCTCCCCTCTTGGCCCCACAGGATCTAGTTGCTTTAGCTTACCATAACGGCTACCCATTCCCGCCGCGAGGACTAAGAGTGTTGGCTTCATGGGTTAATTATAGATGATGCATAAGCAAAAGTCACTACCATTTTCCAGATATCAACGTATCATAAATATCTTTTGTTACATCCACTTTTTATTTTGGGATTACTTGGGAATGTATGGGTCTACCAACAACTGCTTTACTGCCAATTCTTATTGAACTAAAATAACCACTCCCGTACATAAACAAAACTATAGATAATGAAAAAAATAATATTGTTACTCCCATTAAAAACACATTAGCTCCATTTTCATTTTTTACGATCTTACGATTAATCAAAAAATTTACTACCCCCGGCTTATCTGCAGAAGCTTGAAATTTACTATATAAAAATCTCGAGTTTTGAGTTTTCTGTTCGTCATTGAATTCAATATTTCCATTCATGTTTTTATAAGCTACGTTTTTAATTGTAATCCATCACCGCACCTCTGTCGATTATTTAACAAACCAATTTATTAATTTATTAAATAAATTAACTTTGGAGATTGGCTGTTTCGGCTTCACAACTGGAGTGACTTTACTATCAACAACCTTTCCTGTCACAAAACCACCTCCATTCAAATTTCCGCTCAAAACGGTAATGTTCAATGTAAGTGACCCAATCTTCAAGGTGTATAATCCACTCTCTTTTGGCATAGATGCAGACAGCTTAATGATATTTTGCTTATCCTTGCTTGTTTTGATATCCACTCCATTGAATGTGGTCTTTGGTAGAACCTTGTCTGTATTCTTCACATTAATATCGAGCGTTGCAGATGGTAGGACTGTGATCATCTGATATGTATTTCCTTTTTTGTCGATAGATAACTTTGTTTCTTTTTCCACACCAGC
>CAINHC010000010.1 GCA_903848795.1 uncultured bacterium | reverse complement strand
TGGTGTACTGAAGAATGAGAAAAGGGAGACAAATAAAATTGCAGATAGAAAGAAAAAGATGAATTGTTTCCTTGGATAATTAATTGAACGTTTATGTTATTATTTTAACATAAATATCATTATATTTGTTGGTATGTGGGGGGGTGGGGTGTGGATAACACAGTACCTAAATCATACGTCATGTTTCTGTTTTTATCATATCTTTCTCATAAAGATTGTGACGGGGACAGCAGAATACAGCCAACTAAACTGGATGCGTAAGCAATTGTATGCTATGCAATTTTTTATTTTATTTCGCTATCTCCTGCGCTGTATCAAATGCGATTGAAAGTAATTTTGAGTACCCTCCAGAGTCCATCGTGACTCCGTAAATTACACCTGCGCGTGACATCGTCTCACGATTATGGGTAATTAAAATTAATTGAGAGTGTTCTGAAAGTGCCTCGATCATATCTCCATATTTTCTGGAGTTCGCTTCATCAAGCGCAGCGTCAGTTTCATCCAAAATTATGAATGGAGGTGGATTAACTTGAGACATGGCAAACAGAAGTGCGATGGAAGTAAGGGCACGCTCACCACCAGAGAGCATCATCAATCCTTTCGTGCGCTTATGAGGAAGGGCAACGTTTATATCAATTCCCTCTTCGACTTCTGGTTCTTCACCACCATCACCCAAACTCTCCGCCAAAGATCCACCAACACCACCAATTCCACCCAATTCATCCTCCATTTCTCCAGCTTTTCTTCTTTTTTTCTTCACTTCTTTCACAAGTTCAAGTGAAGCCGAACCTCCTCCAAACATCAGCATGAAGAATCTATTAAACTCATTATTAATTTTATTTATTCCATCCTTAAATAGCTGATTTAATTTATCATTAAGCTCGTTTATTATTATATTCAAAGACTCCACTGACTTAACCAAATCCTCCAATTCCTTCGCAAGAAAAGCATCTCTCTCCTCAGCTTCCCTATATTCTTGCATAATCTCGCTTCCTCCCGCACCACCTGCTTCTTCCAATCTTATTTTTATCTTTTCAACCGCACGTCGTCTCTCTATTTGAACATGCCGATTCTCCAGCGACGCATCCATTGTTAATGCGAAATCTTCGTAAGAAACGGCCATTCTACCGATTGATGCAATTGCCTCTTGAATATCTCTATTATAATCTTCTTGTTCAACCTTTATGCGCGCTTCGCGCAGTTTTACTGCCTCAATTTGAGTATGTAATTCATTTTGTCGGGACATCAAAACAAGCACTGCTTTTTCGCTTTCAACATTCTTGTCTTTTTCTTTATCGATACTTTCTTTTATCTTTGAATATTTTTCGGCTTGTGTTGCCTCAATTTCTGCAAAACTTGATAATCTAGATTCGAAATCAGAAATGGTCTCTGTAATTTTTATAATTTCAGACTCCTCATTTTCAATATTTAGTGACTCTGTGTTTTTGTGATGCTCCAAAAATTCTGTAAAGCTTTTTTTGATTTCTGCGAGTGCGTCCAAAACGCTCTCTAAATTATTGGCACTTACCGCCTCGGTTGCAATTGTAATTTTTGATTCTACCCCCTTACTCAAACTCTCCACTTCTCTTAAGTAAATTTGCTTTGTATTGGACTCGCTAGCATCGCGCATTTTCTTTTCAATTGCACGCTTCAGATATGAGACCTCTCCTTCCAATCTTCCAATCTCGCGCATACAAGCGTCCTTATCAGCTCTCGTCTTGCGCATTTCTTGATCCAACTCCAATAGCTCTGATGTCTTAGAATTCTCCCTATTTTGCTTTTCAACTTGATCAAGAATTTCTCTGTGTTTTACCAAATCACCTCTTAAATCCTCAAGCTCCACAGTCGGCTCTTTCAAATCTCTTTCAATTTGTTCCTTTTCTTTCTTTAAATATTCTGTCTCGTATGCAAAATATTCTTTATATTTAAGAGCTAATTCCTCACGCAAGGCGACAGCTCTTTCAACTTTTTCAACTTGTTTTTTGAGGAATCTAATATGAGGTGCGATTTCACGTCGAAGTGACTCAACCTCCTTCATGTGAACAGAAGTTTTCTCCAAACGCTTTTGGCTTTCCTCTTTTTTATATTGATAAATCTTAAGGCCAAGCGCGTCCTCAATCATTTCTTTTCGCTCACGAGGAAGTGATGAGAGCAATCTATCCGCTTCACCTTGAGAAATAATATGATGCCCCGATGATCCAATATTTGCGTTAGCCAAAAGTTCCACAATATCCTTAAGACGAACTTGCGTTCCATTCAAATAATATTCATTAACACCATCTCTATGCACAATACGCTCGATTGACACTTCATCAAAATCTATATTAAAAAGTCTACCCTCACTTCCTGACCCACCAGTCTCATGACTATCATTTGAACCATGTCTTTTTCCAGAGTTTGGTAGGTTATTAAAAACCAATTTAACTGAGGCGCGATTTGCACGAGGAACATCTTTTCCACCATTAAAGATCATGTCCTCACCTCTCTTTCCACGCATAGACTTGATGGATTGCTCTCCCAACACAAACTTAAATGCCTCGGCTGCGTTTGATTTTCCTGACCCATTCGGACCAACGATTGATGCGATTGGAGTATTGAAAACAAGCGTTGCTTTCTTAGCAAAGGATTTGAAACCATTTATCTCTAGCGATTTTAAATGCATTATCTATATAAGTGTAACAGTTTAATGAATTTTCTCCAATACATTAATTATAGACAACATTGAGATTGTATTTGACAAAACGATGACGAGAAAGCGCCGCTCGGGTGGAACCCGAGCGGCGCGACAATCCAACGTCCCAACAAACTATCTGGGATATGGAAAACTCAGAAGCAGTCTTTGTAAACTCATATCCTCTTGAGGGGAGTCATTACCCTCACCATCCTTCATCCCTAATGCTGTGTACATCGGCGCGACATTCAACATATGTGAATCATGCCAAAAGAGATCATTCACCATGTCATTTGTTAACAACACCGCACCTAATCCATGAGTAACGTTCTGACTGACGTAACTAGGGTGATGCCCTACCCACATCTTATGCTGATCTGCTGGGTGCAAACCAATACGCATCTTTGGACTATTACTGTAGTCTGAATACACGAGGTTGCAACGCTCTACTTTTGGAACCTTGAAATGCCAAACTGTTAGTCGCTTCTGTTCCGCTCGCGAAAAACATCCGAGCAGTTTCTTAATCCCAACTTCCGTTGCAAACATGGCGACGCCACCACTTCTTCTCCATTGCTCTCCTTGATTACCGTTATTTACGTCAATACAGGTACGACCATAATGGGTCCAGCCGGGGATGTACTTGTCTCTCAACTTTTCCCAGAACGGCTCCACAATCTCCTCGGAGAAAAACTTAATGGGTGGATTGTTAAACAATGAAGGGTAAGGCGAGGCAAAAGAAACCCTCTCTCTTAATTCCTTTTCGATTGCTGGGAACCTACTAAACACTTGTTCTGTCAGTCGCCCATAGAGAGCTCTGGATGGATCAGCACTTTCACCTTTGCAATAAGGCACAATGTCCTTCTCGTAATCAGTGGAATATAGCCAACGCAAGAATGTAAGAGTTAAATCAAGATCAACAATCAGCAGATACCCATCAATTGTTTCCTGAATTGGCACAGTCTCACCAGTGAACAAAAAATCGCAATCAGTAAGGGCACTCCAAAGTTCACCATAGGCATATGTCAATCCATCACGCTTAAGCCCGGCAAGCATGTTTAACATAATCCGTCTGGAAGCGGTATTCCAATCAAACTTAGCAAGAGCTTGTGTTGGATTATTGCTACTCTTCAAAATTTCATCAATTGGTACATCGAGGCTTCCACGACATTCTGCAAAGGCACGATTCCCCGCCAGTTTAGCCATGAGTTCATTGATTTGTTTCTTCGCAGGACTTAAAGCAGGCGCCTGTGTTGCCGTCAATTGTTTTGTAATTTCCTTAGGCATTTTCTTTCATCTAAAGAGACAACTCCTGGGAGTTATCGAGATGCTGACGTCACCCTGAGGCGACGCCAAGAATTTATACGAACTTCTCCCGAATTGGAAAGGTTCAATTCTAAGCAAATAGTATACCCGCAGCCTAAAATGTCAATTGCTTGGGGGTCAGGCCCCGTGCAAAGCTAAAAAAACATGTCGTAATATTGTAGAAAATATTATGACATGTTTTTTACTTCCCGTACGGGGCCTGACCCCAAACTACCACCCCTTAATTTCAAGCGCCTTCATAGCGGCCATTTGTTCCGCCTCTTGTTTTGACTTACCTTCACCTTCTGTAATTTCTTCCTCACCAACTGTAACTGAGACTGTGAAAATCTTATTATGGTCTGGACCAACCTCTTTCACCAGCTTATACGATGGAGTAAATCCAGCTTTTTCTTGTGCCATTTCTTGGAATCTACTTTTTGCATCGATAAACTTTTTGTTCTCAATAATCTCATCGATTTGATCAAACAATTGCTTTGCAATAAAGTCTCCCGCGACACTGTATCCTTGATCTAGATAAATCGCTCCAACAACAGATTCAAATGTGTTTGCTAGAATATATTGTCTAGCTCTTCCTATATCTCTAGACTCCCCCTTTGAAAGCAATAGATATGAATTCATTCCAACTTTTTCAGCTGCAGTAGCTAGAGTTTCCGCCTTAACAAGAGCAGAACGAAGTGCTGTCAGTTCTCCCTCATTTTTTCCTGGAAATTTCTTATACAAAAAATCTGTAACAACAAGTTCCAAGACGGCATCCCCCAAGAATTCCAATCTTTCATTGTGTTCCAATTTCAGCCCTCTATTTTCATTCAAATAAGACCTGTGAGTAAAGGCCTTCTTAATTAAATCCTTATCGATAAAAGATATTCCTATCGATGTTTCAAATTCTTCAAAATTTATACTATTACTATTCATTTTATTAGTTTAATACTTCCTCCGTAACCTCGGCCTTTTCAGCATCTGCCGCGCCACCTGCGGCATCCACTCCAGCTTCCACCTTCTTACCCGACAACTTACCAAGTGCTTTAACAATTATTGGCATAATATCATTGTAAAAATTCAAAGTTAAAATTTCTTTAACATTGAACCAATTAACATTATCGAGCCCGCCCTTTCCTTCTTCAAGCTTAAGTGGTTTATATTCCGCTTCTGCTAGGAAATAAATCACCTGCTTTCTAATTTTACCCTCTTCTGGATGAGATGCAATGTATTCATTACTTGCCAATTCATCTTTAATTTCAACTGGTACGCCAATTTCTTGTTCAATCTTTTCAGCCGCCGCAACCTTAACATCCTTTGTCATATCAATTCCACCTTTTGAAAGTGTCCAATGTCCAAAGACATCATGAACCAGGGCAAGATAAATTTCTCCTTCATGTTTTGAATAGACAACTCCACCTGCCAAAGTTTTTATCGGCATTTCCTCATATGGAATATCTTTGCTTTTCTTTGGGGTTCTTACTTCATCTTTTCCTGGTTCTCCTAATTCTTTATAAACCGCACCCAGCACACCGTTAACAAATTTTCCAGAAGTCTCTCCTCCAAAACTTTTTGCAAGCTCAATTGATTCATTAATCGCGACTTTGGCTGGCACCTCCTTTCTATCAGCAAAAATTAACTCGTATAATCCAAGTCTTAAAACATTTCTATCAACATTAGCAATCTTATCGATTGGCCACTCAGGCGCCGCTTTTCCGATAATCATATCTAGGTCCGCCTTCTTTTTTACGACACCATCTGCCAATTTTTTTGCAAAAGAAAAGTCGCTCATACCAGGAGCGAACTCTTCCGCATTTCTAACTACTATATCACCAATCAAATTGTTATCTACCTCCCTAAAGTCCCACTCAAAGAGTGATTGTAGGACTACTGATCTTAAGAGATGTCTGTTTGCCATACTGTTTTATATTTTGATGAAAGTGCTAAATGTGCTGTTCTGTGACCTTGATAATTATTTCTTTGCTGTAACCTTTTTAACTTTTGCGGCCTTTGGCTTTGCCATAGACCCCGCTTTTTTCTCCTTTTTTGTCTTCTTTGGAGCCTTTACCTTCTTTGCTAAAACGTCAATTCCTTTATATTTACCGCAACCTGAACACGCTCTGTGCTTTTGCTTTAGAGCTCCGCAATCCTTACAAAGAGTAGCATCCACTGCTGTTAGAGCGTGGTGACTTCTTCTGTTTCCGGTGTGTCCGGATGTGTGTCTCATGTGATTTACCATATACTGGAAATAATAGCTTATTATCGGAGTTTTTGCAAGAATTTGTTCAAGAATTCGTTCCAGAATTATCCACTCAATATCTTTATCGTAAAAATCTTTGGCCATCACAATACCCCTTCTTGTCAAGTGAGCTATTTCTGTATATCACGCATCACTTCTTAAACCACGACCAGAGCTTCTGAATTGGGAGCAACTTTTTTTGTTGAGCCTCCTTGCCGATGGTAACCCCAATCTTATCCCCCGTCCCCGAAACCACATAGACCTTCACCTGAAGTACAAGCGATCCCACCTTAAGTATGTATATTCCACTCTCTTTTGGCATAGATGCAGACAGCTTAATGATATTTTGCTTATCCTTGCTTGTTTTGATATCCAATCCATTGAATGTGGTCTTTGGTAGAACCTTGTCTGTATTCTTCACATTAATATCGAGCGTTGCAGATGGTAGGACTGTGATCATCTGATATGTATTTCCTTTTTTGTCGATAGATAACTTTGTTTCTTTTTCCACACCAGC
>CAINHC010000009.1 GCA_903848795.1 uncultured bacterium | reverse complement strand
GGCTAATAAGTGTTTAGGGACATTTAATTTCACAGCCACATTTTCTCTTGATACCAAGACCATGGAACAATTTAAGCACGTTCAAGGTCTTGTCAGTTTCTTATGTGTCTTAAAGCGAGGTTCTGAGGTTATAGGCGAAGGGAGAGGTGTTGGAAAATTGAGTAGCGTGAATAAGTATATCGAGAGGACGTTGGTCTACTCTAGAAATGCGTCGTTCCTTGATGCTGTTACTAGGTCGATAAAGATTTATGATATCTTCCCTACCATAAACCAAGAACAAAGTGCAAGTCCTATGACAGAAGAAGTTAAGCAGAATAGTATCATTGAAAGCGTTGCTCCTGTTGCAGAAAATAAGATATCAGAGAAACAGCGAACTTATCTAATGGGGCTTGTAGAGAAGCGAGTCAAGGATAAAGAAGAACGCTTAAGCTGGCAAAAGAAGATAAACAATTTCTCAAGCAGTCAGGCGTCCCAAGCAATAAAGTCTTTTATCTAAATTATTAAATTAAATATCAATTATGAACACACGAGTTAAAACATTGGAGGAGTATAGACCAAAGAGAAGTTTCTTTTTCTCAATTGATGAAAAAGACGAAGATAGACCTATGACCAAGGAAATGAGGCGAACTTTAACAGAGCTTATCTATCAAACAATGGATGAGGATGGAAGAGAGCGTCTACTTTCTCAGCTATCAGATATGACTCAAAGCGAGGCGAAGGAAATGATCTTCGAGATTCGAACGGCGAATTGGAAGTAAGTAATTTAAAAGGTAGCATTCTAACAAGAGTGTTACCTTTTTTATGTTAGCCTTAACACATGAAATCTAAAATAAATAAAAGGAAAGATAAGCTTATGTTTTCAAAAGAAACAATTGATTCTCTAACAGAGCTAGGAAGTATTCTTCTTAGGATACAAGTTCGTCTTATTAATGAAGGTAAGGCAAAGATTGTAAATGGAAAGATTGTTTTTATGCAACCTCCACTAACTCACATAAATACTTCCAAATAGTATACATAGCCTTTGTATCCAGCTTACAATATTCAAGCATTTGTTTCTTTTTCTCTTCTGCTTCTTCACCAACTAGTTCACCTTTAGATATTTGTCTATAAGCCTCAATAGCATCTGTTCCATTTTGTACACCAAGTTCTTTATATGAATGC
This sequence comes from uncultured bacterium, assembly GCA_903848795.1. GTDB lineage: Bacteria > Patescibacteriota > Minisyncoccia > Phycocordibacterales > CAIZLB01 > CAIJKW01. The sequence continues at coordinate 23,578 of CAINHC010000009.1, read as the reverse complement.
TCGGGTCCAGGGGCTAGTGTAGGCAAAACCTTCTTAATTGATGACCTGCCCATAAATCCAGGATGTACATAGTATTGGTCCTCGACAATATCCATTAAGTCATAAGTTCTCCTTACTACATCGTGAAGAAATTCGTATTGTAGAGGGACCAGTTTAGCAAGGTCCTTATTTCGTGAATTTTCAAAGTTCTTATACCAAGATATAACAGTTCCCGTATCACCTATGTTTTTTCTTAAACTTTCAACTATTCTCTCAGCTGGGTCCCCTTCTAGAATTAACTCTTCGTAATGTTTAAGCTCCGCATTCTTGCTTTCTAATACATGTAGTGAATATTGAAATACAATTTGTTGATATGGACGATAGCCATCAAATATTGGAATAGCCGTTGGGTATGTTTCGTAATCTAAGAAGTATAATGGAAATGTTAATGAATTTAGCTCTGCTTTAATAGCATCGATGTCTATTATAGGTTCTCCTGATTTATAAGCCCTTACTTGATTCAACTTTCTAGGCTTACCTTGTTTTTCTCCTTCCTTAGCTTTCTTAACTTTTGGAATAGATTCTTCAGGTACTTTATCAATAGTTAATATTCCATCATCAAGCAATTCTCTTAAATATGCCTTACTATTCCCTATTCTGTTTAAGTCGTGGACGCTGTATTTTGGTACTTCAGGGTTAATGTATGTAAAAGCAGTACAATGTGAGCTACGGCCTTTGTAATAGCAAAGGCAAGGTGCTTTAGGTTCTTTAGGATTAGATAAATAATTATAAGCTAGGTCCATTTCATCAAGCACAACGGGCATCAAGTTGTTGATAGCTTCAGTTTTGTTTTCTTTTATAAACAAATCTCCTTCCTTAAAGCTCAGAGGTCCATATTTCTTATATTCTTTATTGAGTCTTATTAAATATTTGTTATTTATTTTAACTCCACACATCTCCAATACATTTACTTGAAAGGCTAGGTCATATTCATATTGAAGTTCTTTCTTTTTGTTTATTCTCTTAGGCTTACCCTCCTCTTCCTCCTCATCGTCTCCCCCGCCTTCTTCTTGGTTAAGAGTTGATGACATTTTAATTTCTGACATATCATAAGCATTTGCTTCTTTATTCCATTCCAGCACATCCGTTGCGGCCAAAAATTTATCAGTAGCAAAGACAGCCTGAAAGATTACAGGCGTTCTTTTGGCAATTAGTTCCTTTGTTAATTTTTGAGCATCTTCTCCACGCCCTTCAACCATTATGCCAGTTGGAAATATCCCTCTAGCTAATTCCTCAACCTCATTGCCCATCACACCAAGCGACTTCTCAAACTCTGATATTTCAAATTTAGAATACTCTTCGGGTTTATGTATTTTAACCCAAGTGTTGTTTGGGCATTCTTTGTATAGGATGAAGTCAGTTTTGGATATAAGTTTAGACATGTATTATATTCATTATTTAACTAAATCACTCAAATCTGGCTTCTCCGACACTTCGTAATTATTAAAACCAATTGAATCAAAATGTTTTCTAGCACAAAGAATCTTTTGTTGCTCTACTAGAGGTAGCTCATCAATCAAATTACTATATCCAAACTTAGTCTCTCTTATCAAATACAACTTATCTCCCTCAAGAGTTTTCCAAACTATAGCCCAGTCTGGAATATATTGTCCTAGTGGAGTATCAATAATAAAACCTCTTGGTAGCTTTGTATAGACTTTAACATTACCACTATGCTCTAGATGTTCTGCAAACTCTCTTTCCCCCTCACTATCAAAGACTACTCTAGTAAATGCAGACTTTTCGCTTTCAATACTTTTGTTTGGTAATGCTTCAAAATCTTTAAATAGAAGTTTAATTTCCCATGATTCTCCTGTAGGAAGGTATTTCAATCCCTCATTCATCAATAGGTCATTCAGAGAGCTATTTATAATAACAATTACACTCCTTATGTATTCTTCAGGGTTTTCAAAAATTAAATGAAGATTATCTACCTTAAACAGAATATCTAATATTGTTTTCTTTGTTACCCCAGTTTCCTGTCCAATTCTTTCTACAACATTTTGAATACGAATATCTTGTTTTAATTGTGAACCAGCAGACTGTCCAGAAAATGATGTCTGCATTTTCTCAGCATTATCGAAATAGACATTCACCTTATCTACTGTGACAACAAGATTAGTTATATCTCTTTCGTCTATACGCTCTACAGCTGTCTTTATAAGCTTAGAAGAATCAACATCGAGATTGTACTTGGTCCTCTTACAAATCTTCTCCCATAGTTTCTTGAAATCATCTGTATCGAGATGTTTCGTCGTATTTACAGCAACCTTGTTTTGTCTAGCGTCTGTAGTCTCAGGCACAGTTTTATATCCAGCTTCAGTAAATTCAGTTTGAAGTTGCCCTACATATTCTTGGTAACTCTCATTGGCAACAACTGTAAGGACATTAATACTTGGATCGTAGACTCTATTACCATCAACATCAACAGGAAGACGAAGACCTCTACCGATTTCTTGTCTTTTCTTCATTAAAGAATTTGTTTGTCTTAAGGTACAAATCTGGAAAATATTAGGATTATCCCATCCTTCCTTTAAGGCTGAGTGGGAGAATATAAAGGAAACTGGTTCGCTAAAAGATAGTAGACGTTCCTTATCTTTCATAATCAAATCGTATGCATCTTTATCAATTTTTGAGTCTCCTCTAGTATCTTGAAAGACAATTTGACCTCTCTCTTTCTTACTTGCAAAGTATCCCTTATGCACAGCCTGCGAATCAACATCTTTAAATTGATTGTAGTTCTTTTTCAGAATATTAAATTCCTCATTAAATATTGTTTTAATTAAGCTATCGGGTCCAACATAATTATCCACCTTATCAATAAAAAATAGAGATAGAACCTTAATTTTGTCACCAAGTTCGCTTTGTTTATCAAAGTGTGCTTTTATAGTTTCTCTAATCTGAGTTCTGAATATAGCCTCTTTGTTTTCATTCTCTTCTTCAATATTGTAATAATTACCATCTGACAATTCTACTCTTTCATGAATAGAATCAACATCGTTAACCATTAATCCTTTATAAGCATTGTTTTTTGTCTTACTCTCAAGATTATCCCCTGCCTTAATGATTGTTTCTTTTTTTGTAAAACTACCATCTGCGGTTTTTACCTCAAGCAACACTTTTGCCTTTGGATATTCCCCTTTCTTTATTTCAATTTTTCTAACTTTAAAAGTTAGAGTATTTGAATTATCATCCCGCACACCAAATACAGAAATTCTCTTTACCAACCCTTTTCTATATGCGTCGACAGGAGTAAGACGGTACACAAGATTGTGTATTTCTTTATGTGTAGCACTATATCTTAATTTAAATAGAGGCTTCAAATCAGCAATAGCAGACTTTGCCAAGCTGGATTCCATATTTTGAGGCTCATCCATTATAACGATAGGCCTAGTCTCGGCAATTAAGTCAATTGGACGCTCTCCATTGAAACGGTCTGGAGTTTGTCTCATTACAAGCCTTTCATCACCTGCAAAAGCTTGTACTGTCATAATCATTATCTCAATATCTAATGAATGAGAAAACTCTCTAACCTTTGATAGCCTACTTGAGTCATATGCAAAATATCCAAATCCTGTATTATAAATTTCTCTAAAGTGGTCCTTTGTTTGTTCCAATGTCTTTAAAACTCCTTCTCTAATTGCAACACTCGGTACAAGGATAATAAACTTCTTTAAATCGTATTTCTTATACAATTCCATTATGGTCCTTAGATAAACATAAGTCTTACCCGTCGCAGTTTCCATTTCTATTGTAAAGTCTGTAGTAGAAAGAGAATCTAATTCTTCTATTTTATTTTGTTTTTGAATTGAGACAACATTTTTCTTAATTTTCTTTTCATCAATTTCTAATTCATTAGCAATTATAGATCCCGTTACAGACCTTAGAGAAAAGCCTTCATTAGCTTGGATAATGTTTTTACCAGTATCAAAAATACTAACAATCGATTCGATTGCTTCTTTTTGATATTCTAGGTTTTTGGAGAATTTAAATTTCATAATTAACTAATTATTACCTAATAGCTGTATCGATTTTACCTATATTTATAAGGCTATTCTATCATTTATACCATAAAATACACCTAGTCATTACCTAATGACCAATAACCTTGGCGTATCTTACCAACAAAGATAATCTTCTTTTCCTTTCTCATTTCTTGTAAAATATTATTTATATCTTTATCACTTAACTCACTAAAAGCCTGCTTAAACTCTTTAGCTGTACCTCTTCCATTATCTTTGATGTGATTAAAAATCATTTCCTTTATTTTTGTTCGACCCAAACCAGTGAGTTTTGTATACTCACCTAATCTATCATGGTCCTTATAATATTGCTTTGCTAAAAGATATTTTACACCACGACCGACACCATTCTTAACAACAATTCCAATATCAAGAAATTTTTTCATATCAAGCATCCTTAATCCTTTTATGTCTCTATCTTTAATTCTTTCAAGAAAGACTAGATCATCTGTAGATAGATTTATTCTAGTTTCGTGAGTAATGGCTTCAAGATATGTTATAAACTCTTTATCTTTAATAATTGCGGATACTTTAAGAACCACTTCGGCTGGAGTTGATTCAGAATAATTAGGCAAACCCTTACCTTCTTTAATAGTTTGTTCAAAAATTAAATCAGCACCCTGTCCAGACCTCTCAACGAAACCAAGTTTTTCTAAAGTCTCAGCGAGTCTTCTATTTCTCCATGCCGATTTTTTGTACACATTTTCAGGTGTTATATCCAAGATAAAACCACCAGGATTTTTAATTTCAATTAAAAGATTATCTTGTTTAATAAATATAGACGTAGGAGCCTCATAATCCCTATGAACAACTGCATTTAAAATAGCTTCACGCACAACATTTTCATTAAACGCTTGAATCTCTCGTCTAATTAATCCATCTGTAAAAGGTATTATAAAATTTCTAGAGTTTATTTTCCCCCACAGTTCATCCAATGAAAGAATTAGTGAATTTCTTAAGTTTAACCTATCAGAATATCTAATATCACTTGGGGTTGTTCTGTATTCAAAAATGATCTCTGCATTAGAAAGGTGGTCTTGAAGACTAGACTCTGTACCTAGTAAAATAAGTGCGGCGTTATTGATTTTTCCACCCTTTAAAAGTCCTATATCGCTCAGGAATTGTTCATCCGTTAAATTCTTAAGAGAATTATTTCCAGAGTTTTCGCTTTCATACAACTGTCTCATCTTTCTAATAGCTCCAGCGTCTAAGACATTAATACCTAGATCCAAATACTTTGCTGTAAAATCTTCAATGTTTTCCTGAAGTATTTGCCTTATCTCATCCTGCCCCATCTCTACTAGCTCCTCGCCAACTCTAGTGACATACATCTCGTAAAATTTAAAGAGTGATCCCCTTTGTCTACTTGGAACATCCACAATCACAACCCTACCTTCTTTGGTGTTAACTTCTTGAATTATTATCTTTATTCCTAGATGGTGATATATCTGAGACTTAACTTCTTCAAAATTTTGAAAAGCTTTTGTTCCAACGATATTACGATCATTATTAACTCCAAAGATAATTCTTCCTCCTCCAGCATTACCAATTCCCACACAATACCCATAGAGACATCTTTTGTCTTTTTTTGCACCTCCTAAAACTGAGTAATCATTAGAGGCAGACTTAAATTCAAGTCCTTCTTTTTCATCATCTGAAGATAATATTTTTCTTAAGTCTGTCTCATTCATATTGATTATATTGATTTTACATTATAATTTCTCATTAAATTTACCTTTATTGTATCATCCAACGCACTATCAAGACACACAACGATATCACTCTCTGAAATATTCAAATCCTTAAGGTTTAATTCCGTAAGTGTTTTAGCAAACGTTATAAACATCCTCTTTTCTAAACCAGAGACTACCCATACTTCCATATTTTTAACTGTTTTTTCCTCTACTTTGGAATTAATATCAAAGCCTTCTTTTGTCAAAATCTCATAGACAACACTTCTCTCTTCGTAATTATCCACAAGGGGCTTTTCAGCAAATAATTTCAAATTGCGTTTCAATTTTTGCTCATCATCCTTATCTGTGACAACGCTCCATTGACGATAGTTTGATTGTGACAATTTAAATGATTTGAAGCCTGAATCAAAAGCAGATGCTCGAGGATTATTTATATCGGCTTTATCTTCTAGAAGTTTCTTGCCTGCTCTACGAATACGTTCACGAGATATTTCAGCAATATTCTTATAGCCCGCTTTATAAGCTTCACTTTTTACATCTGTTTCCTCTGGAATCTGTACACAAATAAATTTTCTATTAGCATTTTCCTCCGCATTTAAGTCCATAACGGCATGGGCAGTTGTACCCGAACCCGCAAAAAAATCCAAGACAATATCATCGTCCTCTGTCTTTATTATCTTTAACAAATATTTTATTAATTTATATGGTTTAGAAAAGTCGAATGGTATTTCTAAATCACCTAATTCAGATGTTCCACCTCTATTTAAAAAACCCGTAAGGACATCACTAGGTAAATTTCCATCTATGATTTTATCGTTTAGATAACTCTTTGTATATATATTCCAATTTGCTTTATTTCCGTTCTTGTCAATTAATGGAGAACTTTTCGTATTTTTAAATACTATAAAATCTTTTTTACTTTCAAATGAATCCTTATTCCATCTCCAAACACCGTCACCTTCCTTGGGTTTTTCGGGTGGAAAAGTATTCCCAGGTGGAACAACAAGTGACCCGTCTGGACATTCAATGAAATACCGCTGATTAGGTCTTGTCTCTAGGGTGGATAAATAAAAAGCAATGTCATCTCTATATTTTTCCCCTATTCTATTTCCATTTATCTCTACTTTTTTATATTGACTTTCATCAACCTCGTCAGAAAAGTTTTTTAACTCACTAATATTTTTAGAATAACAAAGTAAATAATCCTTGCGTGGGGCAAAAAAGTTACCTCTAAAGCTTGTTGTCTTTGCAATTCTAACGACTTGTGATAATAGATTTTCCTCTCCAAATATCTCGTCCATTAATATTTTTAAATTTGCCACTTCATTATCATCAATAGATACAAATATAACGCCGTCATCCTTAAGAAGGTTTTTGGCCAAGAATAAACGTGGATACATCATAGTCAACCAATCGCTATGGTATCTTCCGTTTGACTCCATGTTACTTGAAAGTTTTATACCACCTTTACTTTGTCCTGTTCTTTCATAATAATCAGATGTGTTTTCAGTGAAATTGTCTTTATAGATGAAATCTTTACCCGTATTATAAGGAGGATCAATATAGACCATTTTTATCTTATTACGATAATGTCTCTGTAACAATTTTAGAACTTCAAGATTATCACCTTCAATAAACAAATTATCTGTTGTGTCCCAATTAACACTTTCAGATTCTTGAGGAACAAGTGTGCCAGTAGCGGGAACTCGAATAGCTTTGAAAGCATTACTTTTCCCTGCCCAATTTAGCCCATATTTTTCGGTCCCCATATCTACATATTCACCAAGAGTTTCTCTTAATTTATTCCAGTCGATTTTGTTCTCAGCAAAAGCTTCTGGTATTACATTACGCATCTCCAATATCTTATCTTGAAGTGGATCTACTGATGTTGTTGCAACTTTTGGAATCTGTTTTGTCATATTTTATATCGTTTATAGATGTTCCTATTATTGCACATCTGGAGCTTTTTTCCAGTTATTAAATTTCCCCTAGCACAGTCTGGTATAGGTTGGAATCAGATGCATTACCCACTTAAATAAAATATTTTATGGACTTATAAACAGGTTTGTTTAAAAGACTAAGACTCATGAACACTAAACAAGTCAGTCATTATATTTCTTACTACCCATTTTTTTGAAATGTTCCATTTCAAAAATCAGTATTTTTTGACAAATACTTTTAATAAAAATTGGTGCCATTAAAAGAGCTCCATATTCATTAAAATCATTGACTATCTCCAATCTAATCTCGTCTGGACTGTATGCCTTCCAAACTCCACTGTCCATCAATTCACCAAACATTTCATAGGCTTCAAAACTAGGATGGGTTGGATTACTAGCAATATCATAATAATCTATAAAAAATTTACCTTCCTTTTCTACTTTTTTTAGCCCCTTACCCATGTTTTCAATATACTTATCAGCTTTTTCCAACATGGTAATGACGTTTTTTGCATCTATTTCGCCAACTCTAAAACTCCCTTTTCCTCTATTACCTAATGCATATGGTTTCAATTTCTCACGTAATATATCATCGGATGATTTTTCTTCTAGTAAATCTAAGATCGAAGCCAAAACACCTGCTACTTCAAACCAAGCTTTTAGGGCCAGAAAAATACCTACTGGGTTTTTAGAGTTAAAAGCATCAACAAAAGAATTTCTTATATAAAAACTTCTTAACACATTTACACTTAATAATTTTTGAATCCATGCATGTACTTGTATAGGGTTAGATATGTCATAATCCATGTTGATGTCTGTATAAATACATCCTTTTATCGACTCTATATAATTCTCAACTGCATCGATAACTTTTTTATTATTGGAGTCACTACTGATAGAATCCCTAAATTCCTTAGGTAAGTTCAATTTCGGGTTTGGTATTTTTTGCATATTACTTCGGTGTTTCTATCTTCCAGCTATCTATCTTGAAATATAATCCATGGGTATTCTGTATAATACTGAAGGGTGCTGATGTAGATATTTTTCTACCAAATATATCTTTATATGATATATTTACAATCCTTAGTTCTTGAGGCAAGGCTTTTATTTTGTCAATTGTTCCTTTTTCTGCTTTAAAATCTGATGAAAAGATATCTTCTTTTTTACCCTCAAGTAAATTACCGAAATCAGTAGCAAGAAAGTCGCTTATTGATATAGAAATATCTATTGCTGGCCCGTACCCTATGTTTTTTACACAAAATCTTATAAGCTCAGGCAACGTATCTCCTGCAATATTGAGATTACACTCAATAGAATGTAATTCAATTACAGGCAAACGATTATCCATTCTGTTATTTGCCGACTCTCTCACTGAATCCCTAGTCTTTATCGCGTAATAAAAAGTTATTATAACCAATACAACCGTAGCTAAGGCTTGAATTGACCCGCTATGAATATCCAAAGAGTTTATAAGATTATACATATCATTTAGTATAAGCCTTATTATTGCACACTTCGGAGTGAAATTCCATAAATAATACAGCATGCTTCCAAAGCATTAATACAACCATGTTTTGTGTCATTTTTTTTGCTATAATTCAGACATGACCAAAGACTTTGAGGATTACAAGGAGAGAGATGTATATAAAGAGCTGGTGTATATTATTTGTAATTTTTTGATTAGAAAAAGAAAGGATCCTAATTGTAGAACTCTAGGCTTACCTATTAAAATAAAGCTCAGAGAATTTGATACCTATTTTGAATATACAAATCAAAGTACGGAAGAATTAAAGATTAAGGAAATAGAAACAGCCTTGAAACAATTAAATGAAGACCCTTTTAATGAATCTGGATTAACAGCTATAACGATAGAAGACACAGATGTCTTCACTGATTTTTTTAATAATTATATCAAAAACACAGAAATTATCATCAGATGTTCTGTTAAAAGTCTTACGGGATATATGGAGCGACTAGAGCTAAATACCCCAAAATGGAAAGTCTTGGAAAAAGTTGAGGCCGTGAAGATAAAACAAGAAAAAATTATGTTCAAGATTTCGGGGATCGCAAGGAAAATATATCCAGATATTGAATTAAAACCAAGAGATGGCAAGGGGTGGTTACAATTAAAAAAAGGTGAGAAAATGATAAATATGGGTAGTTACGAAACAAGAACATACAAAATGATCAAATACATACTCGCACCTACTAGTAAATCAAAAAAAATTATTGATGTTTTCGAGGAAATTAGAATAAAAAATGACAAAAAAAACCAGGACTTATCTGAGAATACGCCAAGGTCACACCAAAGGAAAAAAGAAATCATCCTCCAAAGCATCATTGAATTACAAAAAGAAAAGTATCTAAAAGGACGCGTCCTAAAACCAATATTTGATGACACGGATAAAACCGTCAAAATAGTCTTCCAATAATATCCACAGGGAAAAATGTGACAGGGATTAGTTCAGAAAATTAATTTTAAAAATAAATAAAATCTCTATAATATACGCTTATTTTTAGGCGTATTTTCTGTTGTTTATTTTTTAGAGTCCCTGTCATTTATAACGCTAGACACCATTTAGGGCTCTTGTTTACTTAAAGAACCGTTATCAATCTCCTTAAATGAGATAGATGATGGAAGGGAGTTACACCAATCACACCAAAATATATTCCCTTAATATTAGCAGAAAATTAAAAAAATAAATTATGAAATCAATCGAAAGACGTTTCAAAAAGATAGCATCGAAAAAAGGAAATGAATTCCTCGGAGACTTTATTATTTTAGGTAGAGCAGTAGAGGCTCAGGGATTTTCCAGAGATAGAGTTGCAAGAGCATTCAATAAGCTTGTCCCTAAGGATGATTATGATCCGAAAGATAAGAAAGAGCTTTTAGCACATCTCTTTGGCCTAAACGGATAGCTTAACCGTACATAAAATGGAGGTATTTGACTCGTTTCAGGCAGGTCTAAATCAAAAGAGGATATAGATGACCTTAGCAGTTAAATAGCCTTCTATATTGAGATAAATTGAGCACCTAGAAAATTACAAATTAATAACATTAACAAACAATAACATGACAAAAATTAAAACAAACAACAGCAACAAAACAACAATTAACTTAGACCAAAATAGAGATGACATATTAGAGATAATAGAGTTTGCATTTATGCTTCTTTTTAAAAGATCTCAAGAGGCAAAAAAGGCTAGAAGACAATGTAAGAGAAAGAATTAATAAATAAAAGGAAACAAATAAAAAAATATGACAAATATTAAGACAAACTTAGAATGGGCATTAGATTACCACAATAAAGGATGGAATGTCATTCCAGCTTCAGCCGAAAAAAGGGCTAAAGTAGAGTGGAAGGCGTATCAAGATAAAAAAGTAACAATAGAAGAAATAACAGCTTGGTGGACAATGTGGCCCGACGCAAACATTGCTGTTATCACAGGTAAAATCTCTGGAATAGTAGTTCTAGATCTGGACAGCAAGCATGGGAGGACTTCAAAAGAGTTTGTGATTCCAGTAACTGTATGCGCAAAATCAGGTAATTTAGGGGAACATTTCTTCTTCAAATATCCTTCAGATTCTGAAATCAAATCTGGAGCCTCAATAAGCGGTGAAGGTGTCGATTATCGTGGTAACGGAGGTTACATTATACTGGCTCCCTCAGTAAACGCTCAAGGAGGACAATATGAATGGACAATCCCATTTGAGTCGCAAGAAGATCTAGCGGAGATGCCAGATTGGTTTAAAGCCCTAGTGTCCAATAACAAGACTGAGAAAAAATGGCTTATAGGTAAAGATGGAGTCTCTGAGGGGTTTAGGAACGATACAGCAACTTCAATGGCTGGTAAAATACTATCTTCCACCGCACCTGAATTATGGGAAGCTGTAGGTTGGGAACATTTACAGATTTGGAATCAAAAAAACTCAAAACCACTTCCAGAAAAAGAATTGAGGAGTGTTTGGGATAGTATCAAGAATAAAAAACAAACTGAAAATATTAAAGATACTCAGACAAACAAGTTCCTAGAAGACCTCATGGAAAAAGAAGGGATGATTCTATTTCATGATGAGCAAGGTAACGGCTTTGCATCTTTAGAAATTTCAGGACACAGAGAGATAAAAGAATGCAGTAGTACTGCAATTAAAAAGTGGATTGCAAACGAATTCTATACGAAGAATAAGAAAGCACCAAGTTCAGAGTTTATCAAAAGTATATTGACTGTACTTGAAGGTAAGGCGTGTTATGAGGGAGAAGAAATAGAATTAAGAAACAGAGCAACATGGAATAATAATGAGATTTGGTATGATTTGACCAATAAGGATTGGCAAGCAATACAAATAAACAAGGTGGGATGGAACATTGTAGACAATCCACCACTTCTATTCAGAAGGTACTCACACAACAAAGCTCAAGTTATACCAAATAAAGAAGGAAGTGTGGAGACATTTCTAAAATACATAAACATCATCAATGATGAACATCAATTATTGATGTTGGTATTCCTTGTCGCATCCTTTATTCCTGACTTTCCCCATGTAATGTTAGTAATCTTTGGGGCTCAAGGATCTTCAAAATCAACCTTATCTAAACTATCGAGACTTGTTATAGATCCTTCTATAATAGACGTTGCGAGTTTCCCTAATACAACTAGAGATCTGGTTCAAACTCTAGCTCATCATTATTTTCTTTTTCTAGATAACGTTTCTCATATATCTGAGGATCAATCAGACACATTATGTAAGGCGATAACAGGTGGAGGTCATGCAAAAAGAAAGCTTTACGGGGATGATGATGACGTAATTTACAACTTTATGCGAAGTATAGGTATCAACGGCATAAATCTGGTAACGACTCGTCCAGACTTATTAGAGAGAAGTCTGCTATTAGAAGTAGGAAGAATTGAGCCTGAACAAAGAAAAACTGAAAAAGAACTTTATGAGAACTTTAACAAAGACTTGCCTTTTATCCTAGGAGGTATATTCAATGTTCTAGTTAAGAGCCTAGAAATACATCCAGCAATCAAACTAGAATCTAAACATAGAATGGCAGATTGGGAGATTTGGGGCTGTGCTATATCTGAAGCTTTAGGTTACAAACAAGAAATCTTCTTAAAAGCCTATCAGAACAATATAAATAGGCAGACAGAGATGCTTATAAATGACAATATTGTATCAACAGCCGTTATCTCATTTATAGCAATTGAAAATGAATGGAGAGGCACTCCAACAGAGCTCCTTCCAAAATTAGCAGCGCACGCTATGTTAAATGGTAATGATACTAGTGAGAAGTATTGGCCAAAAGGTGCCAATGCCCTTTCTCGTAAATTAAATGAGTTAAGTACACCCTTAAGACAACTTGGTATAGCAGTTGTTATTAACACCACAGGAACCGAAAGATATATTCATATCAAAAAATCAAACAAGGTGGTCGAGAGAAAACTAATTCAGGGATCTTTGGTTATTGATAAGACGGTAGAAACTGACGGTACTGACGGTACTGACGATGTTTTACCAGCGTCAAATAAAACAATCAAACCCGAGGACATTCCTTTCTAGAAGGAATCATTGAATGAATAAGGGTTTAACCGAAGAATCAAAAAAGGAACTGTATAGGATTCTTAAGGCTCAATTTGGTGACAAGATTAGCGATTTTTCTGATGATTTGGTTGAAGACCTTGGCCTAACATTATTAAATCTAATAGCTATAGCTTTGAAAAGAAAGATCAAAGTGAGCAAACAAAACGACACATCATAACGGTTCAAAATCTGCTATAATATGCAGACAAAATTACTAGCTAACTACAACAAAATATATGAAGAAAGAAGAACAAGAACAAAAACCAGTTTATGGAGGATACTGCAGAAAATCTTCCGAAGACGGAGATAGACAAGCTAATTCCATAGAAGACCAAGAAAGAGAGTTAGAACATGTGGAAATGAAGGAGAAGCTGAATGTAAAAATTAAATTCCCTGGGGAGTCTCAGAGTGCTTTTACTCCTGGAAGACCGATTTTTGCAGATCTAATTAAAGGCATAGAAACGGGTAAGATCAACTCAATACTTACGTGGCATATAAACAGACTGGCTAGAAACCCAATTGACGCAGGGCAAATTATCTACCTGATGGACATAGGGAAACTAAAGGAAATCAAAACTCCCTCAAAAACATACTACAATACTGCTGGCGATAAATTTATATTACATCTTGAGTTATCAATTTCTAAAAAAGATAGCGACGAAAAAAGCGTTGCTGTTAAAAGAGCCTTAACTGGAAGGGCTCTTAGGGGTCTTCCAGGTGGAGTCTCCAAAATAGGGTTCCTTAATGATAAGACAGAGGAAAAAGGTAATAGAAAATGGATTATTGATAAGGTAAGAATGCCACTAGTTAAGAAAATGTTCCAGCAAATGCTAACGGGGCAATTCTCCCCTGCTCAATTATACAGATATGCTAAAGATGACTTACATCTTACTACCATACAAAGGAAGAAGTTTGGTGGAAGGCCAATAGCTTATTCATATATGTATTCTTTGCTAAGAGACTCTACGTACGCAGGATTCTTTTTTCAGGGTGGAATTAGATATGAATTAGACAAGAGGCTCCCTCGCATTATTACAGAAGCAGAATATTGGAAGATACAGACAATGCTTGGATTAAAAGGTCGCCCTCAACCATCTAAGCATGAAGGATTGTATAATCCATTTATGACCTGTGGACAGTGCAATGGCCATATGTGTCCAGACTTTAAATTTCAGATGATATGCCCAGACTGTAAAAAGAAGTTCGCCTACAAAAATACTGATGAATGCCCAAAATGTAAAATTAAAATATCTCAAATGGTTAAACCTACTTACTGTACTTATGTCTATTACTTTTGTATCAATAATAAAAAACATAGATCAACCTGCAATCATAGCACTGTTGAAGAAATGAATGTTACTAAATATATTCAAGAAAAGATTTCTACTGAATTAAGCATAAGCAAAGAACTCTCAGACTGGTGTCTTAAACATCTCTATCTTTTGAAGGATAAAGAAATAGAAGAAGAGGCTGAGGTTGGAGCTATACTAGACGAACAAGAAACTCAAATCAAGAAAAAGCTTAGCAATCTATTGAGTTATAGAATTAATAGGACAGATACATCTCCTGAACAAGTTGAGATCTTTGATGCTCAAGAGAAAGCCTTACAGGAAGAATGGTCCTCTATCAAACAAAGAAGAGTCCACAAGATTGATTGGTATAGCCAAGCAGTCAAAGAGTTTAATCTACTGACTGAAGTAGAAGATATCATCAAAAACGGTACTCCAGATGAGAAGAAGGATATCTTAAAAGAATTGCGTTCGAACCTAACTGTAAGCGACAAAAGAGTTATAGTTAGCAACAAAAAATCGATAGATACCTTCGGAAAACTAATCCTCGGTGCCCGTCTAGAAAACAAGGCGTTCGAACCTAAGTCATTCCATTTTGACATTGCAAATAAAGGGCAAAAAGAAAAGGCAGGATTAGAAAATCCTACCTTCGTTCATTTGCTCGACGTTGTGCGCGAGGTAATAACCTTTTGGAAGACCAATAAAGAGCACATTTATATCCCGAATTATAGGGATGGATTGTTTAAAATTACACAGCCGACAGAGGTGGAGATGGCTAGTTATTCTTGTCTTCGGTAAATTTACTGAAGTATTTTAGAACTATCTTCTCGTACAAAATATAGTATCCAAAATATCCCATAACTACACCACCAAGGAAACCTGCAACAGTGTGGAATTTCAATACGAACGTGCCGATTGCCCCAAAGAAAGCAAAAGGTAGGAATATCCAGAATAATGAACGCCAACGTTTATAGAGAAATATCCCCATCAAAACGAGTGGTGCGACATGAAGGCTTGGAAAATCACCAAGAGGAGTACTTTGCGTATATAAGCCTTGCAATGCTTGAAACATTCCTTCGTTTATAAAAAGATGTGAGTTAGGCCCGTACGAAGTGAGCATAACTCCTGAGGCTGTAGTTGGAAAAACGATGTAAATAGCGTAAGTAATTAAATACACAAACACTACAGAAACATAGAACGATATAACTTGCATTGCAGTAATTCTTTTATTGAAAGCATATAGGATTCCTGAAAACGGAACATATATGAGGCAAGCTAAATATGGCCACATAATATAGATGTTGACCGGTGTCCGTGCATCAAGAAATGTTTTGAGAGATACAGCCGTCATCAACCTTCCACCCAATTCACAAATGGCTTGGTACTGTATCATTACAAAGTACAGAAGAAAATAAAGTGGAATAAACAAAAGGAGTTTAAACCAAATACTACGATTGAGTTTTTCTGAGATCCTCATATTTAAATAATAGCATTTTATATGAGATTACTCACTAAAAAATAGAAGACCTGAACACGAAATGGATTATTTTTTAGGTGGTCCCCACTGCCAGCATGGCTTTTCTCCTTTCTTGTAACAGATAAAAATTAGAAGAGCCGTTAGTACAATGATTGGCAATGCGAATGTCAGAAAATTGCTTCCAGAATCAGGATTGCCCGGGATATCTTTTTCTCGTGTGATCATGAGGGCTACGATGAGTGCAATATATGCAACAATAACAAGCCAGCCTTGCCATTTTGCTGGTGTCCAACCCCAACCGTAGAGCTTTGCTTTGAACCAACGATCCTCAGGATTATCTTTTATATAGTTAATATATTTTTTGATCATACCACTCCATTTTATCACTAAAAGTAAGTTTTACGGTGCAAAGTTCGCTGCTTTCTCGGCAGCTGCATTTTTAGATGGTTCAACTTGCTCATGCCAACAAACTTTCACGTCCCATCTAACTGGCCACTCGAATATGCAGTTAGTTACAAATCTATAGGTAAATATACAAACAAAACTAACAACAAAGATACCTATAAAAAGCGCCCACTGGAACTTTTCAAACTCAGTCATCTTCTTCTCTTTGTGTCTGTGGAATCTGTGACGGCTCATAGTATTGGATCATTATTTTCATTCACTCGATAATATTTTTCCTTAAGAGTTTTTGTGAATTCATTAAGCTCAGTTTTACTAACCCACTTAGCACTGTAGTACCTTACAAATTCTAACCACTCTTCAGTATTTGGAGTAAAGAAGTGCACCATATTGTTTGCATACTGATCATCCCATGTCCGGATATCAACTCTACCAGCAACCCAATCTTTAAATTTAGGATTAATCATAGATGGATCAGTCCATCCTTGTTCCACAAAAATCAATTGGGATTTGTCCTTATATTCAGTTGGAGTTTCTCGGTCAGTCATCTGAGTATTTTAACTCGTATGAAAATTTATGCATAATTCAAATCACTGGACTTCTCCCAACCTTCTCGGTATGTTCGTGTGTGTATGAAAAATCAGTTAATAAAAGCAACACCAAAAGATATAATCGGCTCAAGCTTTGTGGGCTATTTGCAAGGAGATTATGATTTGATGTTTAGCTATTTTAGCTTTCCAAATGATCGAACTAGAAATGATGAATGGGAATCAAAAGATCTAAAGACCCGCTTTGAATGGGCATTTAAAACCAAGGGCAAAAAACCTACAGTAATAACTATTTACGATTACAAAGACCATCGATCAATTGAAGGCATTGATATGTGGCATGTAGGTTGTAAGGGTGATAGGAAAAAACTTCAGGCATTCTTCGATGAGCAACACTTATTTATTATGCCTAATAAAAAATAATTCATGCCTATAATTGATGAAACAAAATGCCCAAAGTGCCAGAGTGAAAATATTATTTTTGTGGAGTATGCACACGATCATCCTGAACACTATGACGGAACAAGCGAAATAGAGTGCTTGGCATGTGGGGCTAGATTTGGACGTTGGTCCGGTAAGGAATTGGGACCAGATGAGTATGAGAAAAGAGTACGTCGAAGAAAGTCAAAATAAACCTTAGGAATCAATACGTTCTGAGGCCTTTAGTTAAATTAATAAAAATGATAAAATGAGCCTAATGACTACACAGCAAGCTATAAAAGAAATACAAAATAAATTTGGTATAAATCCTATACTTGCTTATAGAGTTTTTTCTCTTGCTGATAAGAAAGATCCCATTGGAGATTCAGTGCGAGTTATGGCAGAAAAACCAAAACCATTCGTAAAATGGGTTGGTGGTAAAAGACAATTGCTTGCACAGTTTTACAAAATGAACCTGTATCCACCTGAACTTTTTGACATTAAAACTGGTAGATATTTTGAACCGTTTGTTGGTGGTGGTGCTGTATTTTTTGATCTGTATCCTGAAAAAGGCTTCCTGTCTGATTTGAATAAAGAACTTGTGACTACCTACAATGTTATAAAAGATGATGTGGAAGGTTTAATAGTATCATTAAAGAAACATAAGACTGATAAAGAATACTTCCTGAAGGTCCGTTCACAAGATCCAACCAAACTAAGCGATCTAGCAGTTGCTTCACGTTTTATTTTCCTGAACAGAACTTGTTTCAATGGAATGTATCGAGTAAATAGCAAAGGCGGATTCAATGTGCCTTATGGAAAATACACCAACCCTTTGATCTGTGATGAGATTAATCTAAGGAAAGTAAACAAAGCACTTCAAGGTATCGAGATAAAACATCAGGATTACAAAGAAGTGTTAAAGAAAGCTAAAAAGGGTGACTTTATATATTTTGACCCACCATACTATCCAGTGAGCAAGACAGCATCATTCACCTCGTACACAGCAGAATCATTCCTTGATAAGGAACAAATAGAACTCAGAGATACATTCCTAGAATTAGATAAAAGAGGTTGCTACGTAATGCTCTCAAACTCGGACACACCATTTATAAATAAGATTTACTCAGGTTTCAAGGGAATACGAATTAATAAAGTTGAGGCTGGTAGAATGATAAATTCAAAAGCTTCTGGTAGAGGCAAGATAACAGAAGTACTAATAACAAATTATTAAAATATGATACTTAAAAGCAGACAAAATTTTACAACATCTGAAGAATTTAGAGATAAATTTATTGAGACATTAACTCCTGGAGTTATTAAACGTTCAGATTTTATTCAATGGGATACAATATTCAAGAAAACAGAAAAATATAATCTACTTTTTGATTTCTTTAGACAACTTAGTGCTAAAACAAAAGATGAATATATAAAACAGATAGCAGATGCGCTTATGTCGTCTGATAAAGCATCTGACATTATCAATGCTTCTTTTGAGTTGCTTGGTCATACTGGTAAAACATATGTATCAAATGAAGATTATATTGATTTTAAAAGTTTTGAAAAAATAGAGAAAGACGAGAAAGGAATGCTTTATATCTCTTCACTACTTGTTGAGTTAGGAATTTGTAACATACTTAATTTAGAGATAGATGACTATTTTGTTGGTGTACAGGTTGGACTTGAGACTCACAGAAGAAAAAATGTCGGAGGTACAGCTTTTTCTTTCATCGTCTTTAAAGAATTATCTGAAATGGTAGAGAGGTTAAACAGCAGAGGTAATGATATTAAATTAACTAAAGAGGAAGATATATATTTTTCTGATGGAAAAACATCTAAAACTTTAGATTATTGTTTGCATTGCAAAAATCAAACTCTTGGAATTGAAATCAATTTTTATACAGCATCAGGATCAAAACCAACAGAAATTAAAAGAAGTTATGGTCACATAAATAAAGAGCTTGAAGAAGTTGGTGCAACTCTAGTGTGGATCACTGATGGAATAGGATATAAAGATATGAAAAATAGCCTAAAGGAAGCAAGAGATATTCATAAAAATACATATAACTTTAATATGATGAAGGAGTCATTTGAAAGTGATGTCGTAGACTATTTTAAATTGAAGTAAATGAATGAAGACCACAGACTTAAAATTACATCCAGAAGAATTCGAACTAGAATGTACGACAGTCTGGGCTTTTCCTCGTCGTGGTAATTGGGCTACACATACATCAGATTGGCGTGGTAACTGGTCCCCTGAAGTAGCTCGCAATCTGATCCTTCGTTACTCAAAA
Organism: uncultured bacterium; assembly: GCA_903848795.1. Classification (GTDB taxonomy): domain Bacteria; phylum Patescibacteriota; class Minisyncoccia; order Phycocordibacterales; family CAIZLB01; genus CAIJKW01. Next base: position 3,869 of record CAINHC010000009.1, on the reverse strand, counting down.
GAAGGTGATGTTTTACTTGATTCAATGATTGGTGGTGGTACTACCGCTATTGAAGCAAAGATTCTAAATAGAAATATTATTTATTCTGATGTAAATCAGGTGGCACTTGATCGTACAAAGAAAGCTCTTGATTTTAAAGTTGATAATAAAGCATGGCAAAGAGGCTTTAAATGGGATTCTCGTAATCTATCCAAGATAAAGGATGATACTGTCGACTTCGTACTTACTCATCCGCCATATGTAGATATTATTAAGTATAGTGAAGGAAAGTTAGTAGACGACCTATCAAATATCAGTGACATTGATGCGTTTTGTGATGAGATGGAGAAAGTGGCTAAGGAATTTTATAGGGTCCTAAAACCCGGTAAGTTCTGTGCAATCCTTATGGGAGACACGAGACGAAAGAAGATGTATCAACCACTTGCTTACAGAGTAATGGACCGCTTTCTAAAATCAGGATTACTTCTCAAGGAAGATATCATCAAGAGACAATTTAATTGCAAAGCTACAGGATTCTGGGTTACTAAATCGAAGGAGGCTAACTTCTTACTCATAATGCACGAGCATCTTTTTGTGTTTCAGAAAGTGAAGTAAGTAAATGACAAATTTAATTTATGAATAATCAAGACATTATAAAAGAACCAATTTCAGATGTTATACAGAAAATTGTAATTATCCAACAGCAGATAGATAAGATTATTGATCTAGATAAAAAAGGTTTTTTGGAAAGAAAAGAACTCCATGAATTTAAGAATAAAGTAACAAGTGACATAAGGGATTTTATTAACCAGACTGATGATGAGACACAGAGACATTTTAAGAAAATTACATCTGGTTGGACCAATATGCCTAAGCCAGGTTTTACCAACCCAGGCGATGCAGAAAAGGACTTAAAAGATATTATTGATTTTATAAATCAATCTGTTACTAGGCTTACAGGAAAAGATTTTAAAACTGAAATCTATGTTCCCGCCGGGAGATCATTTGATGGTCGAGTTTACCTGCAAAATATATTGAATACCGCTCAACAAGAGGTTTTTATTATCGATAACTATCTTCAGCGCAGCATCCTACCAATTCTTAGTAGTGTTGCAGAAGATAAGATAAGTCTTACGCTCAAGTTTTTAATTGGAGACAAAAATAAGAATAAATTTGATGGTTTTACTTCTGACCTGGTAGATTTTTCAAAACAGTATCCTTTGGTCAAAATTGAATGTAAAATACACGACAATTTACATGACAGATATATCATTATTGATGACAAGCAACTATATACTGTAGGCAGTAGTCTAGACAGTATCGGTGAAAAAGGGAATTTTATTAATCTGATTTCTGATGAACAGTCTAAGTCACAACATATGACAGATATGCTGAATTTGTGGAACACTGCAAATGTTGTCCTTACTAAACTCTAATGAATAAATGTATATACTGCAAAAAACAAAACACAGAGGGCTTTAAAGGAGTAGAACATGTCATACCCCAAAGCTTTGGTAAATTTAGTTCAAAAACTCCTACACTAAAATGTGTATGCGATGAGTGCAACGCATATTTTTCTAAAGAACTTGATTTGCTATTGGCACGTGACACCCTAGAGGGAGTGACACGCTCTAAGAAAGGTATTACGTCACAAGCTAAAAATCCTCCAAAAAGTCTCAAGTTTAGATTAGAAGAAGTACCTGAAAATGGCGAGTTTGGTGGCGCACTAATTGGTGGTCCTGACCCTGTCACAGGTCAGCATAGACCTTTGTTGCCACAGTTTTGGATCAAGAACATTCAGACTGAAGATTGGGAAAAATACCAGATTGCTGAAATTAAAAATATTGTAATTACAGATGAGAAATATGGTCCAGCCACTCCAGGTAATAGAAATATGAAAGTAATGGGGCCTTCTCAAGAAAAATACGATGAAGTATTAAATGAACTCAAGAAATACAATATTCCTTTTCGAGTGACAGATACACTCAAGGAAATTCCTTTCCTAAAGGATGTTGATCCTGAAGGAAAAGTTATTGTAAGAGGAACAACAGATGGAAAGTTAAACAAGACTCATAGGCGGGCGTTTGCAAAAGTATTATTTAATTTTGCTACTTATTATATTAGCCAAGAAGAAACGTTAAAGACGGAGTGGGATGAGGCAAGAAATTTTATTAGATACGATAGTGAAGCATTAAAGTGGAGAGTATCTCAAAAACCTTTTTGGAATGGTCAAGAACATGGTAACCTTCGTTTCCAAAATGATAGCTATAATATACGAATTGAAAATCAAAATGGTAATGTTGTAGGAGTTATCCAGATTTATAACCTTTTTACTCACGAAGCTATTTTGGTAGAAAATTATCAACTTCCATCAGAGTATGAAATAGCGTACAGATTTACCCCTGGAGAAAAGCCATATTTAGGAATAAAAATGTCTAAGCCTAATTGGCAGTAATTATGAAATTATTTTCAGACAATTTTCCAGAAGTTAAGTCCGATGAAGAGCTACAAGCTTTAATGAATCTTCATCCTGATTATGACGCTGGTTATTTATGCCAAGCCTCGTATGTACTGCGGAACAAGACAAAGGTATGGATGGAAAGGTTGTGGAAGCAGTATCAATCTCATGCTGATAGCCATTTTCTTGAAGAATTTAAACGTCAATTTACACAAAGGGCTTGGGAGTTGTATCTCGGCACCACACTTCTTAATAATGGTTTTAAATTAGGTAAACAAAAAGATGATGGTCCAGATTTTGAAATCTTGAATGATGAAGGAAAGCCATCAGTATGGATCGAAGCAATAGCTGTAAAGAAAGGGACAGGTAATGATCGTGTTCCAGACCTTGCCTATGGGACAGTAAGCAACATCCCGACAGACGAAATGGTTCTTAGGATTGCTGCAGGGTTGGATACTAAGTACAAAAAATATTGTTCTGACATCAAGAATGGTTTTATAAAAGAAAACGAACCATATGTTATTGCTCTAGATAGATCAGAACTTGAACATGTTGATGCCTTATTGCCAAATATTTTAAAGGCACTATTTGGTATAGGTACCCTGGCTTTACGTGTTCGAGTTGGAGGCAAAAGAGTCAAAAGACCGAAAAGTTCTTGGACAAGTCAGTTTGAAATTATAAAGCGTAGCGGTAGCTCTGTGCCGATGTTGTTTTTTGAGAATCCTGAACATGCCGGTATAAGTGCAGTGATTTATACTATGGACCATGTAATCAATAGTCCTCGTGGGCCAAAGCAGATGGGACAAAATTTCACCATCGTACATAATCCATATGCTAAGAATCCATTATTAGATTCATTTTTCCCATTTGGCAATATTTATAAGGCTGAGGATGGATTTGTTAAGAAAATAATTACACGAAAGGCTTTTATAAAACCTAATCCTTTTTCATATTAAGAGTGAGGCTTAGCCCCATTTAGCCCCTAAAGCGCCCCGTGTACGCTTTTCAAGCCCCATATCGGGGCTTTTTACGTTTGTACCAAACCTCCCACCAAAATGGACCAAGTAGCAGATATTCACGGTCCAAACTTTACGAATTGATTCCGCAGACTTTTTCATATTTTGAGTGCGCCATACTACTAAAGTCCTTAAGAATAAAAATTGATTCCGCACGATTTTCCACATTTTTGGCGCTACATAATATTTATGTCCTAAAAAAGTGAATTTGAATCCGTGGTCTTACGCGCGTTTTTATTCATTTAGGATTATAGATATCCGATTTGGAGAAATTGATTGCACACACTTTTGCACATTTATTCTCCAGTAGGATTAAATTACGGTCCCAAAAGTAATGCACCTAAAAAATCACTTTTGAGACTTTAAGATAAAAACATTCCTGTCGCACGGAAGAAGCTGGGCCACTTGCGACAGGG
>CAINHC010000008.1 GCA_903848795.1 uncultured bacterium | reverse complement strand
GGCTGGGGATGATCCGACGCCACTAGTCCACAGAGTCGCTTCGCTTCTCAAACGTTGGTTGTTGGGTACCCATCACGGTCGCGTTGAGGAAACACACCTTGCATCTTATCTGAATGAGGTTGTGTTTAGGTTTAATAGACGGAAGTCGCACTCTCGTGGTAAACTATTCTTAAGGTTAGTCCAGCAGATGACACAGGGTAAATTAGCATAGGGGGTGTCAAGCGGATATGCCAGTTGTATTATTTTACGTTTTATGTTATGATTCTATTATGAATAAATTAAAACCTCTCACAAAAGGAAGAAATAAAATTCTTCTTTTTTTTGTTGCGGCTGTTTTTATAATATTAGGAATACTATTCAATGGTAAAATATTCGATGTAGCTAAAATGTTTAATCAGAAGGCTATGGTCGCTACTCTAAATTGTATTAATAATTGTCGACAAAGTAGCGGCAGTGGTAGTAACAGTGGTAGTAACAGTGGTAGCAATAGTGGTGCTGGAGCGAAGGCCTACAGTTTAGATATCGCTATAAAAAATGGTTATGGGGCAGTTGCAAGTAAAGGTTTAGTTCAGCCAAAAATAAATTGTTTTACACCAAGCAAGAGTAATATGGCCTGCTCGGGATTCTATCAAAAAAATACTACTCTAAATTTAATAGCACAACCTGCAGATGGATATCGTTTTGTAAGGTGGACAGGAGATTATGTCGGTGTCTCCACATCAACTACTATTATGATAAATGCTAATAAAAAGGTATATGCTGAGTTTGCTGAGATTTGTCCTACACTAAAAACAGTGCTTAGAGCAAGGATACGTACCTTGCTAAATAAAGCATTAACAGATACGTCTGAATCTGGCGAGTTACTGGTTTGCTTCAAAAATGGTGCAATTAAGGAGTATATTGGAACAGCAGTTCCTGCCCTTGCTGCAGTCAATATACCTACGACGGAGATTCTTGGTGATTTAAATAAAAACGGTGGTATTTATTCAGTTGTAATGCTACATAATCATCCGTTACCTTTAGCTAAATACTTGAATGATACAAAACAATTTTCTATAGCCCTAGGAAATGGTGCCCCTCCTTCTGGAGGAGATTTTATGTATTATGGTAAACTTAAAATATCATTGGGCTTAGTTGTAAAATTATCTGCATATGTTATGGATGGTGAGTCTAATATTTGGCAGTTTGATATACCCAATAATTCTGTCCTTCAGAGATCTTTAATTGCTTTGTTAAACGATAATAATAATATCTGGAAATGTACGGAAAATATAGATAAATGTGAAGATGCTAGGGGCCATTCATCAGGTTCTGTTAAAGACTATTTAAATGCCTTGAGAAACGCTGGTGCGAATGTTGATATTGTAAGCATGCCTTAAGCTGGAAAAAATTTCCATTTTAAGATAATAAAAATAATCTAGTATTTTTGTGTGACCCATTCGCTATGTATTTTGGTATGATCAGTGTCTATTCTCCAACGCACTCTTCAGTGTATCCCCGTCAGAGTATTCCAATTCTGTTCCAGTTGAAAGGCCACGGCCTAGTGTTGTGATTTTGAATCCACTTTTTTCTTTGTAGGGTCTAAGTAGAGTATTTAAGTAAAATGCTGTGTGCTCGCCTTCGGTGTTTACGCTTGTTGCAATTATTACTTCTTTTAAATCGGTGAGTTCCTCAACTCTGTAGAGTAGTTCTCCTTGTCTAATTTTCTTATGGGGTTCTTCGTCCAAAATAGGTACAGTGTTACCTAGAACAAAATAGACTCCATTGTAGGCACGGCTTCGCTCAACAGCTAACAAGTCAATATCTTTGGCCACAATCATCAGGGTACCCTGGTCCCGACTTGTATTGGAACAAATCGGGCAGGGGACAATCATTTGCTTATTCTTGTTCTCAAAATATCTGTAACATTTATCACAAATTGAAACACCTCTTTTAATATTACTAATTGCGTTGATAAGCTCCGCAATGTCTTCCTCATTTTCTTGCAAAATATGATAGACAAAACGCTTGGCTTGTCGTGGGCCAATTCCTGGGAACTTTTTGAATATTTCAGATAATTTATCTAGGGCGTCCATGTTGTGTGGGTATTGATTAGTGCGATTGCTGTTGTTGTGTTTGTTGAATTATTTTACCATGTATTTTACAGAAGGGGTTAGTCGCGCGAGATGAGGTGTGACGAGGTATGGCACGCAGGCTATCCCTGCATATGATCTGCAAAATCTCCAAAGTCATTCTTTTCAATTGTAACGAAGGAAGTATGCTCAGCATCAAATTTAAGATTAACAACACCAGTTGGACCATTTCTATGTTTCTCAATTAATATTTCAGCAATTCCATCGCGCTCATTATGCTCCTTGTATCTGTCTTCTCTGTGAATGAACAGAACAACATCGGCATCCTGCTCAATAGAACCAGAATCACGAAGGTCAGACAGTCTAGGCTTTCCTCCACGCTGTTCAACGGCACGAGAGAGCTGTGAGAGAGCAAGGACAGGTACATCCATCTCACGGGCAAGGTGCTTCAAGGAACGAGAGATTTCTGTAATTTGTTGCACAAGGTTATCTGATGACTTTGCACTAGTTGGGGACATAAGTTGCAAGTAATCTACAATAATAAGCCCTAGGCCTTTCTCAGCTTTAATTCTTCTGGCAAAGCTTCTCATTTTTACGATATTATTTCCGGCTTGATCATCAATATAAATTGGTGCACCGTTTAGCTTTCCAAGACCCTGTTGTAACATTTCAAAGTCATTGTCATTTAGATTCTTTGCAGTTCTAATTTTCCATGAATCAACGCGAGATGCTGCTGAGAGCATTCTTTGAGCTAATTGCTGTGCACTCATTTCAAGAGAGAAAATACAAACGGGAATCTTGTGTTCAACAGCGGCGTTTCTTGCAATGTCTAGAGCAAAAGATGTCTTTCCAACTGATGGACGGGCAGCAAGAATTACTAGGTCTGACTTTTGAAGACCGGCCAATTTATGATCTAGGTCTGCAAAGCCTGTTGGAACACCTCTAATTTCATCTGGAGCATTATGAAGTTTATCGATATGATTCCAAGTATCCTCAAGAGCACTTCTTAGGTCTGTGTATTTTTTAACATTACCAACATTAGTAAGTTCAAAAACTTTTTTTTCTGCGAGGTCAAGAATTTCATCCAAGTCTCCTTGTTCATCAAAACCAAGCTGAGAAATAAATTCTGATGCACCAATCAAGTTTCTCATCATGAATTTTTTTCTAACAAGCCCTGCGTAGTGTTCAATATTGGCAGAGGAGGGGACAGAGTGAACAATCTCTGCTAAATAGCTTGCTCCTCCAACTTGATCAAGAATACCTTGCTCTTCAAGTTTTGATCTAACAGACAGGAGGTCAATTGGTTCATGTTTACTTGAAAGTTCAAGCATCGCCAAAAAAATCATTCTATGTTTTTCACTGTAAAATGACTCCGCTTTGATAAGGTCTGAAATATCTATGATGGCTTCTTGGCGAAGCATGACAGATCCTAAAACTGCTTGCTCAGCTTCTATGCTGTGTGGAGGGATTCGCAATTCTCTTCTATTGTGAAAAGGCTCCACTTTATTGGAATTCCAGTTACTTTTTTTGTATGTGTTTGTGTCTGACGCCATAGTAGTCCAATTTTAGCACACCTTGAATATTTTCGGGTCAAAAAAGAAGCTCAAAAAGAGTAAAAGATGTTTACAACTTGTGTATAACCTTGGGGTCAGGCCCCATATTTTATATTAAAAATGTGTTCTAATTTTAAGTCTTGAAAATAAGGGTCTATTTGGATTTTTTATGTTTCCTAGAATCAAGTAGATGTCTCTTAATTATCTTTGTCAAGCCAGACATTACTACTACAAATATTATATAGCCAATAATGAAGGGGTATGGACCAGTGTAATGGCCATCTTGTGCAATCGCGTACACAATTAAAACTGTGACCCACGATACAGTAGAGATTGTAGAAACAAGGACGATATCCTCTCCGTGATGTAAATGGTGATCTGATAAATGAGCGTGATCATTTTGATGCCTAAGTAATGCAGGGATGTGAACCTTTCGAAGTGTGATTGAGCAAATTAGAGCGGCGATTGTAAAGATAATCGTCACGAAAGAAAAAGAAAGGAAGCTGTCAGGAATTGCTACCTGCATTGAAAACAATATTAGAGTTTGTAAAAAGAGAGCAGAACAAGCTGATACTATGCTTAACAAACTCAAGCTTCGAACCATCAGAACTTCATGAGGTCGAAGTTTGCTGTGGCTTAAGGATGTAATAAAAAACATATCAATAATAAATGCGCCACCTGCGCCAAGTGCAATTGCAACAAGTTGAACTGTTGTTAGAACAATAATTGTATTCATGGTTTAAATTATACCATTGATTGGAGATTTTTGTATACCAATGTCAAATTATCCAATGTCAAATTATCCATAAGGTGGCTTTAGTTGCTTCTGAATGACAACTTCTGAATGACAACTGCAAAAACTCCAAATAAATGATAGACTCACTGTATTATGAACAAGAAGGATTTTGAATCATCTTTTGCTACAAAATTGCCAGATTCGCCTGGTGTCTATCTTTTCAAAAAGGGGAAGGATCTTCTTTATGTTGGCAAGGCAACTAGTCTAAAACAGCGTGTGCGTAGTTATTTTTCAAATGACCTAATTAAGACGAGGGGGCGTCTGCTTGTTGATATGGTCACTGTCGCTGACAAGGTTGAATTTCAGTCTACAGACTCTGTACTTGAAGCCTTGATATTAGAGGTACAACTCATAAAAGAAAAACAGCCAAAATATAATACAAAAGATAAGGATAATAAGAGCTACAACTATGTTGTGATAACTGACGAAGATTTCCCTCGATTTCTTGTTGCTCGTGGAAGATTGTTAGAACAGAATAAATCGGAACAATACAAAGAAGTCTTTGGACCATATCCATATGGTGGGGAATTGAAGGAGGCTCTTAAATTGGTTAGAAAAATATTTCCATTTAGAGATAAATGTGTGCCTTATATAGTGCCGAATATTGCCGACAGTACTATCAAGGGCGGCAATAAGGGTAATAAGGGAAGCGTCAGTGTTGGCTCCAAGAACCATAATCCTCGCCCATGCTTCAATAGAATGATTGGACTTTGTCCTGGAGTTTGTACTGGGGAGATTTCTAAGAAAGATTATAGAGTTCAGATAAATAATATCAAAATGTTTTTTGAAGGCAAAAAGCCTGCTCTCCTAAAAAGTCTAGAAAAACAAATGGCAAGCCATGCTAAAGCTAAAGAATTTGAAGAAGCCGGCAAGATTAAAAAAACTATTTTTGCATTGAATCACATTCAGGATGTTTCTCTGATTAAGAATGTGGCAAGGGAAGAAGGTTTTGGCGCTAGTGGGCTAGACAATGGACAGGGCGGGTCCAGTGTGACGAGGGATGGCACCAGTGGACAGAGAGGACTACGAATTGAAGCCTATGATGTCGCCCACATGTCTGGTAAAAACATGGTTGGAGTGATGGTTGTTATGGAAAACGGAGAATTGGAAAAGGGACAATATAGAAAATTCATTATTAATAATTTTGATAAAGCGAATGACCCTGGCGCACTGGAGGAGATAATCGGAAGGAGAATAAAACACATGGAATGGGAACGACCTAATATTGTGGTACTGGACGGTAATGAGATTCAGCTTAAAAGAGCATATAATACTTGGAATAAGGCTGGAGCTGATACATTTTTTGAATCTGAAAATTTAAACATTCTATTCTGTAGTGTCGTAAAAGATAGTCATCATAAATCAAGAGAAATCTTATTTATCAACAAAGATGCTTGGAGCAAATTTGAAGAAAATAATAGTCAGCTCGGTGAAGTTAAAGAGATTAAGAAGAAAATAAGCGAACATATTATAAAGATAAACGCTGAGGCCCACCGATTTGCAATCATGTTTCATAAAAATAGGCGAGCGAAGAAATTTCTTTAGCTTATCCAAAGTATATCCAATATCCCATTTTAATTTCTGCCCCACAAAATTGCCAAAAAAGTTCTCAACACTTATGCACTTTTATACATAGACGTTAATTGCAAAGTGAATTATAATTAAGCTATGAAAATTTCTTTAAAAAGATTGCTGTTTTCTTTTTTGATTCTGTCTGTTGGCGTAATCATTTTTACGATACCGGGTTATGAAAAAAATTTGTCAGCTGATTCATCTGTAGACTCAGGTGATAGGTATTTCTCTACTACAACAAATGCTAATTGCACAGATTATTATAAATTTAATAGTGTAAAAATCAGTGCTATTCCAATGATGGGGCAATATGTCTCTGGTTCGACCGTGGATTTTTCTGGATATATAGTGAATGAAAATAAATATCCAATTATCGATGGTAAAGTATATGCTAAAATATTTAGAATCAGAAAAATTAATGATGGAAATGGATCTGATGTCCTAGACTCATTTGTTGTACAGGATAAAGTTAATCTAATGGCTGGAGAAAAACAACCACTTTCTTTTAAATGGAATTTACCAGCATTTGCTATTGGAGGAGATTATAAAATTGTCACGTATTTTATAAGTAGTAATAAATTTAATCTAGCCGGCCTTAGTTTTACTGATGATGTTGTTGGTGGCTCATCTGGCTTCATTGTAAAAGGTCAACAAGATACAGGTGTTATGTTTAAGAGGGATGGTGCAAAGGTAGATAATAAGCCTTATACGGCCGTTTCCTTCTCTCCAGTCGTGAGTGCGATTAACCCTATTACAACGACTTTTGCAATTTCAAATACTACAAAAGAAAGAAAGGCTGTCAAAGTAGAATTCAATATATATAAATGGGATACCCAGGCTCCAGAAAATAAAATAAGCACCGTAACTCAGGTTGCAATAATAGAGGCGGGCAAGGCTATCGAGATGCCTATTGTGGTTAATGATAATAATTTTTCTGTATATTACGTTGAAGCAGTCCTAAATTACAGAGATAGTAAATCAGTCATGTCTATTAGGTTTGTTAGAGATGGAGTTAATATGCCAAGAATCAATTTTCCCTCAATAGTTTCATACCCATTAGTATCTGGCCAAAAAAATACAATATTTTCTTGTTTTCACAATGCGTCAAATAGCAATACGCCAATCGTTGACGGTAAGTTGAAACTAGAACTTCTTGATGAAAATAATAATACAATTATTGCTTATGAATATGACGGCTCAATTAAGGGTGAAATGGATGCTGTTGCTCAGGATTTTACACCAAGTAAGACTTATAAGAATTTTAAATTACATGCCACACTATTTAGTGGCGCAAAATTAGTTGATGAAGTTTATATTCCTTATGATTGTAATATGATTGACCCAGATAAATGTCAATCATCAATATTTAGAGATTTAACCTCAAATAAATGGATCATGATCACGCTTGATATACTCGGAATATTAGCGTTGTTGCTTGTAATTATTTTCCTAATATTTAAGCGACATTTTGTTAAAAATCTGCTTCTGAAATTGACAAGAAATAAGATTAGGATTTTGATTGTCTTTGCTTTATTAATTGGTACTTTAGCTATTCACTCAAATGCTGAAGCAAAACCGGCGGCGCCACCTAGCTCAGGCTCGGGAAGTAGCTCAGGCTCCAGCTCAGGCTCCAGTTCTGGTACCACAACAGCTACTACTTCTGGAAGCGGATCATCTGGCGCATGTTTCCATATTAATACAATGACCCCATCTGAGATCTCAAGTTGTACAAATATCGTGGACTGTAACCCAAATATGGTCACTGCCCTTATTACTGGTACAAATTTAACTCAAATCAAAAAAGTTACAATCGCTACTAAAATTGTAAATATTATGAGTGCGACTGATACTAATATGTTAATTTCGTTCCCAAGGACTCATTCAGAGGGTATTAGTGAGATGGTTTTCAAAAATAATAATCTTGAGATACTCGCTAGTTGTATTCAAAAATTAAATTTTAATTTCATCTGCCTCACTCCTCAGGTACAAAAAATTACCTTTCCTATTCCTCCTGTGAGTCCAACTACCGGAGGTGTTCCTTCAGAAATTGAAGGTATTAATTTTAATAATGTAGACAATGTTCACGTGGGATCTGCATTGGTAAAAATTACAGGTAGAACTGATAATGCAATATTTTTTAATTCACCCGCAAACACTGTAGGGTGGAAGGATATTACCGTAAAAAGTGTTTGCTGGAATAATAAAATTAGTACTCTAGACGAAGCGTATTTGTATGTCAAAAATCCTCCACCTCAACCAATACTACCACCCCCACCAATCCCACCTGACTATTGGTGGAATTGGAATCTAACTTGGAGTTATTATAATGCACCCCTTATTACTTCTCCTACTCCAATTCTATATTATTGGGCGAGTGACACAGATAGTTTGACTGATGGAAATTGGTTTTCAGCTCTTCAGCCGACTTCGGCATCCATAAGCTATGATTCTTCAGTAAGAGATGATTTGGGTGTTTCAATTACGTCTGGTAGTAATTTACTAATAGGTACAAAAATTCACTTTAACTTCGATAAAGAGAATTCCGCAACAAATATTGCCTGGACAGGAACTGGATATACACAGGATACCCCCTACGGTAGTTGGATTACAGATGCTGAGTATCCAACATCGAGTCAGGTTTGTACAGCAAATAATTATGTCAATTCGCAACAATACACAGATCCGTCGACAGGGACATTACAAGACATTGACATTTATGTACCTCTTTCTGTTAATCCTCCAAATACGTCCCTTTCTTTTGTGGATACCAATGGACCGAATCCTTCCACTATCGATTCAAACACATATCCAAGTTGGGGTGGACCTATTCCTACAAGCAATGATACTAGAAGTTGGGAATGTGATACAGAAAATGGCTCAACATGTACTCCATTTTTACCAGGTTTGAGATATGCATACATGTATTATGCGCCGACATATGGTTATTATTATTATGGATGGAAATGGAAGAATTCAAATGGAACTTGTAAGACTAATTCTATGCCTTTACATGAAAAGAGTACGATAACTGTAAATAATTCAAATTCATCAAATTATCCAAATGATAATGGTGTTGGTGTTTGTACGCCTGGAACAGCAGGATGTATACATATTAATCAAACAATTAATCCAAGTAATACCGTTGTTGGATGTTCTCAGATCTACTCATATTATAATCGTGACAGGAATCAATGTTATGCAACATATCAAGACTTCCTAAATTCCTATCATATAGATAGTAACTATTCAGGTAGTAATGTATCGGTAGATTATTACTCTCCATATCAATTAAAATTTAGAGAATCTGTTTACCCAATGGCATTCAATGTTGTCAGCCCTTCGGGAGATCTTACTCCTTCCGCGCCAATCGTTGAGGGGCCTCATGATGTCACTGTAGGTACAAGTAATACTTATTTTGCTTACACCAACTCAGCTAATTCTAGTACGACCCCTGTTGCAAAAACAAAGAAGGAGTCATTGTTGGCTTCAGCTATATTTGCTATCAAAAAAGCTTTTGCACAAACAGCCAGTGATAATTTAAGATATCTATTTGATTGGAATAGTGATGGAGTAGTTGATTATTCCACTGTTTATATACCTTATTATCCATATGGACCTAAGGCTTCATCTAATTATACTTGGTCCGAAGCAACAACGACACACATAATGGTTGCAGCGCAGGATTTAAATAGTGGAAAAATATCTAGTTGGACATCATTTGATATTAGTGCGACAGTTCCACCGGTTACTGCAATTTTGGCGCCTGTAATAAGCGGTGGGTATTGTACCGACAGCAATGGTGTCAAGAGGGGGACTATTTCATGGGTTGCTGTTGATAACGCAGATGGTTATAATATAAATGTTGGAAGTTTTAATACAGGTAATACTCAGCCTAATGTGACTCAATTCCAGATAAGTAACTTCGATCCTAGCCGGTCATCTCCTTACACTGTTTATTCCTACAGACTATCAACTGCGGAGGCTCAAGCGAGTAATCCTCTATTGCCTTCACAGTTCACAAACAACGGGTCATGTTCACAGAATCCTTACAGCGGCAACACAATACAGTCTGGATTTAAATTCTATTCAAATCCAAGTTGGGCATCAAGTTCAGATGAAAAATGTAATTTCTATGGTTACGCCAGTACGACCGTAAGGGACGGCTCTGGTACCATATATAATAATGTTGCTATAAATTCTTGTTATGTCGACAAGGGGATAATGGTAATGGTAGGTTCACCCCCAACCTCGATTACTAGACTAGGTGTTGGCAAGCACACACTTTATTGTGATTTAACTTATGACGCTGGAATTAGTGCAAATGGAAAAAAACTTACCGCTAACCTAAGTGTGTCGACCGATGGAAAATGTTCTAAGGTACCAAAGGTTATAGAAAAATAAAACTAAAACATGGTCTAGTAAAGATATAAACAATTAATCCGTTAACCCGGTATACAGCACAGAATATGTGCTGTATAATTGTTATATATGAGAAAAAAAGTTTTACCAATTTTCCTATTGGTTGCATCGTTATTTATTTTTAATAAGGCAAATGCGCAGGTTCTTATCCCAAAATATTTAGATGTCAGTTCTTCATCGCAACATCAGAATCAGACGTTGTCTATGATACTAAATAGTGGTGATAATGTAGATGTCAGAGTGATGCTGGAAGGCACTAATCTACCAGAGGATAAAACCCTTATCGAGTATGGAGTAGTTAGACAGATCAAAGATGGAAACATCACTCATTATGAACCCGTCGGATTAGCAAATATTGTGCCAGCATATCTACAGGACGGCGAGACATCATCTCCTGTTGCAAAAACTATAAAAATCGCTGTGCCAAATACTCTAGAATCAAATGGCACCTCAACGTATGTTTTCTATGCAAAAAGTTATGTAACGGATGATTCTGATAAAGAAAATTTTATACTATCTAAACAAAGCTTCAAGATAAAAGGAAATAGTAGTCCAATTACAAAAATTAAATATATTAATCTCCTACAGTCCAATGGACAAAGATATAGTCTATCTCATGGCCCAACTATTTATAATTTATTAACAACAAAATATAAAGGTGTAGCTTCATCAACTGCAATCGAGGTTACGTTTGAATCAAACGTTGATACAAAAATATCTCCCAATATTACTTTCAAGAAATTGAGATCGGATGTCACCTTAGCTTCTTTTAGGCCAGACGAGATACTTATTAAAAAAGGCCTAAATACGGTCATTATTTCACTCCCAACATTCAATTATGAGGCTGGAGTCTATCAGGGTGTGATGGAGCTTGGTAATGCTAGTATGCCTAATGTTGATTTTCAATACATTGTTGCGGGGGACATGGTAACATTTAAACAACCTCAATATCTAAAGACTCCAACATCACAGGTGCTGAATTTTGGAATAAATGGTACTCCGTTTGATTTTGATTTGGATTTTAAATTGAATAATATTTCAACTTCATCAGTTGCCAGTCAGATATCTTCTCCAAGCATCTACCATACAGAATTCATATTAAAAAATAAAAAAAATAAAGAAATATATAAAATTAGCGATGCCGTGAATTTTTCTACATCGACATACGCTCTTATTATACCCTTAAATATAAAGGATATTGCAAAAGTCTCAATAAAATCTGTAAATAGTGAGGGCATAGTTGTCTACGAAGGAACGAAGGAATTGAATTTGTCTCAAAGCTCATTTATTAATTTTAATTTGATACTCTTAGCAATTCTGTTCTTGGCTGTAATACTTCTAATTATTATTTTTAAGGATATAAAGGCAAGATTAGTCTTATTATTGATTGCTGTGATAATCATATTTCTTGGTTATAAAGTTTCTACAGCTGATGTCTGGGGTGTTCCAGATAGCTTGGTTACATACCAAAACTTTTCAGGTGATGCGCAATATTATAAAGATTTAACTATGAATCACAGTGGTGCGCTTATAAGATTTAATACAAATATTCAAACAGAAGCCTATGATATAAATGATGATTTGGAATTTGTTTATAACACATCATTTGAGGCATGTAATAATAATCCAACATACCTAGACACTCAATTGAGTTTGTATAGTGACGGAAAACTTTTGAATATCGGAGGACAAGGCTCTATCGGTAGTGCGTACGGTAATTATGGCGGTTATGGATATACTAGCTATGCTTCATATCAAAAACATAATAATACTTATACTTCTCCATGGTATAGCGTAAATATGGGCAAGGTTACTCCAAGTGATTCTATTGCAATTGTAGCTAATCATAGTATTCATGGATATTTCAGTAGTTCAAAAAATGCAAATGTTACTTATACAATTCCATTATTTAACGTAACTGATAAAATTAATACCAGAAAATGTACAGATGGAAAAATTACCAATATGGTTTCTATTGGTAATGCTCCATATGTTGTTAGAATCATGAGTGTAACACCAACAGACGAACCCTGTGGAAGCATTCCTTCAATAGACGTCAGGGTTGATAGTGTTACGACTAGCCAGGGTAATGTAATTTGGAATTATACAGATCCAAAACCACAAACGGCCTACCAGGTTGATATATCAAGAGACTTAGGCTTTTCAAGTGTAATTAAAAGTATTACTTCAACAAATGGCGACACAAATGTTTCAAACATAAGAGACGCATTAATGGATGGGCTAAATTCTGATACAATATATTACGTAAGAGTTAAGGCAAACAATGGAGATACTTGGAGCGATTGGGCTAATACATCCTTCTCTACAACAAAGGAAAATAATTGTCCTACTGGTTCAAATTGTGATGTTAAGACAGTGTCTGGATGCGGAGTTTCTGTTGTTGGTGATGGAGTTGGATTAACATCAGCCACAGCAAATCTCTGTCTATCAGACTTTACATCAAGTAATTTTGGTATTAATTCATATACACAAGGATTCAATACAGATGTTTGGCATTGGGAATGTAGAAGTACAACTGATGCATCACAAGGAGTTTGTTCCGCAAAGTGTGGTGCTGGTCTGACATATTGCGCTACAACTAAAACTTGTTCATCTAAAGGATGTGATGGAGATATGTGTCCAAGTATAAATGGTAAACAGACTGCAGATGATCAAATTTATAAGAATGGCTGTGTTAAGCCTGCACTTAAAATGTCATTGAAGTTCACTGGCAATCCATATGCAGATGAAAATACATCAAGATGTTCAGTTGATTGGACTCCAACTACAAACATTAGTGATTTGAGTAAAACTACTTGTATATTAGATGGCACGAGTGTCGAAAACAAGGTATCGGGATACAAAACCATTGTCGGTCAGCACAATCTAACTTGTATCACTAAGGTAGAAGGTCTTCCAGAGACAGAGGGCGCTACACCTATAGTTCTCTCATCTGATCCTTCAGTTGTTAACTTCAAATGTGCTAGAGTTCCAAAATCAACAGAGAATTAATAATCAAATTTGATAAAATAAATTACAAAACCTCGATGTTGATCCATCGGGGTTTTGTTGTTAGAGTTTTTTGATTTTACTTCGCAACTTTGTGGATAATTATTCTATTCATCGTGCTATAATTCAAACATGTTAAATAGAGCAAAAACAAAGGTAGGAGTTTTAAGAGGTGGACCTTCCCAAGAGTATGATATTTCCTTAACCACAGGAAAGCATATTTTAAGTTTGCTAAAAAAAGAGCCGTTATGTGAAGAATATGAACCTGTTGATATATTTGTCGACAGGGATAGCATATGGCACATATCAGGGGCGCCTGTGACACCTGAGGAGGCGGTTAGTAAGGTGGATGTTCTATTTAACGCAATGCACGGAGCGTATGGTGGAGATGGAAGAGTACAGGGAATACTAGATTCTTTCGCAAAACCATATACCGGAACCAAAGCACTTGGGTCCGCAATGGCGCTTAATAAGGCATTGGCAAAAGAGCATTTCAAAAATCTAGGAATTAAATCTCCATACTATAAGGAGATAAAAATAAAACTAGATGAGGATGTTGAACCAATTGCTCATGATTTATTTAAATCATTTCCAATGCCAATTATTGTTAAGCCAAGAAGTTCTGGGTCATCTCTTGGAATTTCTGTTGCACATAACTTCAATGAATTACTGGAGGCACTTGAGCACACCCGAGGCTTTAGCGAAGAAATTGTTGTTGAGGAATATTTGACTGGAAAGGAAATCATCTCTGGATTCATTGAAGATTTTAGAGGACAAGATTTGTATAATACTATACCTGTTCAAGTTAAGCATAAGGGGGTAAGTGGAATGGGTGGGGTAGGAGGTGCTGTTCTAAATGCTAATGGCGGACATTTTGATTGGGCTTCCAAAAATTCAGGGGACTACGAATTCGAAGCTCCAGCTATGATCACTGAAGAAGAGAAGGGGATAATTGAGAATGCGGTAAGGAGTATTAAAGAGCATTTCAATCTGCGGCATTATGGTACTTTTGATTTTTTGATTCATCCAAGACGCGGAGTATATTTGCTAGAGGTGAATACTCAGCCAAGTTTGCAAGAGGAGGCTACAATCTTCAAATCCTTAAGTTCAGTAGGGGTCAAAGCGCATGAGTTTCTAGGCCATATTTTGAAGCTTGCATTGGGAAAGAAATAGAGCTATAATACTTTCACAATTAAATAAACAAACGGGCCCGTAGCTCATCTGGTAGAGCACCTCACTTGCACTGAGGGGGTGGCAGGTTCGAGTCCTGTCGGGTCCACAGATTCACTCAAAACATCCTCCTATTGGGAACACGGCGATTTCTTGCTAGAAATCGCCTATGCTCGTTGCAACTCGCAATGTTCCCAATAGGAGGATGTTTTTCGTTCATTTGGATTAAAAAGCAAAATTGAGTAGCGATTCGTATTTAAATTCTTGCTACTGTACAAATTACATATATATGGTAATGTATGTATCGAAATTGAACATTAAATCTTGGAGTTTTTGACTGCATCTTTGAGGATATTTAAGTATCTTGAAAGATGCAGTCATGAACGGAACTGCAGAAACCACCGACCCACCAACACCTATGATCACCCTGTCTGCTCTCCTGATTTTAATCCAGCTCGGCGTAATTACCTGGACTCTCTCAGATATCAAGTCAATATTGAAGAATATTCTGGAAAAGATGAATAAGCCACCACAGTGACACCAACCAGTATTATTAACCTCTCACAAGAAGGAAAAGTCGCCTCGCGACCCACTAATTGTGAGGGGCTTTTTCATTTTAATTTTTTTTCAAATACCCTCAGCCTTCAAATGTAATAATCCGCCCCGCTTTACGTCATTATATTTGCTAGTCGACTCTTAAATTACTGTGTATAGGCCCTAAAAACCTAGACCATTGACATTTATAAGATACTACGTCATTATTACTCAGATTATTAACTATTATTAGCCATGACAAAAACGCAAAATCAATTCAATATTTCGAGAAAAGACAGTCAAAATGATCGCGCTTATTTTACTGTGGCTTATAACGGTTATTCAACACCCCTATCTAATATTAGGGAATTACGCTGTGTTAAAAGGATTTAAAGATCAATCGTATCTTTAAATATTAAAAACACCGCGTAACGAGCGGTGTTTTTAGTTCTTTTAGCTCTTTTAAATTTAATACAAACACACAAACAACAAAAAAAAGAAAGGAAACGGTAGAAAATGAAATCGGAAATTAAATCAAAAAAAGGTGGGCTTAATCCGCTCTTCTTCCTCTTCAAAGAGGTTTGGCATTACTCGGAAGGCAACAGACGAAATGTTCTTCTTGTATGGACAATCTTTGTCCTTGCAGAAGGCTTCAGTGTTGTTGTTCAACCGCAAATATGGGCCAAGATGATGGACATTGTTCAGAGTGAGGGGATAACGAATGATAACATTCGCACCCTCATTCTGCTGTTGCTTGCAACAATCGGGACTACGGCCGTATTTTGGCTGATGCATGGCCCAGCAAGGGTAATGGAAACGGTGAACGGATTCAAGGTCCGTCTTGCGTATAGGAAACATCTCCTTAGAGGTGTCATGACACTTCCTTTGGAGTGGCATGCGGGTCAGCATTCTGGAGAGATTATCGACAAGATCGAGAAGGGCATTCAAGCCTTGTACCAATTTACGAAAAACTCTTTTGAATTAATTTATGCGATTGTCCGATTCTTCGGCAGTTTCATAATGTTGGCCTATCTTTTTCCACCCTCGGCGGGCGTCGTTATTGCCATGATGGTGTTTACGTTCTGGATCGTCACGCGTTTTGATAAGGTGTTGATTGTTCAGTACCGTGCGCTGAATAAAAATGAAAATAAGATTTCAGCAAGTGTTGTCGATTCGATCGGCAACATCGTGACGGTCATTGTACTTCGCGTTGAGAAGTTGGTATTCAACGCGATTATCAAGAAGACAGAGAGCCCCTTCGACTTGTTCAAAAAAAATAGCCAAATGAATGAACTCAAATGGTTTATCAGTTCAATGTGTTGCTCAGGAACGGTGGTTATCGTTCTTGGTGCATATTTTCTGGGACACGTCGGTGTAAAGGGTGGAGTTCTGTTTGGAGAGGTGTTCTTGCTCTACAGGTATCTTGCCAACATTAGTGATATCTTTAGTAGATTCAACTACTTGTACAGTGATACAGTTATACGTCGTGCAAGTGTATCAAATGCGGAGGAGCTTTCTGCTGATTTCATCGGCGAGAATTTTTCCAATCATGTATTGCCAAAGGGTTGGCAGAGCCTAAGTATTAGTGATTTGTCATTCTCCTACGGCGACGTAGGGGAGTCGTCGAGGCTCCATTTGGACGACGTGTCACTAAAGATTAAGAGCGGTGAAAAAATCGCCGTCGTCGGAGAGAGTGGTAGTGGCAAAACCACATTCCTCAAAGTCATGCGTCATCTTTATCATCCATCGAGTTTAAGACTCTCGGTTGATAGTGTAGAAATTCCGCAGGGTTTTGATGGGATTGCAAGGGCAATAACTCTCATTCCACAAGAGGCAGAAATTTTTGCGACAACCATTCGCGAAAATATTACGCTTGGAGCGGATTATGGCGACGATGAAATTATGCGTTATGTAGAGATGGCCGGCCTAACTGAAGTGATCGCAAGGTTACCAAAGGAGCTGGACTCTGTGATGAACGAAAAGGGAGTGACTTTGAGTGGCGGTGAAAAGCAACGTCTTGCCTTGGCTCGTGGGTTTTTGGCCTGCGCAGACTCGGATAAAGAGATATTGCTTTTTGATGAGCCGACAAGTAGTCTCGATGTAAAAACCGAGAGGGAAGTGTATGGCAGAATGTTCGAGGGGTTCAAGGGTAAGACCATGATCTCATCGATTCACAAACTGCACCTTCTGCCACTCTTTGATCGGGTGTGTATGTTTGAAAATGGACGGATTATCGCAAGCGGAACCTTTGATGAATTGACTGCAACTTGTTCCGAGTTTCGGGAACTTTGCAGGCAGTACACAGACGGTTCTAATGTTGACTGATCTTGTCCCGTGCCGCTCAACAGAAGTCGTTCATCGACCCTGGTGGGCGGCTTTTGTTTGTTAATATTTATCTCAAATACATTAATCGCGATAGTTTATGTAATACGTATCACTTTTTACAAAATTATCACCAAAAGTATGGCTAATAATAAACGCTTGTACATGATTATTATTTCTGTTAAAATACAAACATTATGAGTCAAGAAGAAGTAAAAATTGTAATTAATGGAGCTTATACATACCTTAAGACCACTCTAGCTTCGAGTGGTTTGACTTCTGATAAAATAACTAACCCTAGGGTTGAAGAGATGGAAAAAATGGAATCAGGAAATTATAAGATAACTTTAAGTTATGAAGTCATAGGCGATTTTGTATTTGATAAAAAGAAAGAATTTAAAGACTTTGAAGTTCAATCTGATGGTACTGTTATCTCTATGAAAATTAGAAAGGTCTAGAAGATAAAAGATAATCTATATGTATGACTTTGATACTGTTAAATCTTACATTTATAAATTTCAACCTACAGGAATAATAGTTGATACTGAAATGTTAATTTTGTTATTAGTAGGTAGTTATAGTTTGTCTCATGTGATAAAATGTAAATTTACTAACAAATTTAGTGAAAAAGATTTTCATAAATTAATTAAATTATTATCATTATTTAAAAAAATAATAATAACCCCGTATATAATAGCTGAAGTATCTAATCAATCAAAGCAAGCTTTTTATGGTGATGAGATGTACGGTTATTTTTCATCTGTATTAAATATTTTAAAAGATACATCCGAGGAAAACGCCATGTTTAGCTCTCTAGTGGGTATGGATACAAAAATAATTGCTGATTTTGGCTTCACAGATATGGCCATGTTTGATATATCTAAGAATTCAAACAATAAAATAGCCATAATCAGTAATGACACTGATTTTTGTATACATGCAAGAGAAAAAATACCTATAATTAAATTTGATGATATAAAAAGTACAATAATATAAAGTCTTAATTTTATATATAAGCTTTATGAATATTCTGATTATTTTTGCTATACTTTAGATATATATGAAAAAGATATTTTATGTGTTCGTTGCATCATTGTTCTTGCTTTCATTTGGGAATGTCTCTGCGCAAGAAAACAAGACCTATTATTATAAATCATTTGATGCAAATATTACAGTAGAGAAGGATTCAAGTTTTACAGTTGAGGAGAAACAGCTCTATTCATACAGTGGAGAATTTCATAAGGGATATAGAAACATTCCTCTGAAGGGTATGAGTGATATATCAGAGGTGGAGGTGATAGATGGGGAGGCTGGTGCACCTTTGCAATATTCTTCAAATGTATTTGATAAATTATCTCCAACAAGTTGGAATAAATATACATACCATAAACAGAACGGTGAAATGATTGTTGAATGGTATTATAATCTTGCCAACGCAGACCGTCTTTGGATTTTAAAATATAAAGTGCATGGTGGACTTGGTTTTTATAAGGATCATGATGAGGTTTATTGGAATATTTTTACAAATTATGATGTTCCTATAGCGTCCTCCACAGTTCATGTTAATCTGCCTCCTAATAACTTTGTATCTTCAGATTTTACCGCAACAGCTTACACGACTGATGCGACTAATAATCCGCATAAATGGTATAGGGATTCTGATCGTATTTTTGGATATTTTACAGCTGGACCATTTTCACCTAAGCAATCTTTTACTATTGCTCTAGGATGGCCCAAGGGACTTATTGACGAATCAAGTTTTTGGAAATATTGGTTTGCTAAGAATTGGGCATATCTTGCATCTTTAGTGCTATTTTTGGGTACAATAATTTTCTTATTTCTATTTTGGCTTTTCAAAGAAAAATTAAAGAAGGGTAGGGGAACAATAATTGCTGAATATGAACCACCTCACAACTTGCCACCCGCCATGGCAGAACTAATTGTTACAGAGAGAAGTACTCCTCGCGCATGGTCTGCAACAATTGTTGATTTGGCGGTTCGGGGTTATGTGAAGATAGAGGAGGAAAATGTTTCTTATACTGGGAAGATTGTGAAAATGATTTTTTCATTGTTTATCGTAATTTTTATAGCATTGGTATTTATTTCTGATGTTAAGTCGACTTCTGCGGAAATATTTGTTTCAGTTATTTTTCTAATTATTGTTGTAAGTATTATTTTTAAGAAGGATAAAGATTATAAAGTTTTTAAATTGAAGAATTTTGCATCAGATAAAAAACTGCACGATTATGAAAAAGAATTTCTGAAAATTCTTTTTGCTGGAAGAGAACATTTTTCAACTTCAGAAATGAAAACTGCTCCTAATTATGAAAAGATTACGATGCATCAAAATATGGTTGAGCTAAAAAAGGACCTTTTGAATGAACTTGGTGTCGATGAGTCTGTTGAATATGATGTTTCTATTGCGAATCAGACCAAATTTTTGGCTTATATGTTTATAATTTCACTGTTGTGTGCTATTGCCATAGTTGTAATATTTGTGAACTTTCAAGATGAGGTCGCTTCTAGCTTTTTGATTTTAACAACTGTCATACTTTGGGCGATAGTTATAGCTAAAATATTTATAAAATATAATCCAAGACTTTCACAGGAAGGAAGAGTGTTTAAAGAGGAGTGGCTGGGCTTTAAGTTATACCTAGAGACTGCAGAGAGATATCGAATGCAAAATCTTACGCCTGAAATATTTGAGAAATATTTGCCTTATGCAATTATCTTTAAGGTAGAGAAGCAATGGGCGAAAAACTTTGATTCTATTGTTACTGGAGAACCGGCTTGGTATGGACATGCAGGTCATGGAGTTTATGTTGGTGGTGCTAGTGCTAGCGCAGGAGGCGCAACTAATTTTTCAGCATCTTCATTTTCGACCTCGTTTAGCTCTAGTCTTTCGTCCGCCTTTGCATCATCAGGTGCTAGTGGAGCTTCGGGTGGTGGGGGTGGCGCAGGTGGCGGCGGAGGAGGTGGGGGCGGGGGAGCAAGTTAGAATATTAAAAAGCTACATCTTTGTCGAAAACAGCGTCTCGTCTCGCGATTAACTAATCAAATACCACTGTCACAACACAGAATCCACTGTCGCAAGGCGGTGGATTTTTTCTTGAATTTTTCTTGAATTGATATTATAGAATATCAATGTTAACATTACCTTATGTCGATGTTCTTAAAATGGATTACGTCTTTTATTGAATGCTATGAAAAATAACAAAATCGTAGCTAGATATTATAAAGGTGCTGAGAGAAATTCCTACACTATTCTGTTTTTATGTTCTCTGTCGTGCTTTATTTTTATATTTAATCCAATATCGGTATCAGCGCACGTTCAAATAACTTCAGCTCCTACAACGGCTTGTAATAGTTTAGATTCATTGGATCTTTCTACTCATGCATCCAATCAGATAAATAGCCGTCTTTCAGCTGTTTCTACAACGACAGGACTCGCTGAATATACCAATCGTCCTCTGTCTCAAATATTACCATGGACAAGAAATCCAAATGTTTGGACATCAGCTTTGACTCCTCTAGATCTTACTGGAGTTGCTGGATGGACTGATGCTGGTTGGCCTCTGATTGGTTGGGGTGATCAGGTTTTTTATACTCATGGAGAAACACTTATAACTCCAAGGCATTATGTTACAGCAAATCATCTTTCCGATCCGATAGGTGCTAAAATTGGTTTTTTTGATTCTAATGGTAATCAAGTTGTTAGAACTGTAGTCAATAATTATACTATTCCTAATACAGACATAAATGTCGGAGTTTTGGATAGTGATGTGCCAGATTCTGTAACTTATTATCCATTAGTTAGTTCTGCAATCTTAAAAGGTCTCGTACAGAAAACAGAGCCAAATTATGATTTAGATGTGCCGATACTTACATTTAATCAGGACTCCTTTGCATTCGTCCATTCCTTGAATGGCTTTATGAATGATACTATAACACACCTCCCATATTTGAATGGTTTAAGGGGGAGTTTTAGTGGGGACATAAGGGCTGGAGATTCTGGTTTGCCAGGTTTTATTATTATTGACAATAAACCAGTTTTACTTTTTACTCACTATGGCGCTGGGGAGGGACAGAATCTTGGAACTTATATATCAGAAATTAATTCCGCCATCTCGGCCATGGGTAATGGTAATGGTTATCAGGTTACAGTGTATAATCCTACATGCTTCACTCAGTATCCAATTAATATAGCTCCAAATTTTACTGGGGGCATAGATGCTATAATTTTAAATCAGGCCAAAATTAAACCGAGTGTCGCGATTAGCACCTTATCGGCTACTGATGTTGACGCTGGACAGACGATAACGTTCAGTCTAGATACTCTAGTAACTACTCTTCAAGCATATCCTGTAAATCTAAATCCTTCAGATTTCTTAAGTATTAATGCGTCAACTGGACAAATTTATCAAATAAACCCGATTAATATTGGTACGTATGGTACAAATTTATCTCTTACCGTTAAGGCTACAGACAGTGGCAACATACCAGCCTCTAGAAAAGCTACTATTGAAATAAAGCTTTTCAGTTTTGACTATGGATCAAATATTTCATTTGATCCCGCATATTTGAGTTTGCAAAACATATCTCCTCCAAATGTAGAAAAGTTTGTTTTTGATGGTATGAATAATTTACTAGTTGCTGGATCTTTTCCAAAAGATTCCTACATAGCTCCTCATGTTCAAAATCCAACAGTATCTGGAAATAGTATTTTGCGTTTTACTAATACAGGGGGATTAGATCCAAATTTTATTTCTGGTTTGAATGATTCTGCTAGTGTTGACTCTATGTTTATAGAACCTGACGGTAAAATAGTATTGTCTTTTATTAGTCCAATTCTATATGATGGCATATCAACAAGCACTCTTGCGAGATTAAATTCTGACGGATCATTAGATACAAGTTTTATACAAAATGCCAAGTTGGGAATTTCGGAAATTTATGGAACTGTGGCCGCTCCTTTTGGGGATAAGATAATAGTAAAAGGAAATAATGATTCTCATGGAGTCTCTGGTTCAAAACTAATTCTTCTTAACAGTGATGGTACCGTAAGTAATAGTCTTCCATATAATACAAGTAATGGAGATACTCTTAATAATTGGCAACCCATGGCAGTTAAGGATGGTGATCAAATTATTTGGCCTGTAAACATTACAGCAACTTCTTCTGTAGTAAGAACTGGAAAAATCATTCGATTGAATTCAGATTTTAGTATAGATCAAAATTTCAGCACGTCTTTTGGGGCTGGATTTAATAGCAATATCTTCGATGTTAAGGTCTTGGATAATAATAAAATTTTAGTTGTGGGATATTTTACAAGTTTTAATGGTACATCAACTCCGGGTGTAGTTTTACTAAATAGTGATGGAACGTTAAATTCTGCATTTGAAAATAATATCGGGACTGGGGCTGTTGGTAGTATTTCTCAGTCAGTTATTCAGCCTGATGGTAAAATACTTTTGAGTGGAGATTTTACATCATTTAATGGATATAACATTGGAGGTTTGATTCGAATTAATTCTGATGGAACTGTTGACCGTGGATTTTATGACAACATAGGTGGAGGTCTTGAATATTATCAAGGACCAATTGCACAAAGAGCGGATGGTGCTATTGCTATATATCAAGATCAAACATACCGTGTTGGTGACCAAATCGCTTCAGGTATATCAATTTTGACAACAAAAAAGCAAGCTGATATGTTGTCTCCGGTATTGTCGGGTGGAGCAAGTCCAAAGGCACTAAATACAGGGGATACTACTTCAGTTAAGGATATTCATTTAGAAGGGTTTGCCTTTGCGGATGCTGATATTAAAATATACGATGGCGATAATCAGATCGGAACCTCTACATCAGATTCAAATGGATTATGGTCATCACAAGTAAGTTTAAGTGAAGGCTCACATAGTATTTCTGTTTCTCAAAGTTTGAAATTTATAACAGTGGAGACTTCAAATAAATCTACCGCTATTACAATAATAGTTAATTCAATTATTCCAACATCTGGCGGTGGAGGAGGTGGTGGTTCATCAGCATCGTCAAATCCATTAGATACTTCAATGTTAGTAAGTCACATAGCTACCAGTTCAGCTGTAAACACAACATCAGCTACAGCTCAGATTGCATCAAAGATATCAAGAAATATAAATGTTGGTAGTAAAGGGGATGATGTTAAATCACTACAGAAATTTCTAAATGAATATGGTTTTCCAATTTCTACTGCCCCAGGAAGTGTAGGTTCAAAGGGGTACGAGACTACATATTTTGGAGAAATGACAAGGCAGTCTCTTATTAAATTCCAAAAGAAATATAAAATATCTCCAGCTGATGGGTCTCTTGGAGAAAGTACAAAGAAAATAATTGGTACACTTACCCCAGTCATTCAGAAGGTTACTGTTATCCCCGCCGTCATTGGTGTTGCTAACACTACTGATGATAATAAGGCTCCAACTATAGTTTTGACAACATCAGTAAGAGACATCATGCAGAAAGTATCAAAAGCGCCAAGAGACTTGTTGGTTGGTAGTCGTGGAAATGATGTTAAATTATTACAAAAGTTTTTAAATGGATATGGTTTTCCTATATCCACTATTCCAGGAAGCTTGGGGTCAGATGGTTATGAGACTACATATTTTGGAGAAATGACAAAGCGGGCATTGATAAGATTTGAGAAAGCAAATTCAATCACACCTGCATCTGGGTATCTTGGTGCAGATGTGAAGAAGATTATTATGACTTTGTCTAAAGCAAATAAGTAAAAATTAATTGCAGAATAGTAATATGTCGTTGTCGGCTTTTGTTTGCTTACTTTATTTTACACACTGCCTTTATTGCATCCAAATCGCTCTTTGTTGCATTCATGTTCGTGCTTGTGTTTAATTTGTACATAATAGCTTCTGAATCATTCACATGCTCTAACCCGATAGCATGTCCTAATTCGTGAGCTAAAACTCTGATCAGTTTTTTATCATCACTAAATTGATAGACATCAATTTCTTGCCCCTTTGGATCACTCTTGTAAATTCCTTCATTAAAGCCTTCAGACAAGGGTGCACTAATGGTATTGTATTGATTAACGCCCATATTTAGAGTATTTGCATTTTGATTAATATTTGCAATCATTGCATTTAGCGACGTAACCTCATTGTCCAAATCAGTATGCAATTGATTTATCGCTGACGATTCCGTGTTTAAATAATCCCTCTCAGTATTTAGACGATTTTTAATCTCTGCGCTTACTGTACCTTGTTTATTGTACATCGCCACCTCTGCTTCGTAATTTCCTTTTCGCACATTGAAATTTGCTAGTCTTGTTTCAAAATCGGAACTTTTCTGATCATGAGACGCTTGTTGTTGCTTGTATTCTGTCGTTAATTTATCATAAGATTCTTTGCCATTATCGAGTGTAGAGTTCATGCTACTTAACTCATCTGTAGTAAGTTGGCGAGAATCATAGATTAGATTTATTTTTAAATTTCCACTTGGAGAATATTCAAATAAATCAATGCCGGTAGGGTCTTCCCAAATTTTCTCTGCTGAAGCGAGGTCTTTGATAAATTGCTCTTTTGATATTCCAAATCTGGTATCAAATGTTCCTAGACGATAATAAATTGGTTGTTTACATGGAAAATACTGCTGAAAGGCCCGTTGCCAATTATTGATTAAGGAGTCTCTATTTATGATTCCTAAAATAATAACAGATATGATAAAAAAAATTTCAATTAGTTTTTTCATGTTTTATACTAAACATTATATTTGTAATCAAGAAATCTCTAGTCCTTGGACCAAACGTACCTGTTGCAGGTAATATATTTTTTGATATTTGGAATTCTACCAATGCAGATTTTGTTAGACTCCCAAAATATTTAGAAGCTCCATTTTTTGCAAGATTAATAGAGGAAGTGCCTGTATGTTGATCTATTAGGAATTTTTGCAAATTAAGAATATCAGATCCTGACATTCCTTTTGAAAGTGCTCTGGTGAACACAAGGCCCTTGATTGTTGTTGATGTTGTTGATGTTGTACCTGTAGATTGATTACTGTTTGTACCACCAACTAATACAATGCCTGTAGTCTTTAAATCCTGTGTACTTGTAGATTGCGCTGTGTTAGCTGGCTTAATTAATCCATATCTACAAAGCGAAGGGACACTCCATGAAAAATATTCATAATTTAATGCATTAGCATCTTTGCATCCATAATAGATACCACCTGAAGATGAGTGAGGATTTATAACGGGGGATTGAGCGACCGGTACTACAGGAATAATTAACTCATATGCACCCAAATCAACTGTTCCTTGATCAATTCGATTTGCTCCAATAATATCAATTGCTGGTAAACTTGGTGAATCATTTGATCCAGCGTTAAAAGCAGGGGAACTGGAATCTATTTGATAATCCGAATCACCTGAATTTTTGAATAGAGGGTCAATAGAAACATTATTAGCAAAATGATATGCAGTTGCAAAACCAGTAAGGGTGCTGGTACTATTAATTTGTGAAAAGTTATTATATTTCAAATTAAATAAAGTTGGAGTTTGACTGACTGAAATGTCTCTTCCAAGCACTCCATTACCTCTATTGTTCCAAAATATATTATTAAACAAATTCCAGGAATCTATTCCGCTTGAAGAAAGCAGAAGCCCTCCAACACCATTGGTCGAGGTATTTCCTGTGATTGTATTATTAATTAAATTAATTGTATTGGAATTACTTGAATACACGTTCATTGCGCCACCACTTTCTGTAATTTGATTACCAAATATAAGATTATTTGCAATTACAATCGGGCTGCTCATTGCTCTAAATAAAATAAGCTCTGCGGGTTGACCGCTACTAGTATTGTTGAACATTTTGTTTGAGTTCATGGTGAAAGAGCCTGTGGAGTCAATATAAATGTAGAATGGATATTGCCCGACATTTTGCGAAATAATGTTATTGTTAAAGGTATTATCTGAAGTATTTCCAGTCGCACCATCGACATACATACGTGTTGCGGAGCCAGTATTATCTGCTGTGTTTGCTGTGAATGTATTATGATGAAGATTGAGACCAGAGTTTGCATATAGATATATAGCACCACCATCAAACGCATGATTTGATGTAAAAGTATTATGCGCGAGTATGATGGGGGAGCTGGCGCCATTTGTGTCTATGTAAATTGCACCACCACCTGCTGTGGAGACATTTCCATCAAATGTATTTCCATCGCCAATGTTATTTCCTCCAATTGTAATTGGAAATGTTTGACCAGCGACCAAAAAGATACCCGCTCCACTAGCACTCTTGGTATTGTTTGAAAAATGACTACCTTTTACATTCAAACTTCCGTGAACATAACTATTTTGAATATATAATCCTCCACCACTGGCATTTTGAAATGTAGAATTATTAATCAATACATCGAACACTCCAACATTTGTACTTGCACTATCTGTAATATTTAGTCCAGTTCCACCACCTTGAAAAGTTAAACCATTAATAGATATTGTACCTTGTGCAACAATGTCCATTGGATCAGTGGAGGTTCCATTTGTATTGGTGATGATTGTATTTGTAGATCCTGCTCCGTTGAGGGTAAGTGTTTGAGAATCAATTTGTGCGGAATATGTAAATATGCCTGCGTTTGAATATGTTCCAGCTCCAATATTAATTATTGAATCGTCAAATAATACGCTTTGCGCAACGTTCAGTGCTTCTTGCAAGGTACAACTATTATATTGAGTTGACCAATTGCAGGTTCCACCTGAAGATGGGGTTATGGTAAAGGTAAATGAGGCTCTATTGTTTGTAGTTATAACAAGGTAGACCGTGGCTTCTTTTTGAATATTATAATCTGAAAGTGTTCTACCGTCCTCAAGTCTATGGTTAGCGAATACAAGTCTTTGGACGTTTGGAGTTATGCCAATTTTATCCTGAATCTTTGCTTTAATATTTTCTATAGAATCACTTGGCTCTACCTCAAGTGCCTGTGTTCCACCAACGGCCTGGCGGACAAAGATTTGCATAGCAAATGTTTGGGAAGGGAAGAGAATAAATATAAAGGAAAAAATAATTCCAATACGCAATAAGCGTTGTTGATATTTCATTTGTTAATTATAATGTATAAAGTAATTTGATGAAAGGTGTTTTTGGGTAGAATTTGGGGAGAAGTTTTCAATTGGCGATTTAAGCTTAGTTCAGAAAGTGGCCCTTAGTGATTCTAGTTTTTTCTTCGCATTGTCTCCCATTTTATCAATATTTGCTTCTGCAATTTTAATTAATTCAGCTTTGAAATTATCTGGGGCATATTCTATTGAATCTAATGCCATTAAATTTGAAAATAAACTATTACCTTCATCTGGCGGATTTTCGTCAGTGTATTTTAATCCTTTCTTTATTAAATCAAATATTTTTTGTTCAATAGACTTAATTATTGGAGAAGCGATTTTTCTTTTATTATCATCATTAATAAAATAGAATATCTTTATTGCTTTAGCGATTTCTGTCCAAGAATCCAATCTTAGCAGTTTGAACACGAGTTCAATTCTTTCTCTAAGTCCATAGGGTACCCTGTATTCTACTCCAAATACTTCTGCTGATAATGGACGTGGAATACGAAATATTTCTTTTGGTGGATCGCTGGGTAATTTACCATCTATTTCATTAAAGAAATATTTTACAAACTCAATGTTTCCATGATTGGGAGTTCTTTTAAGTACAATTCTAAAAATTTCATAGGTTTCTGTCGCATATCTTAATAGCTCATGTTTTATTTTTTCTGATGGCAAATATTCAATTAATTTAATGGCTTTTATAATATGCTGGACTGTATCTTGTGAATTGTAATATTCAGTTCCAAAATTTGTGTAAGTAGGTAGAATGGATTTAATCAAATCACTTGCTAGATTCTCAAATTGCGAAAGTCTAGATGGTTCAGTTATTTTAGAAATCTGGGGAATAACATCTAGTTTTTCTTCCAGGGTTCCAGATGCAAAAGTTTCTCGAATGTTTTTTGCTATTTCGATTTCGAAATCTTGTCCACTTTTTTCAAGGGGCGAATTTTGTTGAGTGAGTGTTGGTTCTTCTGGCGTCATCGATTCATTTATTATATCACTTTCTAGGTAATTATGTTGAAGCGCTCGCGTGGCTACAAAGGGAATACTTGCAAGATTTTGATGTGTTTAAGAAATGTTTACGACAATGTTTAGGAATGTTTAGGAAATATTTGACTAAATTTAGGTTGGGTGGTATTCTTTTTTTCGGATTTCAAACCAACGCAGATGTTGTGCTTTGACGTCGCTTGAAAACTGAATAAAACAAAAAACAAAACAGAAACAACAGAAAAAACAGGAAAATGAAAAAACAATTCGTAATTGGTGTAATGTTTGGCCTAATGATGGCCTTTGTTCTGATCTCCACCAGTTTGGTGGCTCGTGCCTCGGAGGAAGATACTTCTAAGCTTCACTTAGGAGTCACTCTGGGTTATCAAGGATACTCAGCGATATCTGATGCCGGGTTGTCATGTGTCCATAACACCCATCCTAATGACTATTTCCTACCTAATGCCGGCGTTGCCGGTTCGGCTGGAAAGACGGATATTAGTAAAAAATTCCTCAGCTTTGGAGCCCTTGGGGTTCGGTGCCAGCAGGAATTTGTTAAGGATGTCGCGTGGAATTTTGAAATCGGCGGTCTTTTTGGTTACAACAAAGACCGTAAGCAGAACATCAATGATTCAAGGCCGGCAGCAAACGGCGCTTTCATTTATACCGAAGCTGACTTCGGTATGTATATGAACATTGGATGTTCATTGTATCTGACTCAAAATTTGTACATCGGCGTTGATGGCAAACTGACGGGTATCTACGCTGACAGCGGATGGGACCGTTTTGGTTCCGAGGAGTCGGCAAAGACCAAGATGATTTGGTTGCCGGCAATTTGCCCAAAGGCCGGTTGGAGATTCGGAGATTCCTGCAGCATGGAGTTCACTGCAATCCTGGGAAAAACAATGGGTGGCTCTGTCTGTTGGGTCTTTTCCTTTTGACAAAACCACTGTTCTATGAACTCAATTGTTTAGTAGACTCATTGAGCTTGTATAGCTTTTGAGTTGTCATCGGTGGCGTCCTCGGTTATTCCGAAGGCGTCACCTTTTTTGTAATAGTAGAAAATGGTTAGCGTAGATAAACAACAAATAAAAGTGTACAACAAAAAAAGGAGAGAAAAAATGAAGACAATAATGAAGATGAATGTGTTGCATTTGTGTAGTAAAATCACATCAATTGTCACCTTGATTTTGGTGCCCGTTGTTCTAGTATTTTTTACAGGATGCGCTTCAATGCAAGATGATGCTATCTTTGCCAGCAGCGGAATGGCTCGTCTGCAAATTGTGACCAAGACTGGCTCTGGGAAGGGCTCCACTGTTTCCACGGTCTATTCTGTTGATGATAACAGGGAGAGTGTGGACGTGGATAAAACCTATGTTCTTGTCACGCCAGGATTTCACACTATTGCATTCAATTACTATCAAGTTGTTGATCCTGGTGGTGGAATGGATGTCTCAGTTGAAATTCTTGGTGTGCACAATGACCTTCTTAAATCAAGGCCTGGCGAAGCTATTAAAAACATTGAGCAAATTAAAGTTGGTGGACGATTTGAAGTCGGTAAAACCTACTGGATTGATTCCAGTTCGCTTGTTTTCAAAGTCTATAATCCGTATCCAAACAGCGTCAGCATGCTGGGTATGTATGCTCTTACGGGTGACGTTCATATTCGTGAGAAAAAGAGCGAGTGAGGGTGGCTGATTTAAATGGGGCGGCGGAGTGCTTTGCACTCCGCCGCCCTTATCTTTTGCATTATTTTTGCATTACATCACACTTTTTTCTTCATACTGAACCTTTGTATTTTATTGTTTATGTTATAATTGCATTCATGGTATTTTCTTCATATTCTAAATTTCAAAAATATTCTGGCGCTGGTAAGGCTAAAAAAACTGGTCCTTCAAAAACAGAGATTTTTAAAAAGACTTTGGCAAAAATTGCAAAAGAAAAAGAGGAAGCAGGAAGGAATAGTGGTGCAGGCGGAGTCAATGGAGGCGCAAACGGCGCACCTAAAAAAGACGGATTTTATATAAATGGAGAAAAGATAGAATTGAGCGACGAGACGCTAATGGCTCTTAACTCAATGGAGAGCACCTCACAAAATATTTTTTTAACAGGAAAGGCTGGGACTGGTAAGACAACACTACTCCGATACTTCAAAGAAAATACAAAGAAGAAAGTTGTGATTCTTGCACCAACTGGAGTTTCAGCAGTGAATATTGGTGGACAAACAATTCACTCATTTTTTAAATTTGGTATTAATGTTAGCCCAGTCTCAATCAAGAAGGCAACTGGAAGCACTGCAATTTATAAAAATTTGGATTCAATAATTATTGATGAGATCTCAATGGTTAGAGCGGACCTCCTTGATTGTGTAGACATGTTCATGCGTCTAAATGGCAAAAATAAAAACCTACCATTTGGTGGTGTGCAAATTATAGCTGTTGGGGATTTGTTTCAGCTTCCGCCGGTTGTTACAAGTTATGAGGAGGAAATGTTTTCATCGTACTATAAGAGCCCATACTTTTTTGATTCAAAAGTTTTTGTTGATGCAGATTTTAAATTAATTGAATTAAATAAAATTTACAGACAGGATGATAGCAAATTTATTGATATTTTGGAGGGAATAAGAAGTGGAAATATTAGAGATTCGCATTTGGATTTGCTAAACAAAAGACATCAAGATCCAGCGGATGAAAATCTGGATCCTTCGATTTTTAACGATTATATTTTCCTCGTTACAACAAACGCAATGGCGGACGCCATCAATAATGGAAAATTAAATGAACTTGAAACAAATAAAATAATTTTCAAAGGTAAGAAGAGTGGAATGTTTGAAAGAAATTTGCCAACAAATGAGGATTTGGCGCTTAAGGAGAACGCTAGAATCATGATGCTCAATAATGACAAAGAGGGAAGATGGGTTAATGGCGATCTTGGAACCGTGACAAAAATTAATGAATATAAGCAAGAAATTTATGTGAGGCTTGAGAACGGCACGGAAGCTCTCGTTCCAAAATATACTTGGGAGATGGTTAAATTCTCATATGATAAAGATTTTGACTCAGTGGATACAGATGTTGTTGGAACATTCGCACAATTTCCAATCAGACTCGCTTGGGCGATTACAATTCACAAGGGGCAGGGGAAGACATACAATAATGTGATAGTAGATTTTGGAAGAGGGACATTTACGCATGGTCAAGCTTACGTCGCGCTGAGTAGATGCAGAAGTCTGGAGGGGATGATTCTAAAAACACCCTTAATTAGGCGTCACATAATGATTGATGAGAGGATAAATAAGTTCATGAAGAATATGACGAGTGAAAATAAAACCATATTTATGGGAGTTTAATTTGGGGTCAGGCCCCGTGCAGAGACCTAAAAATGTGTTATAATATGTAAATTTAGAAAATGGCACACAAACCCCACGTTTTAATATTTTAAAAACCATACAATTCTCAGAAAAAGGAAGCGATCAGAGCTTCTTTTTTCTTTTGCGATGTTTTTCCAATACTTCTTTCGGTGAAAGGTAACCCAAACACTTCATAAAAT
>CAINHC010000007.1 GCA_903848795.1 uncultured bacterium | reverse complement strand
TTCTTTAGACTTTCTACATATTGCACTGAGAAGTATAAGTTACCTGCCAAGAGAACAATGAGAAGAACGTTTGATACGAATCTTGTTTTCTCTAATACACCTGATTGAAATTGAACCATGATATTTTTTTTATTTAATAATTAATAATATTTATTCTGTCACAGTAGCCGGAGTTACTGGTTGTGGATTACCTGTATCTGGAGCTGGGGCTGGGGTTACGGGTGTGGCTGGTGGTGTAGATGGAGTTACTGGAGTCTCAGGTGGTGCTACAATTTTATCAGAAGAACCACCAGTAACTTTATCTATAACACCCGAAACAGTATCCTTCACCTTATCTATCACGGTCTGAATTACATCATTTACTTTATCAACAATAGATGAAGTTGAAGATGAATTATCTGTTGAGGTTCCAGTTGTAGAATCTGGAGTTACTGGAATAGTACTTGAACCCATACCAGCTGAACCGGTACTTGTACCATCCTTAGAATCACTAACGGGAGTTGAAGTAGAAGTTGATGGAGAATTATCTCCAACTGAAGATTTAGCTGGAGGTGTAATTACCTTTGTGTCTCCGCCACTTTCCGTTGAGGTCGCGCTAGTTGATGAGGCATTTGTTGACGAAGCTTTATCTGCTGTTACAGCCGTTGATGTTGCGGTTGTTGTTGCGTTCTCATCTGTCTTAGCTACATCATGAGCAATCGAAGTAAAAGAAACAATTCTTTTAATAAAGAATGCGTACCCATTAGTTACACCCTGTGCAATAATCTTATCTCCAACAACAATGTCGGAAATATTAAGTGGTACATACTTATCTGTCTCAACTCTCTTAAGGTAATCAATATTCAAGTTGTACGACCCATCACTTGACTTAAGTGAACCATTTGCATCCGCCACAACAATGTAAGTATTGGAAACCTCAGACACAGTACCTGATACGCTAAAGTTTGATGTAGCAGATTGAATGTCATTATTTATAGCATTTGATATTCCCCAACTCAGCATTACAGCAACCAGCAAAAACACTGATGAAACCTTGATTAAATACGATTTTGAAAAACCATATTTAAAGATAAAACTTTTAATTAAATTATTAAATAAACTAGCCGTAAACTTAGACCACTTCTTTAAATGAAAGATAACTTTGTCCATAAATCAATTTTAGCATAATATTTAAAAAATTGACGTCTATTTCAATAATGCCTGTGGATAAAATAAACTTATTTAACCGGTGTCGTAACTGCATCCAAGCAGCTATTAAAGTTTGTAACCTGAGAATTATAATTAGTAATTTCGGCCTTCAAACTCTTGAGTTTATCATTATATTCATTAACCAAGACGTTGTAGTTTGAAACAATAGATGACAAATTTGGATCTAGTGGGTCTGCGTTGTCTACAGTCTTCTTGGTTGCTGTAATACCACTTTCTCTTAGCACAAGATCTTCCTTATCCCTCGCAATCTTATCCTTCATTGAAGAATTTGGTGATGGACACGATGACATTGGTCTTGCAAAATGTTGCACCGCCAACCACTGCATCCTTCCTTTATACATTCCATAGCCAACAGCAACACCCATCTCTGTATACCGCTTATCTAATATATTTTCTCTGTGTCCTGGACTTGCCATCCAAGCGGCAACAACCTTTGCATCTCCTGCAAAATTCCCAAGTGCTAGGTTCTCTCCTATAACTAGAAATTTATAACCAACGCCATTCACAACATCTGATACGCTCGAACCACTTGGAGAAACGTGTTCAAAATATTGATTACTAAACATGTCATTGAGTTTTATTTCTGCTGTTTTATCCAACAAAGAATTTCTCTTAAGTGGAGGTAAAGACTGCATACCTCTTTCAATATTAGTATCAAAAAATACACCGTCATCTGTCAATCGCCCATCTTTTGATTCAAGATTATTTTCTCCAACAATTGGCGGTAGCTGATCACGATTAGGAGTATACCCAGCCCTTGAATCACTAACTTTTATTTCATTTGATATGGATGAAATTATATTTTCAGGAAATGATAGATTTGGTGTTGTGGTACCTATTGGATAAGACCCTGATGAGGTACCTAAAGTAGTCGAGGTGCTATTTTTGGCACCCCAGAAATTAATTTGTGAACCATTCAAATAACCCCTAAAAAAATAGATTATTACGAAGAAAAGGACTATTGATAATAATGATCGATAAATCTTCATCCGTTTAATATTACGACATTTTTGTAGCCTAGTCCACCATTTTTAAGACCCAGTCCCTACCATAATGATTCTCTCGGAATATCCCTAATCTAGTAACACCGCCTCTATACACATAAACAAGGGTATTTCCTTCTTTGACCTTTTGTCTGCCAATTCTCTTGTTCCGGGATTACTCTTTTTATGACTAGTCCACTCTTCTATTCTTAATATACAAAATCCAGCATTTGCCAACCATTTGCTATAGATTTGCATCGGTCTATGGAAAGATGTCGTGTAAGATTTCTTACGTCTATCCTGTTCACCTGGGTGCATATCAATCTTGATTATCCCCTCGCTCATATAACTGTATACAACCCTTCCATATCTTCCGGTTTTCTTGCCATTCACAATATTGTACGACGGATCACCCTCTGGTCCTCCACCCTCAACATCAAAATGCCAGTCAGATTGCTTCGGAACACGGAAACATGGGTGATTCAAAACTATTACAAACTTCCCCTTTGGTTTTAAAATCTTTGAAGTCTCTTTAATCACGGCATCAAATTCTTGTATATTTTGAGCAGCGAGAATACACATTGCAGAATCGCAAGATTCTTCTCTAATTCCTGCAGAAATCATTTTGTCCGCTGGAGATACTATAAATAGATCCTCTTTTAGAATCTTATTTTTAAATCTATTTTTTGCAAGCGTAATTAGCTCTTGTGAAATATCAACACCAACAACGTTAGCACCTTTATCCATCATCGTCTCCGAAAATAATCCCTGACCACATGCAATATCCAGAACTTTTTTACCAGGCATAGGACTTATAATTCTTGCAATATTTGGCATAATTATTTGTCTTTGATATGAATCACTATCTGCCAAATAGTCGTCGTACCATTCAGCCTCATTACCCCAAGAAGTTGGGTTTTTTGAGTTAGCGGGCGCAAAAGATAGTGCGCGAGCTGGCGCAATTATTGGAGCACTTTCTGGAGCCAGTCTATTGGAGACCTTAGGAATTATTCTGGGCGCGCTAAGTGGGGCAAACTTTAACTTCTTGGAATCATAGGCAGAATTGTAGGCAGTAGGTACGCTTCTCCTAACTCCATTTCCAGCACTGCTTCCAGCACTATTCCTGGCCCCTTCTCTAACACCACCCCCAACCCTATTCCTAGCTCCACTGTTGTCTGTAGAAAATCCAGATGTACGTGGACGAGAAATAACAGGAGCTGTCTCTGGGGCACCTCTAAAAGCGCCTCTGGAGGTACTTTTTGGCTTATTTCTTTTGAAATTATTTGTATTCATATTATTCCCTCAATCCTACAGCAAAAAAGGTAAACTTCCTAACTGAGCGACGAATAGAAGATTATGGGGATGTAGAATGGAAATGATAATTTAATTCAAATTATTAAGACGAAATCGAGCCGTTTAATGGACTCGATTTTGCCTACCGATATTTCTACCGACCGCCAACCGCCGTACCCAAAGATGACTATTTACCTTTTACCACTATCTTTGTAACAGCAGCTCCTTTTTTTACGGCCTTCTTCACAGTCTTTGAGCCAGCACTCAATTCCTTAACAATTGTTTTCCAGTGTGACTTCAACTCTCCTGCTAGTTTTTCAAGTTCTGGACCCTCAACTTTTTTGATCTTTCCATATTTGGAAAGTACAGAGTCAACATTGGTTTTATACTTATCTTCTGTGACATCTTTCATATCTTCTAACTTATCCAAAACATCCCCCTTTGCTTTTAATACCCATCCTTTTGCATTTTTAATTTTTTTCTTTGCGTCTTTTGAATTGTGAACAAAATATGCTCCAACTGCAGTCGCTGCAGCAAGACCGCCAATTATTCCCAAAACACCAGCTACGTTACTTTTGGCTTCAGTACCTTTTTGAGCACCAGCTTTCTTGTTTGTTTTTGTTGTATTCATGATGTATCTATTATACCAAGACTATCAAAAATATACAAAACAAACGTTCACCAAAAGATATTTACCATTTTAATTTACTTGGGCGTTACGCAAACAACTTCGAACAATAATCCTCTCTCGTGGCCATCAAATAACAGCTTCATACATAACGGAAAAAGCCCAAGAACAAACTAACCAGGTTCTAATTAACATCATCTACTCCGCTCTTTTACTACCCCTATCTTTATCACCTTTTGTAACCTTTCTTGATTTACTTCTTTCTGTGTTTTCAGAATTTTTAGAGTTCCCTCCTCGTGCTAGTGAACTGAAAACAAATTTAACAAGATTTGCCACTCGTCCACCGTGTTCTTCGATAGATTCTCTGACTGAAGAGATATCTTCAATAACACGTTCGCTTTCTTCTCGTATACTTGAAGCGGTCTGCTCTAAACTTATGACGATCTTTATAATGTAATAAAATAAAATTACAAGAAGCGTAGTTAGAATAACTATCGCAATCGTTGTTATGTAAAAAAATATATCCGCGTGAATAAATGATGAATTCATTTGATTATGTAATTATTTTAAATTAAGTATTTTTGTAAAAGTCGAACCGTGACCAACTGGTGATTTTCCGTATATATTTATTGCCGGATCACCCTTCTCTGATAATAGAAAAATAAACAGTATAAAT
The DNA here is from genome assembly GCA_903848795.1 of uncultured bacterium. Lineage (GTDB taxonomy): Bacteria > Patescibacteriota > Minisyncoccia > Phycocordibacterales > CAIZLB01 > CAIJKW01. Next base: position 10,154 of record CAINHC010000007.1, on the reverse strand, counting down.
AATGCAACATCAAGTACAATCACTCCAGCTGATGCATATTCAGAAAATGGATATATGAAAACTCCAAGAAATAGGAAGCTTAGAATTCCTGGCAAGTTTAGGTCATGCAACCTTCTTGTAGTTAAGGAAAGAAAAACCAATGTAAATGGCGCAAATAAAACTGGAATATATAAACACAACACACCGTTTGTATCAGCAGAAAATATTTCACTCATTAAACTCCAGCTCTCAGGGAAAATTGATTGTATAAAACTAGTAACAACTATCGCTATACTAAAAAATAAACTAAACAGAAACAGAATTGAAACAATGAAATCTTTCCTCCTCATTCTACCTGAAAATAATCCGATATGTTTACTTGCTTCAGTCTCGAATTTTTCTAATCTCTTTCCAATCTTCTCCACTCCTTTATTAAGCGATGGTAAAAAATTATTTGAAGCAGCTAAATCTTGATGCAATGTCTTGTGATTTTTTTTGACATGCAAAATACCCCTTTCTATTTCCTCTTTGGAAAATCCACCGCTTTTTAACATAGCACAAATTTCATCCATTGTATGTGCTTTTTCAAGTTTCTTTATTATGAAATTTTCCATTCCTTCTTTTGGTTTTTGCATGTCGTTAAAATTGCTGATAGCTACTTAATATTATACTCTGATTATTATAAAAGAAAATGCACCGAAAAAAGCATCGTACTTTTAGAAGCAGATTTATTTTAGTTAAGTTTTTTCTTATCTTTTGAAGCTAAGTGCAATTTCTTTGCATTTTCACTTGTTATAACTTTCTTACCAGTCTCAGATTCAATCTCCTTGCGAGCATTACCTGCGATACCGCCACCTTCATGTGCAACAGCCTTATTTTCATCAAAATCTTTTAGCTCTCGCTTATTGGAAATTTCAGAATTAATACACAAGTGTTTTCTGATTTAAAATCAGACTGTAAGATCTCCACACCCCACCATATCCTTCTATTTCTTCTTTCCAATAAACTTATACTTACTAGAATCCACAGCAACTAGCACAAATAATAGCGCAATAGCTACGATATCTAGCTCCCAACCTCCCTTACCAGAAAAGGCAGCTCCCCACACAAATATCTTTGTGAAGATTGCACCCAACATTACCAAACCAAGCAGAGAGCCAGCTGTTCTGATTTTTGTACCCACCAAAATTAGTATGGCTGAAACTAATTCCACGACACCGATGATTGTCATAAACCATGGAGTTACTCCGCCGAATTTTGCTAGTGCATGATACATAAAGAGACATCCGATAACTATGCGGGCAAAAAACATCGCCTCATGTGCGTACTTACCAGATTCTGTAAGCTTGTGAGCCTCACCACTAAACTTTTTTAATTCATTCATATTTTTTGTTTTACTCAGCAAGATTGCCTGCTGAGTTTATATTTATTATAGAGTATCCAATAATTAAATCGTATCCTTTTCCTATCCTTCAGACATCCATCTTCTACATCTTTCTGATAACTGCTTTCACAACAGCGCCGATTTGAAGCTCATATTCAGGGTATATATTTGAATATTTCTTATTGGCAGGCTGTAGGTATATCTTACCACGTTTATCATGTCTAAGGTATTTAAGTGTCCAACCTCCATCAATTTCAGCAACTACAATTTCTCCGTCCTTTATTTGTTTATTGCCAGTAACGCGCTCAACCAAAACATAGTCGCCCTCTTCTATGTGAGCCTCAATCATGGAGTCCCCCTTAACCTCAAGCATATAAGTTGAAGAACCAGCTGAATCTCCAAGAAGCCACTCATCAAGACTCATAGTATCCAGTATCTCCTCTTCAGTTGTTGTAGGTATTCCTGCCTCGACTACTCCAAGTAGAGATACTTCTCCAAATATATGCCTTGGGGAAATTCTACCCGATGAATCCTTCTCAATTACCCCCTCATCAATCATCTTGTTGACCAACTTAAATACAGCATTCTTAGACTTAAAACCAATCAGGGACATAATTTCTGAATAACACGGCATACGCTTATTACTCCTATAAAAGTTTGTTATTTTTTGTTTGTAATCTTCGTAAGACATTATTATTTATTTTATTATATCAATTTGGTTTTATTCTATCATACAACGTGATTATTCCAATCGAATTATAGGAAGAAAGAAGCTAGTGAGAATGTCCTGGCCATGGATGCCTCACTCTCGACCCTGCGCAATTGGTTAACCAAATATCGATGACGGCGAGACTCTCTCTCGTAAGATTGACTACGTAATATCTTCTTATCTATTGCGTCGTTAAGTGATCTTAACTCTCTTCTTATTTCAAACATCATTGTCATTTTGCTCATATATTTTTTATTAATTTAATTATTTTTAATGTAATTAAATTATAGGTGAACGCACGTTCACTGTCAAATATTTTGCAAAAAATGTTGTGGATAACTCGAAAAAGAGTTTGAATTTATTACCTAAATTAATTTTATTGGGCTGGGCCAAATCTGAATCCAAATCCGATGAAATTTATTAAATCTGATTATTTTTTTGTTTAAATCAAATTCATAATTCCTCCCGCATTGATGACATTTGTAAAACCCATCATCTTGAGCAGTGATACGGCCTTCTCTGCCCTACCACCAGACATACAATAAACATAAACTTTAGAATCTCTTGGGATTTCTGGGACCTTGCCATACTCAATATCTTCAACGCTCAAATTAATTGAATCTGGTAATGCAAACTGTGCAAACTCCTCCTTGGATCTAACATCCAAAAGATAAGCCTTGCTAGCCTTAACTTCTTCTTTTACTTTTATTACATCTAATTTATCAGTCATACCTCTATTATAAATCATTTTTGGAAAAAACAAAAAACGCCCAGTTCCGTGGAGCGTATTTTGTCATTAGATTTCTTACTTTCATAAAATATTAAATTGTAGATATGTTTATTATTGGTTTTTTGATGATTGTGCTTTAAAATTCACCATCCCTGCCTGTGAACAAAAAGCTTATTAAATTTAAAAGTTTATTATTTCAATTCAACCATGCTCCTGATAATGTTATAGGACTTGATTGCCCTACAATTGTTATTACGTTTGTCCGAAAGATTTCTTTCACTATCATTTGGATTAACTAGAGCAACCTTAATTTTAGATATACCTAAAACATAATCATCTGGATTCCATGGCAATATATAACAAGCGACAATACTGCCCATATAGGGCGTGGTCGAGGCTTCACCCTTCAGAACCACACCTGAAGAAGTGGCTAAGCCAGATGGGATTGAACCATACGGCGCTGTACTAGAACCTCTAGTGGCGGTCGAACTAGAAGTGGATGGAAAATAAACATTTTGTTTGACCCCAATAACCCTTATTTCTGAAGACGTCGAAATCAGATCCCAGCTAACATTTGGAATGTACATAGAAGAAACTGTCCACAAATTACCATTAAAGTCTTTTAAAACAAAGGTTGAACTACCATCAGAAAATGATACCACCTGGCCAGAAATGATCCCTCTGTCTGGCTGATTCCAGTTAGCTCGCCTTAAAGAATCAGACGACCTTACAAATGAACTGTCTAAGGAAAAATCCTGGTCTATTATCTTAGAAAAACCAAGAGAGTGCAAAACTATACCCAGTGCAATATTAACAACTAATCCGACAGCAACAATTAGACCAAAGGAATATCTATAGCCCTTATTTGTATGCTTAAAGTTCTCATATCCTATAAGTCCAAAAACTACAAACAAAATGACCCATAGATATGGAGTTACATTAAATATGAAATCGAGAAAACTATCATTTGTCATATCATAAAAACCAGCCTCAGAATTTGCGAATGAGAAAATCATAACAGAACAGGCAATTGAACCAAATATCATAGAGATTAGAAGGAGTGACCATAGGGCCTTATCCTTTACGGCAAAATACATCTTGGAAGTTGGCTTTATTTTGTCTCGCTCAATAAGCTCAAAAATTTTTGATTTTAGATTTTCACTGTTATTGGAGACCCTACCTACATCTTTTGCTTCTTTCGCCTCTCCTGCCTTCATCTCTCCAACTTCATTATTACTTTGTTTATTATTTATTTTATTTTCCATATTTTTTTCATTTTTTCTTTTAGCTGATTCTTTGCTCGGTGAATCAGCGTCGCCACAGACCCCTTTGGAATCTGTAGAATATCCGAGATATTTTCATAGTCCCTATCCTCAAAGTATCGCAGAACCAAGACATCTCTATATTTTTGATCAAGCTCCAACATCGCCTCTTTTAGAAGCTTTCCGTTTAAACCCTGATCAATTTCTTCTGCCAAATTAATACTGTCATCCTCAATCATAAAAAGCATTTCCTCGCTGTCATCGATCATATTACCCTCTGGTCTTGCTTTATTTTTTCTAAAGAAACTAATTGCTTCATTGTGGGAGATTCTATAAACCCAAGACGAGAATGATAAATCTTTATTAAATGAATTGATATTTTTATATATTTTTATAAAAATATCCTGAAGTAAATCCTTAATATCTTCCTCTTTATAAACGCCAATGCGTCTCAAATATCTAGATAAGGGAGCTTGATATCTATCAATCAAAACAGCCATGGCAGAATAATCTGATGCCATTAAAAGGACTGACAATTCTTCGTCTGTTTTATATACAATATCAGTCATATTTATACATGCCGACAGCCTTCCTACTGGTCTACTTTATTTACTCACCTACTTACCCCCCCCAGTTGGTACTTTTGCGGACATCATCTTACACCTACTATTATAGTACTACGCAGGAAAATGTATATTCTTTCATCTTTTTATAACCTGGCATTACACTACATACCATCCCCTACATATCACCCCCCCCTTTGTCTCTTATCAAAACAATGTTAAAATAGCAAAACATCTTATATCATGAATATCAATCCAAAACATTTAACATATTTAAAAAGTAAAACTTACACAATTGCAATTATAGATGGTCTTATCCTCGTTGGACTTTCGCTCGTCGCCAATTTCTACGCAGGAAGATTTGCAACTTTTAGCGCTGGAAATTCTGTTAATGACATTGTCCTAAGTAATATCCCCGTATATGATGTTCATAACATCTTTATTTATGGACCAATTGTCATGTGGGCAGTCCTCCTCGTATACTGCATAAATAAGCCTCACCAGCTACCTTTTATACTAAAAAGTATCGCACTCTTCATATTGATTAGAAGTGCTTTTGTATCACTAACTCATATCGGCCCTTTCCCTGACAGATTAATTATCGGACTAAATTCGGCCAATTGGATGAAATTATTCACATTTGGCGGAGATCTCTTCTTCTCAGCCCACACAGGTCTACCGTTTCTGCTATGTCTAATCTTTTGGAAAGAAAGAGTGCTTGGAATATTATTCCTTGCAACATCAATATTCTTTGGAATCATAGTTCTAATGGGACACCTTCATTATTCAATTGATGTTCTCTCAGCTTTCTTTATTACTTATACAATTTACGATTTAGCAAAATTCCTATTTAGAAATGATTTTGCGATGTTTGAGCTAAAATAAAAATTTAAATAAAAAAACCCGCCGTCTCAGCGAAAGACAACGGGGTTTTGTTTAGTGGTTGAATAATCTGGTGATGATTGAATGGTAAGCAGAAGTGATTGAGTTATTCCCTCGACAACGGTTGAATAGATCTCAATAAATTAAGATTAATAGTTATTACATCATGAGATTTCTCTTCAAATATACCTGACACAAACATCAGGTGCATGTAATTCACTATCCTCCTCCAATCGGCATGGTTACTATCAACCCTTACGGTCAGAATCCCATCTAGGAATTTCAATCCATTAAACCGCAATTCCTCCTTTTGGGTTTTATTCATAGGAACAAACAATTGATCAGCGATGCACGACCAATGATTTGGATAGTCAAGGTTTTCCCCATTAAGGAAGATGTCGACACCTCGCATAACATGATGAAGACCATCTGTACTAGCATTACAGACCAGCCACCAGTGTCCAGTTTCGTTTTTTCTTGAGTCATCATCTTTTCGCCAGATAATAGCTAGAGACCCGACAAAAGTTTCAAATTCAGATACTGGATCAGGCGATGATGACAGATAGCCAGACAAACCGGTGGTACCGACTAGTCCAAACCAACTGCCAATCTTCAGAAGATACTGAGGTATAAAAGATAAACTCCTTCCACCTTCAGAAACAGAATCTACGATATTTTTTTTCATTGCATTTTTCAGTGTGGATTGTTTGATTACAGCTCCTTACTTAGTTAGCTGTACCTTTTGAAAAACAAGCATTGTATTCCAAAAGGTACAGCCAAAATAGCAACATCAAAGAACCCTAATTCGTCGAAAATAGTATCACTTATACAAAATTAAGTCTATTCGGCCAAAATAGCCTTCATAAATTCCGTAAAAAGTGGATGTGGATCAAGTGGTCTTGCCAGAAACTCTGGGTGAAATTGTGTACCCAAAAAGAATGGGTGTTCGCCCTTTGGAAGCTCAGCAATTTCCATCAATTTTCCATTTGGTGATTTTCCGGAAAAGACCAATCCTGCTGACTTTATTTCCTCCACAAACACTGGATTAACCTCATATCTATGTCTGTGTCTTTCGCTAATCTCTGTCTGTCCATAAGCCTTATACGCCACAGTCCCCTTCTCTATAACGGCATTATATGCTCCAAGACGCATTGAAGCACCATAGTGACCATTATCCAATTTAATCTTCTGATCTGGCATTATATCGATAACCAGGTGACTAGATGATGGGTCAATCTCGGCGGTATTAGCGTCCTTCCATCCCAATACATTTCTAGCATATTCAATAACCAGTAATTGCATTCCGTAGCAAAGCCCAAAGTATGGGATCTTGTTTATTCTGGCAAATTCTATTGTTTTAATCAGGCCCTCAATTCCTGAATTTCCAAATCCTCCCGGAACAATTATTCCATCATAATTCTTTAAATCTTTGATCGACTTTGGATCCTTTTCAAAATCTTTAGAATTTAACCAGGATAACTTTATTTTTACCCCCAACTTATATGCAGAAAACTTAATAGCTTCAATTACAGAAACATATGCATCTGAAAAAACAAAATCTCCTGAATCAAAATACTTTCCGACTACCGCAATTTTAACTTCTCTTGAGGTAGTTTCTTTAGCTTTCGCAACATTTGCCACGAAACCTTTCCAACCTCTCATGTTTGTAGTTTTATGAGGTAGAGACAGGGCTCTTGTTATCATCTCCCCAAGATGATCTTTTTCAAAGTTGACCGGCACATCGTATATACTATCTATGTCAGGTGCAGATATTATATTTTCAACGGGAACATTACAAGAGAATGCAATTTTTTCCTTGCGTTTCTTATCAACAGGAAGCTCACTTCTTGCAATGATAAAATCAGCATGCACGCCATAGGAATTCAATTGCTTAACAGCGTTCTGCGTTGGCTTACTTTTCATCTCACCAATTTTGTTTGGTATTGGCATATAAGAAACCATAACAAAAACTACATCTCTTGGGTGACGAAGTTTCATCACACGAGCTGCTTCGATAAACATTACGTTTTGATAATCCCCAACTGTCCCACCAATTTCAACCACCGTAACATCTGATTGATTTGTCTTTGCAGATGATTCATATCTTGTAACAATTTCATCCCTGATATTATCAGCATCAATACACTTTCCGCCAAAGCCAAGTGCCCGCTCTTTATCTATAACATATTTATAAACCATTCCAGACGTCATATAATCTTCTTTCTTAAGAGATCTATTTAAAAATCTCTCATAGTTTCCCATATCCTGATCAGTCTCAAGCCCTGAGTCCATAACAAAAACCTCACCATGTTCGGTGGGGTTCATTGTCCCCGCATCTACGTTCAGATACGGATCAACTTTCATTATATTTATCTTATACCCCTTGGCTTCAAGAATTGTACCGATTGATGACGTGGTGATACCCTTTCCAACTCCTGACATCACCCCTCCGATTACAAATATATATTTATGACTGTTCTTTGCTGCTTTTTTATCTAATTTTGGTTTTGTTGTTTTGGGCATGGTTTCTCTTTATTTTAGTATCTTTTGAGAAGTAATGCAAAATCTCCAAATAAGTTGTAAAATAATGATTAAATACCATGAAAAAATATATCGGACTAAATACTGTTATTGCCATAGTTGTCTTCCTTGCTCTGATCGTCTATGTAATATTTAGATCAACCCCCACAGGAGCCTACATCGATACAGCCATACTCTATATTACAATAATTGGCACCATACCCACTCTCTACAACATAGCCCTATCTACCTACAAAAAACAGTTTGGCGTTGATTTGATTGCTCTTGTCGCTATTATATCAACCGTCGTAATTGGAGAACATATTGCTGGAGGAATAATATTGTTAATGCTCTCTGGGGGTGAGTCACTTGAGAAGTACGCTGAAGGCCAAGCAAAAAATGCCCTAGAGAATCTACTTCGTTTTGCACCAACAAAAGCACATAGAGTAAAAAGTAAATCCGGTGATAATAAAATCGACCCAGCCGAGAATGTTGATTTTGAAGACATCACTGTTCAGGAAATAAATATTGGAGATACATTAATGATAAAGCGCGGTGAAGTTACACCCGTTGATGGAGTGGTTGTTTCTGGAATATCTTCAATAGATGAATCAATGATTACAGGTGAACCGATGCCGAGAGATGTAAAAGTTGGTTCGAGAATTTGGAGTGGAAGTATTAATACAATTGATATAATTTATATTAAGACTACAACCAATCATGAACAAAGCACCTTCTCTTCAATCATTAGGCTTGTTGAAAAGGCACAGGAGAAAAAGGCGCCAACAGTTCGCTTAGCAAATAAGTTTAGCCTAATTTTTACTGCCATAACTTTTGTTATTGCCGGCGTCGCATGGATGATTGATCCCAAATTAATTGTCGCAGTTCTTGTCGTTGCAACCCCCTGCCCTCTTATTCTTGCTGCACCAATTGCATTCATTGCTGGAATGAGTCGTTCCGCCAAGAAAGGAATTATTGTTAAGCATGGTGGGGTGTTCGAAAACATAACCAAGGCTCACTCATTCTTTTTTGATAAAACTGGGACATTAACCTTTGGAACCCCTAAGGTTAAGGAGGTTATTCTGCTTGATGGCACAAACTTTAATGAAGATAAAGTTGTTGCGCTTTCTGCCTCACTTGAACAATTCTCAACTCACATTCTTTCTGAAAGCGTGGTGGCGTACGCAAATGAAAAAAAATTGGATCTATTTATTCCAGAAAAATTTGAAGAAACTATTGGTAAAGGCATAAGTGGAATAATTAAGACCGGGGATAACGAAATAAAAGTTAGAGACGGTAGTGGATCGTTCTTACAATCACTAGGTATTGAAATTAGCAATGAAGCAAAGAGTATTGAGAAACAAGCAAAGGACAATGGAGAGATGGCGGTGTATATTGGTATCGATAATAAAGCCGCGGCAATCATTATTTTTTCAGATAAAATTAGAGATGATATATTAACTATCCTCACAAAAATAAAAGAGACGGGGTCAGAAATTGTATTGGTGACTGGTGACACACAAGAGCGAGCAGAAAAGATCGGCCAGGAACTTGGATTCTCCAGAACTGTAGCCAACTGCCTTCCTGAAAACAAAATGAACTTGGTACAACAATACGAATTAGAAGGAAAGAAAGTTATTATGGTTGGCGATGGAGTTAATGATGCACCAGCAATCGGTAGGGCAACTGTAGGAATTGCTCTGGGCTATCACGGTTCAACAACCTCAACAGATACAGCTGACGCCATCATAACATCAGATGACACCGCCAAAGTTTTGGAGCTGACAGAAATAAGTCAAAAGACCATGAGGATTGCATTCGAATCTATTTTCATCGGAATGGGGTTAAGTGTTATTGCAATGATCTTTGCTCTACTGGGTTATATCAAGCCAATCTCTGGTGCAATACTTCAAGAAGCAATTGACGTGCTGGTGATATTAAATGCACTTCGTGCATTACGAGATTAAGGGTGGACGTGTCCATTTAGATAATTTAATTTAGTCTCCCGACTTCTGCCGTTAGTACGACATTTTCTCCATCTCCAGCACAGCCGTAGTTAATTTTATCCTCTGATAATGTATATTTCCATTAAGTTTGTTTTGAATCTTGGCATCAGTTATGGATT
>CAINHC010000006.1 GCA_903848795.1 uncultured bacterium | reverse complement strand
TTCCCGACTTATCGGTTTAGTGCAACAATTTCTTAATCTCCTCACTAACTTCACTCCGTGCAAAGAACACCTTGCCAGTCCTTACGTTATGTATTTTGGCATCCGTTACACTCTTAATGAGTGTAACTATGGATTTTATAGACCTGCCATTTAATAGCTCTAAATACACTGAGATGGATAAACAAACAAAACACATTAATATATGGTTTTTGATTGAATTCTCTTTGTGGTGATATATTGGTCTCATCTCCAAATCAGATTTTGATATTCTGAAGGCATGTTCTACTTTAAAAAGATTGTGATAATAGTCTATTATCTGTATGTTCGGCAATTTTAAATTTGTAACGTAGCCTTTTAGGCCAAGTAGTTTTGTATTCTTGTCTATCAAATCTTGGTCTACAAAATACTTTATCTTGTCATTCTTTAAGAATTTAAGTTTTGTTATCTTACTTGTCTTCACATTCTCATATTGTTTGGCTTTCTCAATTTGCTTCTCCGTATCTCTTTTGTCTTTTATAAATCTTGTATCACTATATTCCACTATCAAATCACCAATTCTTATACTGTTACCATGTATTCTTTTTATCTCACCATCTATTCTGTCCAACATTTCTTTCTTCTGATTTAACAACCTAGCTCCTATTATGTAATTTATTCCATTATCTTTTAAATTATCTAAATTGAGTTTGGAGAACATGGCACTATCTGCAACTACAGTCAGACTCTCAATTTTATGTTTGTTTTTAAAATCAAGCACTATTGGCAAGAAGGTGTTACCTTCAAACGTATTACCCTTAAACACCTCATAATGCACAGGGAAGCCCTCTTTTGTGACAATCAGCCCTATTACTATCTGTGGTTGATTATGCTTGTGGTCTTTAGAAAATCCAGGTTTCTTAAATTCATCATTTTTGAATGATTCAAAATACAATGTAGTTACATCGTACAATACAAAAGAAAAATCAAATTTAAATTCTCTTTGGGCTATTTCAATTACTTCCTTCTCAATATTCTCTTTTAGATTGTCATCATATACAGAGAGGTATTCATACAGATTATTTAGATTATGTTTGATCTCAAAAAATCTTTCTAGAAACAGAATGTTTTGTCTCTTGGAAGATGGTTCTAGTATTTGAGCAATACACAAATCCTTGAAAAGTTTCTTTGTATGATTATTAAACTTAAATTTATCAAAGGTCTCACTTAAAAATGTATAAGCAAAATTGTAATTAACATTTATATACTCATAATTCTTTGTGAATGAATCTTCTCCATCTTTGAACAAACCATTTTTGCTTATCTCTTCTTGTATCCAATTGAAAGCTTGTTCTTTTAAGTCTTGTATTTCAGACTTTGTATTTCCACTACCAATATGCTTCAATATGTTTCTTTTCCTATTATTTAAAACGTAGACCTGCACAGCAGTCTTACCACTCTTGGTTTTTACCTCTCTTACTTTGAAATTCATTACAATATTATACCCTTAGTGCAACAATTTTGGCTCTTTTTTTCAAACAACCCTTATTTCACAAGGCGGAGGTTTGAGATTTTAGAAGGGGGCGATAAGTCGGGAGTTGTCCTTCATTTTCATTCTTTGATGTTTGTTCATTGAATGAGTTCACTACCGCATCAAAATAATCATCGAGTTTAAGTGCAGGGACAGTAAATCTATCGAAACAATCCATATTATCGGTGATCAGAATAATTTTATAATCTTTCCTTAACTCCTTTATTCTACTAAGTACAGTCTCATCCACATGCATGTTTTGACAATCTTTTACAAACAGGTTCCACAAAAATTCATAGTTGATGCCTAAACTGTCTGACAACAACTTATTTATGTCCTCGGAAGTATAGACGCCATTCATCCAATCTTTCACCATAGTTTTATCAGATAGAAAAAGATATTGTTGAACTTTTTGTGACAACTCTGGTTCCAAACTTCTCCAAAACCTGTCATGACAAAGTGTACCATCAAAATCTATTAGTAGAGTTTTCATATCAGAACTATATCACAGACGTTCACAACATTCACCCAGTAGGCGATTCTGCTGAATCGCATGTTCACCTCTAGTGACCACCTAAAGGTACTGCTATTTGTATCCAATAGCTACGCTCTTGATTTAGCAAAATCACCTACTGGGTGGACAAATAGGGAGCCCAAGACGTGGCTTTTCGAATTAATTAGCCATAATTATTTCATTTTATCTGTAATTAATCAACTTTCATTGATCTGAAATCAATTATTTTTGGTAACCACAAAATGATGTTGAAATGGGAAACTGTACCCTTCTTCTGTTTTATATTTTGAATTTAGTATTTTAACTAGTTTTTCTCGTAAACTCATGAATTTTGTCTTTTGTTCAAAATTGCCACCATGGTAAACAAAAGCCAATGCATCTACCATATCTTCTATCGCCGAAGTATCTAGTGAAGTCTTAATTTTCCTTGTAGTAACTGATCCTGAACGTTTATGCAGTAATTCTATAATTGAATTAAAACATACGCGATTGTGATCCATTTGCTGAATTCCAAGATCCTTTAATAAACTTGTCCAATCATCTTCTTGACTCCTAAATGTAATAAAGATAAATATTCCACCTGGATTAAGTAATTCAAGTGCTTTATTAATGTATTGTATGTATATTTCTTGATTATACGATAGCGCATGCGAGGAAAGAGTAATGTCATATGAGTCATTTATATCGATAGGAAAAGATCCTTCATAAACTGTAAGACCCTCTTGTGTTAATTTCTCAACAAACTTAGTTTTAGACTCAACAGCAACATACCTTTTAATTTCCTTCGATAAGGGTATTGCAAGCAGACCGTTACCTGCACCAATATCTAGTAGAGATTCTGCATTATTCTTCTTGATTTCTTTTACTATTTCATCCAACAAAACCTTCTTCTCATTTGTGAATGATAGAAACTTTTCAAAATCTGCTTTATAGTCAACATCCATGATTATTAATTTTACTTAATATCGAAGAATGCGCAAGCCAGTCAATGAATCGTTTTGCTTTTCTAATATCATTTGGAAATAAGACTATGGCTGCCTGAACTTTGTCTATAATATCATTCTTTAATCCACCATCGTAAACTTCCTTGAGTATTTGTAGAGTTTCTCCACAAACTCTCGAGTATTCATCAGCAAGTTTTTTACCATCCAAACCAAGATCTCTGGGTAAACCTTGTCTAAGATATGGCCCAAGACTCATTCTTATTTGAGAAGTAATATACGCTTCGTACGTGGGTGCTTTTCCGGTATGTCGATATTCTTCAATGTCAGCAAAAAGCTCATCAGTTAAACTACCGAAGAAACTTAATAAGTAACTTTCAAGTTCCCCTCTTTTTTGTTTTGCTAATTCACTATCAGGTGCCTTCCTTATAATTGGAGCAATCTCTTCAACACGACTTCTCATTAAGTCCCTGACCTCACCATCGTATTTACAATCCAAAGATAGAGTTTCAAAAATACTATGCATTTCTTCATGCATTCTTGTCTCTTCAGAACCATCATAATCCTCACTTTTTAAGATTATATTAATTGGGGTATTCGAAAAATGTCGACCCTGTGACTTAGTGTGTTTTTTAACTGCCTTTACCCAATTATTCTCTGAAAAATATATATCCAGTGATATCCCATTACATACCACCTCAATACCTAACATGTCTAGTGCATGCGGATTATTAAGCCACTCATCTGAAATACCATCACTATGAATTAGTTTATCACGAACACTTAGAATAACCTTTTCTTTTCTATCTTCTTCATTAAGAGCTTCATATTCTTCAACTATCTTTCTTTTTGAAACGAGATTCGTTTGAGCTTGCAACATATGTTGAACAAATGACACATCAGAATCTTGGATGATTTTATCAAATTCTTCTTTAGTCTCAGATACGGCATCTACAGCTTCAGTTTCTTGTTCGAGTTGTTCCTTGGTATCAAAATATTTACTAATCCTCTGAAGCACCTTTTGATCACAATCCATCACAAAAGCCTCAAAACAATCATTTAACATGTTACTGAAATCTTCCGCAGATGAATTTCTATTATTAAAGATAGTATTCCTGATCGCTATTATATAATCAGCTTTTTGATTTATTTTCTGATTCAGAGCCTCTTGTTTTGATTCATGATTCGAAATAGTTTCTATTTGCTCGGCCTCCCTAGGTTCAGTAAATTTATTTTCATTATACATTCTTAAAATGAATTACCCTGCGGCAGAGACCGCAGGGTATCAGCGGGCTCATGACAGGTTGTTAATAATATATATCTTACCATATTTTTAAATTCACATCATGTTTCCCTTGATTCTTCACATATCTCTCTACCACAGACCAGTTTGCTTTCTCTCCGACAGTAGATGCATAATATCCATCTGTCCAGAATTCTCCACCCCAGAGGTCTTTCTTCACTTCAGGAAATTTCAAAAATACCTGTTTGGCGGTTATGCTTTTGTATAGTCGTACGAAATCTCCGATTGAGTATTTGGGATGGAATGATGTTAGAAGATGGATATGATCACCGTCGGTACCAATACTTTCGATTTCTAATTCATATCTTTGTTCCAATTCTTTTGAAATTTCCTTAATTGCATTAGATATACTGTCGGAGAGCAAAGACTTCCGATATTTAACGGGAAACACGATGTGATAGTGAGTATCATAAGCGCAGTGCCATCCTTTCTTAGTCATGAGACAAGTATAGATGAAAACCGAGGGTTTTCAAGCTTTCCTACATCGTCCCTGTGGCAGAGACCACAGGGAAACGAGTTATAACATGAAATAGTTGAACACCGCACCCCTTTCGTGCGTTTTCTCCTGCCCTCTAAATGGTGACCCCAAGACGTGGCTTTCCGAACTTTCGAGTTACAGAGATGAAATTAAAGTAAGTACCAAAGGACTAAGTATGACTGTTTCTTACTGACCTCCATATTATATACAAGTCACTTTATTTATTATTTAGTAAAATCGACTATATTACTTTTTTGTCCTGCTGAATTTATTAAATAGACTGAATGCTTACCAGAAGTAGAAAGTTGCTTTACTGAAATCAAAAGGATTGTAGTATCCGTGAGACTATCCGCACTGTATGTTGCACCTTGTCCATCAACATACGGTCTTGAACCTGTAAATCCAGTTCCCGTGACAGTAAATTGCATATTGCCGTTTATATCAACAATTGGGGTGACCGAATCAATGTGTGGAGGATATTGAGTGATAGCTGTAGGCTCACAAGAGTATGTTTTTAGATTTAACCTAGAATCAAAACCAGACGATACACCATCCATACAGATTATAGATGATTGCCCAACAGGTAGACTGTAATTTGGAATAAATTCAACTTGAAAAGCAAATCTATCTTTATTTGAAGCACAAGAAAGTCTGGCTTTCAATTGTGTATCAGCTCCTTGTCTTGTTAAAATATCCTGCACCTTTGACTGAACTTCTGGAGACACAGATGTGTCAAAAAAACCATTTTTACATAAAGATACATAACTGCCAGTCTTAGATCTAATAATTTCAGCCGCTATTCTTAGCTCAGATATGTCAAAACTAATTCCAGCATATCTAGCAACAATTTGGTTTTTGGTTGAAACTTGATCTTGTACTGAAGAAACTATCTGATTATTTGAGGGAGTACCGCTTGTCTTTATAGGAGAATTAATTTTAGTTGTTGTTGCAATATTATTTTCAATCTGATTTGCAACTATAATTTTTGGTTGCTGATTCAAATAAACATAAGCTCCACCCCCTACAATTAATAAGGCAATAATCCCAATTAGCATTGGAACAATGAATCCTTTTTGTGTATTTTTCATATATTAAATTGTACCACAGAAGTTCACAACATTCACGACGTTCACTCGTTGTGCGTCGCCGGTACAAGCATATTTTCTTCGCAAAGCTCGAAAATATTGAGTACTGCGACATCACGAATATATATTCGCTTCGCTCATTATATTCTGTGACCCTACAGAGAATCGAACTCTGATTACTGCCTTGAGAAGGCAATGTCCTAACCGTTAGACGATAGGGCCGTTATTTAACTTAACTATACTAATATCGCACAAAATTTGATATTTATCAATATCAACGAGATTGATTCTGACTTGAAGTATGCAAACAAATGATTTTATACCCACACACAGAATCACTACAAATAAGGGCGGTCTGAGGAAACAAATCCCGGCGCCATCTATGGCGCCGGGTCATCTTTTGACCGTTTTACTTAATTGGAATCATGGGGAACAATATACCCACACATTCCACCTGTATCTTCTATCTAGACAACAGCACCCCATGAATGTGAGAGTCTCCTCCTGGAGGGCACTCACATTTTGGGATGGAAACCATGCCATCATTATCAATATTCACAACGACACGTCTACCATGTCTATCGTTGCAAACCAAACGATTGGAATGGAACAAGTTTCTTCCTGTTGATTTACGATAGAAGAAATGTGACATCAGCGCGCCTGGCAAGGACATGTCCCCGGAAGAAATCGGTCTTGTGTTACGAGAAACAACAAACCAATTCCAAATAGGTTCCCTGTGAACTGGACGAGGTGGAATATCCCCCTCCTTACACAAGCCAGACAAATCTGTGAACATGCTGTCATATACCTCAGCCAATAACTGCACTGAGATCCTAGTTGGAACACAAAATAAATTAATGTTTCCATGATTAGGTTTTTTCATAACATCAATCCATCCCGATCTGATTGGGATATTATCTGCCATCCCTGTGGCTATTTTTTCCTTGATAGTTCTTGGACAGTAGGAGTGATCAAACACTCTTTCTCCCAAATTTTGACCCAGCTTTAGTCTAATTTCTCTAGGGTGAAAGTACTCAATCTTTCCTCGATCGATTCTTTCGCATCCCTCCGAGGTTAGGTGTGAATGATGCGGATTGTGAATGCTACCGATTGTACGACAAGGGCAGCCCGACATGTTTGGATTTACATAACGTTGCATGGTATAAAGGAATCATCTGATCCGCAGATATAGTGACATTTATTACTGAAAGAGTCAATATCACAAACTACATACACAAACTATATACAATTCTTCCCATTTGGCGCTGGTTTATTTAACGGAGCCATTTTTCCTGCTAATGAAGCTCCGCCTGTACTTGTCGCACTTGCACCCGCCACGCTCTGCCCCTCCGGCGCTCTATCTGGCGCCACCTGATAATAGCTAATCAAGAACTTCGAAAGATCAATAAACGGGATTGCCAATGTATCAGATGAGTAACTTACCCCCTTTGGATTAACTGTATAAATAAATACCAAAAACTGAGGATTGTAGGCGGGTAAAAATCCAATGAATGAGTGTAAATAAATATTGTCTGCATAGCCCTTCCCTCCTCTAACCACCTGCGCTGTACCTGTCTTTACTGCAATAGTATAATTTGGATTTTTATATAAACCATTCTTGAGTGAGGTATCAAAATTATTAACCATCATATTCACAACCTCAAGAGCAGAATCTTCTTTGATAACTCTTGCATCAAATTGAACTGGAATCTTTTTTGATGTTCCAATCTTATAATCTATTTCCTTTACTAGTCTCGGTTTAACCATTAAACCTCCATTTGCAATAGCAGAAAATGCATGGACAACCTCAATTGGAGTTACAGAAATTCCCTGTCCAAATGCGGCTGTAACATATTCAATATCAATATCTCTTGGTGGTTTAATATTTGAAATCAAACCGGATGCTTCATTCGGCAAATCAATTCCTGTTTTATCACCTAGTCCATACTTCATAAAATATCCACCGAAATTTGCATTCCCAACTTTTTGCTCAACAAAAGCAAACCCGGTATTCAGAGATTTTGCTAATGCACATTGAAGTGTAATTGTACCTCTACCTTTTTTATCAAAGTTAGATATTGTTTTATTATTAAAAGTCGCAGAGCCTGTATCGTTATAGGTTGTTTGAGAATTAACTAAACCCAAATCAACCCCCGCTGACATCGTCAACGGCTTCATAATAGATCCCATTTCATAAGCACTTTCAACAAGGTCGTTTCTGAAAAGTGCAGTGTCTTTAACATTTTTCAAATCATTTGGATCAAAGGATGGACTAAGTCCCATGGCATATATGTCCCCTGTCTGCGGATTCATAATAATTGCACCAGTTCGTTCTGAAGAATATTGATTATTAATCTTAGTAATCATCTCTTCAATATAGGCCTGCGTCTTTGGCTCAATTGTTGTGACAATATCTCCTTCTGGGGTCTCGCCATCAATCACGGTCTTTTTAATATTAGAAAAAGTCTCCACAAAGAAGTTAGCATAAGCATTTGATTGCTTTCTACTTAAAACATCATCATATGTTCTCTCAAGCCCATACCTACCTGCAAATTCATTACCTTTATAGCCCATAAACCCGAGCACATTGGACGCAAGAGAGCCTCCTGGATAATATCTCCATTTATCTTGATAAAGTGTTATACCGGGGAGCTTGAGCTTATTTAGCTTCTCACCAGTATCTTGATCAACCTTCTTTCTGATCTCTTCATAAGGATCATCTGTTTTATTAACCTTTGTGATAAAATCATCGTGATCTAAATCGGGGATCAATGTAGCGATTTGCTTATAAATTTTCTCCGCCCCACCTGCCTTAACCAAGTTTGGCTTCATCGCCAAAACAAACCCCGTCTTTAGTGAGGCTGCTGAAATTTGTGTTCCATCTTTTTGTGAAAAGAAAATAGTCCCTCGATTGAAATCTGTTGAGGGCTTTTGATATTGTCTATCAGCCTTTTGTCTATAGGTATCTGTGTTAACAATTTGCAACATGTATAGCTTTGCAAAAAGTAATAATGCAAAACAAATTATTGCGATCGAGATGAATCTAATTCTAGATTTTAGCATTACTTCTATTTTACTTCATTCCTACTTCATTGCAACATTCTTTGCGACAAATTCACGAGATGCGAATTGTGTTTTACCAACTGCGTTTTGAAAACCTAATTCATATGCCTTATCTATTGAAACGCTATTAGAAAGTGACATATATTGAAACTCCAAATCTCCCAGCTTTGAATTCAAAGCAACAATTTCAGCTTCAGCCTTATCCTTATTAAATGCATTCCAAACTGTAGTATTAACCATATATCCATAAGCGCCTACAAGGACAATCAAAATCGAAAGCATTGACCAAAATAATGTTACTGATAGTCTGTCGATTTTGTTTATTGTATTTGTTACGGTTGTCATGTTTGTTTTGGGGTCAGGCCCCAGTTATTTATTAATTTTTATGTTGTAATGCTTTGTAATCTTTCCTGTAATACCGCCATATTGCCGCATCAACCCGCGATTTATTTCTTTTGAAACACGCGCATCTTTGCGCTTCTTGCTCTTGGATTTATATCCGTTTCGTCCTCTGTTGGAACAATTGGTCTCTTTGTTAAAATCTTTCCTTCTTCCTCTTCTTCAAATTTCTTAAAAAAGTTCTTAACAATTCTGTCCTCCAAGCTGTGATATGAGATGACCACCAGCCTTCCTCCTGCATTTAATTTATTTATCGCTTGTGGAAGAGTCTCATTTAATGCGTTTAATTCATCGTTAATTGCGATTCTAAGAGCTTGAAAGGTCTTTGTCGCTGGATGAGTCTTGCCGAATCTTACAAAGCCAGGAACGGATTGTTTGATTATCTCTGCAAGCTTTGAAGTGGAAGTGATTCTCTCCAATACTCTTGCCTTAACAATCCCCTTGGCAATCTTCCATGCAAATTTATCTTCTCCGTAGGACTCAATGATTGTTCTGATGTTTTCTTCATCCCAATCATTGATGATGTCTTCTGCGGTGAATTGGACGCTGTCAGCGCCATTTGCGTCTGCGCCTGAGTATTCGCTGATTGCACTCGCCGTCTCGCCTACGCCATCGCCTTCACCTTCACCTTCACCTTCGGACCCACCATCTCTTTTGTTTGAAAAAGTCATAATTAGAGGTTCATCCTTTTTAAAACTAAATCCCCTACCACTTTCTTCGAGCTCATAAGAGCTGAGTCCAAGATCATAAAGTATTGCATCTGCTTTGCTAACCCCCTTCTCATCCAGTGCTTTTGTTAGATTTCTGAAGTTGTCATTAATGAAAATGATATTTGGCTTCTTTTGCAAATCTTTGAAAGCTATTTCAAAGTTAGCCTTAGCTCTTGCAATTGCATCTTGATCCAAATCAAATCCTGCAATTGTGATATCGCCGTCCATTAATTTTGCAAGCTCTTCGCTATGTCCACCGTCACCCAAGTTGCAATCAACAAAAATCTGACCTTTCTTTAAGCCCAATTGTTCCAACACAGATTGTAAAAGAACTGGCATGTGTCTAGTGAATTCAACTTTAACGAATTCCTTCCTAGGTCCATTCTGTTTTTTCCAGCTATTACTACCCCTGCCCGATCCCTGCCCCTTCCCCTTTGATGTTTTACGTTTTGTCATATCGATTAAATTACTCCGAATTCTCCTAATTTCTCAGCAATATCATCGACATGCTTCAAATTCTCCACTTTGTAATTCTTCCAACGCAATTCATCCCAAATTTCAACTTTGTTGTACACGCCAGTGAAAACCACTTTTCCGACCTTATCAGAAAGCCCTGCATGCTCTCTTAGAAAATCTGGAATTAGGATTCTTCCAACGCTATCAACATCAACTTCTACCGCTCCTCCCAAAAACATTCTATTGAATCCTCTGCTACTTGCCTGCCCCATGGAAAGCGAACCTAGCTTCTCAGAAATCTTCACCCATTCCTTAATTCCAAACATAAACAAACAGTTATCAAGTCCATGAGTAATAACAACCTTTTTGCCAATCTCTTTCTTGAATTTGGCAGGTAAAGAGATTCTTTTTTTGTCATCCTGGCTGTGTGTATATTCTCCGATTAGCATATTCTTTTTTCCATGGTTTTTATGGCTTAAAATCTATCTCTTTCTCAGTTTCTGTTCCTTACCACTATTTCCCACTTATCTACCATTTTATACCACTTACTACACACTTGCAAACACATTTTAGAAAAAAGTTGTGTATAACTTTTTATTATTGTAGTATTTCAAGCAGAAGCACATTCCAAAGTGATGCGGAGTGTTTTTTCCGACAATTTTGATGTGTAAAAACCAGCCAACAGATAACCAACAACCCCAACAATCAGCCGACATAAGATATGCCAACATCACCGACCAACACAACGATTCCACCGACATCACCAGTTACACTCTTTAGGCGCGAACTAAAAGCGGGAGAGAAGCCCGCAACAAAGAAGCGTCTGATGAACGCTGCAGATGTCAAGGCAATAAGCCACATGACTAAAACAGACAAATTCGTAAAGACAAGGTACACATTCCGTTTTAGCAACCCCAACGGCAAGACGACCATCAAAGTCAAAAAAGGCCAATCAGCAAGATGGGCCATAGGTAAAATTGATAAATTCGAGCCGAAAAGTCGTACAACAGTTTTTCTGGAAAAGACAACATGGACCAAACCTGTTGTCAATTTCCGGACCTGGATAAGAGATCCCAAAATAATCAAATGGGAAGTTGCCAAGGTTGAGATGCTTCAGTGCCCAAACAAAGAATGTTTTTGGGATTACGTTCATGAAATTGGATCTACGTGATCAACGTAACTTCCTCACCGCGATTCCACAACTTCGTGTCACAACAAAAAAAGCGTATCCTTTGCAAGGATGCGCCTTTGTTTTTTTTGTTTACCTAATGTGTTTGTATGTCTATAAAGTTACAAATTAGAACACATATTTTTTGTCGCGTATGGTGTCAGACCCCTATTCCCCTATTCGATAGAAATTATATGATAATCCGCCTCCCCAGCTGGAGTTGTGAATTTGAATTTGTCTCCTTTCTTCTTTCCAAGTAGAGCTTGACCAACAGGAGATTTGAATGAGATCTTGCCAGCTGACATATCAGCATCTTCTGATCCAACAAGAGTGTAAACCTTTTCGGTCTTACTCAAGGATGTTTTAACATGAACTACAGAACCAATCTCCACCTTATCGCTGTGATGTGATTCAATAATCTGGGCATGAGTAAGAACATTCTCTATCTGAGAAATTCTATCCTCCAGTGTAGCTTGCGCTTCACGTGCTTCATTGTATTCAGCATTCTCCGACAAATCCCCAAGGGCTTTTGCAAACTCAAGATTTTGCGCAATTTCTTGACGCTTAACAGTCTTCAGTGTTTCAAGTTCTCCCTTTAACTCATCGAATCGCGCTTTTGATAAATAATCTTTTGATGACATATTTTTTAAATAAGACGCAAAGTATAAACCATTTACCACATCTTGACAAGACCAGAAAATCGTAAAAATATAGTATGGTTTTACGCCTATAAATAAGTCTATAATGCGTAGTTTACATTGACTTTAGCCTAATTTACCCTCTCTATTTCATTTAGCCCATTAATCGTACTTGTACTGATACCGCTACTATCAATTTGAGTATTATCTGTACTACTACCAGATTCCGCAGGCGATGCTGAGTCCGTTGGAGCTGGTATTGTTTCAACCTTAGGTGGGACATAATCCAAGAAATATTGCTTTGCATAAATATTCATCCAATCTAACAATAACCGCATAACAGATGTTGCTCCATAAGTTGCATCACTAGGACCGTGCTCCATCATCATTACAAAAGCATATCTTGGTTTTTCTGCTGGCCAGAAACCAACGGACCAAGAGTTAATATATTTTTTAAGTGTTCCAAGTTGAGCTGTTCCAGTTTTGCCAGCAATTTTTACATAAGGAACATTCAATGGCTTCATCGTTCCATCAGTCACAGCCATTCTCATCCCCTCTCGCACCACATTGAAATAGCTTGCCTTATCTATACCAATTTTATTTTGAACCTGTCTTTGATCCTGCAAACCAAATTCGCTTAAAACACTAGCATCTCTTTGCATACCCTGCGCTGTGTATTCAGATGTCGTAGAAGCCATATTCAAGGTTGGAGTAACTAAGTATCCCCCGTTTGCGATAGCAGAAACCGCTCTAACAGTTTGAATAGGTGTCACTTGAAAACCATATTGTCCAATTGCGGTGTGGTATGTATCTCCGATTCTCCAAATATCTCCATTGAAGTTTTCTTTTTTCCATTCTTGATTTGGAATGACACCAGCCTTTCCATTAAAATAATTATTTGCAACAGATGAACCAAAACCAAAAATTCTAGAGTATTTGTCTATTCTATCAATTCCAAGACCTTTTTGCCCTGGAAATCCTCCACCAATCTCATAAAAATAAACGTCAGAAGAAACAGCGATGGCTTTTCTCATATCAGTCCAACCATTAATTTTCCAGTCTTTAAAAATTGTAAACTCTCCTGGCTGATATGGGTTTGGAACCTTCAATTGTCCTGTACTTTCGATTTGCTTATCAGGTGAAATAATTCCTTCATTAAGTGCAGCTAGCGCAAAGAATGGCTTGATGATAGATCCTGGAGTGTAAAGACCGTCGCTAACTCTGTCCAAGAATAAGTTAGAGCTATTAGATAAATAACCATTGATCTTTTCAGCATCACTACCATCCGTCATCACATTACTATCATACTCTGGAAAAGATACACTACTCAATATTTCCCCCGTATTTACATCCATTATAACTCCTGCCCCACTCTTGAATCCAGAACGCCCAGCAATGTCTTTAATGGCCGAATAAAGGGCTTCTTGCAGTTTGGCATCAATTGTCAGTATAAGGTCCGAACCATTGACTGTGGGCTTAATAAGGCTTCCTGGGTATATCTTTCCATGAACGTCCGTCTCAACAATCTTGATACCGTTTTGACCCAATAGATTATTATTAAAATATTTTTCAGCCCCATCGGCACCCTTTAGCTCTGTATTATAATAAAATCCCGATTTATCTTTTTGAGGATACTTAACATAACCAAGCAAATTGTGAGTACCCGCGTTTTCCCGATAAGACCTTAGAGAAAATTCCGTCTGATTTTCATCAATCTTGTTCCATGCCAAAAGCTTTCCATATCTATCCATAATTGCGCCACGTTCTGCAAAAATTAAGCTGTGATCGAGGTGATTATTTTCTGCAGTTTTTCTGAAACTTTCCCCTTGTGAAATCTGAATATTTGCTATTTGATAAATATATAAAACAGCAACGACAGCAAAGACGCACCCTGCAATAATTATATTTTTCAAAGGTATAGGCTTTTCGATTCTTCCCTCAAATTGATCTGTATCAAAGTGTGGCAAGTTAGAAGAATCCAAAAATATATCTTCTGGGTTTATCTCTGCATTTTTAGATGATCTTCTTTTTCTTTTGAACATTTTAATTCTAGATAGACTTTATTATTGATAATTTATTATAGATTAAACAAATTTAAGCCAATTTATTATGAATAAAACCTAACGCGCTTTTTAATTAATCTAAACAAAATTACAATCACTGTCATTAGTATGGTAAAAAAGAGATGGATGTGTCTACCATAAAAGGTAACAAACAGATCGCTTCTATATAACAAATCCAAAAGGAATCCGAAAATTATTGCTTCATAATAAAGATAGAACCATGATGCAATTATAGACAGTATCAATGGCACCCACCAACTGAGAGTGAATATTGAAACAAATATTATCAGTCCGCTATAAAACCTTTTTGACTTGAACATATCGTAGAGAGTTCATATTAATAGGGCTTTTAAAGCGAAGCTGAGAATAGGCTTCACCTTCACCAGAATTAATAATCTCGACCGCACCAAGCAAAATTGTTTCAGTCGACGGCCAAACAACAGGATCACCAACTTTAACTTGAATATTTTTTGGTAGTTTAATATAAAAGTTTCCTCCACCTTGACCTTCAGCAACTACTGGATTCAAAGTGTCTTTAATTTTTGCCTTGACTGTACTTGTGCCAACACCCGAATCATCCTTAACCCCCTCTATTGGAGAATTAATTAGAGCGTCGATCTTTTGTCCAGCTGAAGAAAACAATGTAACTGTTGAAGTATGACTTGAAACAGAAGAAATCATGCCGATTGCATATACACTATCAGAAAATACCATATCTCCCTCCAAGATGTCTTGATCAGAACCAATATCGATAACAAGGGAATCATATGGTGTTCTTGGAGGGCGCTCGATTACTCCCGCTAAAATCATATTAGAATCATCGGGTGTTTTACCAAGCAAGGACCTTAAATACTCATTTTCGGTCTGTAAAGATTTAATTAATGCCTGCTCTGCTAAATTTCTTGGAATAAATCTTGGCTCATTTGAACCATTTACCACATATGCTCTAACATTTTGAACTGTACTTATTAACGATTTACCAGCAAACAGATAAAGTAAGACACAAACGATAAACAAAACTAACAATCCAATAAATTGCGTTTTACTGAAAGATTTTTTCGAATTAGAATTATATTTATTTCCTAGTAGGTAGCTCATCTTCATTTTGAATTAGCATTTCCTCAAACACATCCATATCCTCTAATATTATACCAGCACCCCTTGCTACGGCAGTAAGCGGATCATCAGCAACATGAACGGGAATACCAACATACTTTGACAAGACTTCAGGAAGCCCCCTAATGAGTGCCCCACCTCCAGCAAGATGGATTCCATTTCTCATAACATCAGCAAGTATTTCAGGTGGAGTGGTCTCTAGGACTTCCTTAACCGATTCTAGAAAAGTGTCCATTGACGGACCGATAGCTTCTCTAATATCAGAGTCAGTTACGATTACTTCACGAGGAAGACCAGTAACCAAATCTCGCCCTCTTATCGCAGCTTCAAGCGCTGGTTTATGCTCTATCACAGTCGCGATGGCAATCTTCAAATCCTCTGCTGTCTTCTCCCCAATCAGAATTTTAAATTCATTTCTGATATAAGACATTATATCACTATTTAATTTATCTCCGGCAACTTTTAGATTCTTTGCACGAACAATTCCACCCAAAGAAATCACAGCAATATCCGTTGTACCTCCTCCGATATCCACAATCATACTTCCTGTAGCTTCTCTAACTGGTAGTCTTATACCAATTGCAGCTGCCATAGGTTCCTCAATAATATGAACTTCTCTTGCGCCAGCATTTCTTGCAGCGTCTCTTACAGCGCGACGCTCCACGTTTGTAACTCCATAAGGAACTCCAACAACAACTTTTGGACCAAGCATTTTTTTGGATAGCTCTTCTGCTTTTTTAATTAAATAAGAAAGCATTTCTTCTGTTACTTCAAAATCAGAAATAACTCCATCAACAATTGGTCGAACTGCGACGATGTGACCTGGAGTTCTTCCAAGCATTGCCTTTGCTTGTGCACCAACCGCAACAACTCTTCCGGTTTTTTGATTCACCGCAACAACAGATGGTTCATTAATTATAACCCCTCTTCCAGAAACATAGACAAGAGTATTAGCTGTACCAAGATCAATACCGATCTCATTGGAAGTCATCTTTAGAAATTTGTCTTTGATATTTTTGAACATGATTTATAAGGCCCATTCTATATAAAATATAGACTATAATCAACTTGTCACGAGCTATAATAGAACGCCTATTTAAACATGTAAAACACATCCTTGAAGGTCACCACAAGCATCAAGCCAATAAGGAGTATAAAACCTATGCCGTTTACCCATCCAATGATTTTTGCATTAATTGGGCGTCTGATTATGGCTTCTAAAATCACCACAACAACCCTACCTCCGTCAAGAGCTGGGAATGGTACCATGTTAATAACAGCAAGGTTTGCAGAAATTACAGCGATAATCATTAGGAGCTCAGCAACGCCGGTCTT
This sequence comes from uncultured bacterium, assembly GCA_903848795.1. Lineage (GTDB taxonomy): Bacteria > Patescibacteriota > Minisyncoccia > Phycocordibacterales > CAIZLB01 > CAIJKW01. The sequence goes on along the minus strand of CAINHC010000006.1, from coordinate 34,602 downwards.
TGCAGAATTTCCTACAACATTTGCAATTCCAACTGGACCTGTTACTTCCTTAAGACTTCCTTTTCCGATGAAAATATTTCCAATAAATCCAGCAAGTCCCACTGTAATATTTTCTAACAAACTATAAGTTTGAATTCCTGCATAGTAGAAGGATTTAAAAAATCCAAGCTTTGCCTCCCCTATCATGTCCATAGAAATTCCAGCCGCCTTTTTACCTTGAACAATTCCAGTTACTGGAACAAATCTATAAGCGACAGCTTCATCTTTAGTTCTCTCTATGGTTGATGTACTTTTTGATTGTCCACTATCCACAGTGAGCAGTGATGATCTTTTGACAGTCACAGAAACGTTAGACTCAGCAGTGGAGATAGCTTTTTGAACATTTAATGTTGAGAGCGTTGTACTTGCAAATAAATCTTTACCATTTGAAATTGAAAGTATTTCGTCCCCTGCCTTAATACCAATGAGGTCTGCTGGTGAACCAGGTGCCACCATTGTAATAATTAGCTTTGGATCACGAACAACTTCTCCAGGGAATGTATCGACAGAGACTTTTGTACCGAACATTAAAGTTGCAACGAGGAAAATATAGGCTAGAATAACATTAAAAGTAACGCCGGCAATTAGTACAATAATTTGTTGCCACTTTGGTTTTGCCAAAATACTATCATGAGTCACACTATCCTCTGGGTTTTCACCATGAATTGTGACATATCCGCCAAGTGGAACTAGATTAATTGAGAATCTTGTCTTGCCAATCATCTTACTAACAAGCCTTGGTGGGAATCCGATAGCGAAATTGTCTACTCTAATCTTGAAGAGTTTTGCAGCTAGGAAGTGCCCCATCTCATGGACGGCAATAAGTAAAGTTAGAACCAGTAGAAAAATTATTGTGGTTGATATCATCTATTATTTATTATGTATTAAATTAGGATCTCGCTTTCCTTCTTTGCATAAGCTTCTTCTAGTCGCGCTTCGCATTCCTTTACGATTTTTTCCATTTCTATTTTTGATCTTGTCATTTCATCCTCACTCATTTCCCCTTCCTTTTTCTTTTTATTCAAATCATCAGAAATATCTCCTCTTTCTCTTCTAAGAGCGATTTTTGATTCCTCAAGCTTTTGCTTAGCTATCTTTGCAAGTTGCTGTCTTCTCTCTCCAGTTAGTTCTGGAAAGATAACGCGAAGCCCTTTATCATCAACACTCACTGCAACACCTAAATCTGCCAAGTTAATTGCTTTTTCAATTGCTTGAGTTTGACTTCTATCCCATGGAGTAATTCTGATCGTCCTTGGGTCCTCAGTATTTAGACTAGCAACACCAGAAAGATGCATTGCACTACCATAAGAATCAACCTTTACCCCGTCAAGAAATGAAACAGTTGCTCTACCAGTTCGTACCCCGGCTAATTCTTTTACCAGCCATTCCTCTGTTCCCTTTGTTTTTTGTTTAAATGAAGAAAAATCGTATGTCATAATACTCACAATGATATCACAAGGGGCGGGTTTGGTAAAACAGATAATTAACAACAGATAATTAACAGAGAATTATATTAAAATACAGAACGATGAACGCCCGGCTTCCCTTTTCATCAGGTTGCCGGGCGGGTTGGAGATTGATGCTCAGTGCAGAGCGCTAAGCCTTCCGAGGATGTAGTAAATAATTGAACGAACGTACAGAATCAAGCTCTCCATTAACTAGGACAACGAGATAACTCGCATCCAAATCAAAGACTAGCTCGAGAACGATTTGACCTGCGTCAAATTGCTCCTTCAGCGAATCCAAAAGGACTCTACGGCCATTGCATAGTAGCCAGAAGGGATGGGACTTTAATTTGCCACCCCATATCTCGCCGCCATTTAAAGTCACAACGTCGCCGTATTCAGCTTTAGTCCATTTGATTATTCGAAACTTTATCGATGAAAGCTGTCTCTCTGGATAACGAGCATTATTATCAGCAAAAAGTAATCTCCATAACTTTTCGCAGGTATCTGCTTTAGTTGTCATCTGAGTAGCTTTATACCACACGTACAAAATTAACACAACGAAAGAGTTAATTAAGTGTCAACTATGTTCAGTAGCCTGAACACAAAGGGATGCTAGATTAGTACGATCATTATTTTATCTCAACAGAAAAAGCTATCTACCCAAAACCCCATCCTCAATCAACTTATGTATTCCATCAAATGAACCATTACTCATCACGACTATTACATCTCCTGATTTTAAGATGGGAATTATTAAATCAGATAGCTCCAAAGCAGTACTTGCAAGTATCACTGTTTTACCCAATTTCTCAGTTTCTTCTTTCACAACTTGTGGATCAAGTAAGTCCTGACCAGAATCAACCTCTGCTTTAAATGGTGGAATTTTTATACCAATTATATCAGCCTCCGCAAGTGCAATTGGATAAGTGTGCTCAAATATTTTACGGCGACTTGTACTTGATCTCGGTTCAAATACAGCAACGATTCTTCTCTTTAGAAATCTCTCTTTAATACCCTTAACTGTTTCAGCAACAGCTGTTGGATGATGAGCAAAATCATCGATTATAACAAAATCATTATTCTTAAAAACAATTTCTTGTCTCCTCTTCATTCCAGGAAAACTTGAAATGGCTTCACAGACTTTTTCACTTTTTATATCAATATTAGCTAAGTGCATTACTCCCAATACAGAAACAGCATTAAGCATATTGTATTCACCATACATCGGCACAACATAATCTCCATATGATTCTCCTTTGATAAATAATTCAAAGTGCTGGCCTTCCGTATCAATCTTTTTCAGAACTGGATATAAGTCCGCAGTGTTTGTCATTCCATAAACTAAAACCTTGGCCTTGTGTTGTGTATTTAAAATTAATTTATTTAGTAGCGGATATTCATCAGAAATGACAAGTCCCTTTTCCGTTATTTGTATTAAATGCTCGAAGGCTTTTGTATATGTTGGGACGTCAGGATAAATATCAATATGATCCCATTCTACAGAGGTAATAATGGAATACGCAGGACGATAGTGTAGAAACTTTGGCCTTGCATCGAAAAAAGAAGTATCGTATTCATCCCCTTCAAACACTGCATATTTCCCCTTCCCCACATGATGACTTGTGCCTTCAATGGTTTTTTCTTTATCAACTTTTGAAATGTAATTTTGCATTACACCACCAATCAAATATGTTGGGTCTTCTTCAATTTCAGATAGAACATATGCCAAGAGCCCTGTTGTTGTAGTTTTTCCATGAGTACCACAGACAGCAAAAGATTCTTTATCACTCCCTACATAATATTGCCCCATAATTTCTGGCATGGAAATTAATGGCTTATTTTTCCTGATTGCCTCAATTACTTCAATATGATCTGGTGCGCATGCATTACCCACAACAATTAAATCCACATCATCCTCAATGTAACTAGCATCCCATCCTTCAAATATTTTTACGCCCTTCAATTTTAGAAGCGGTCCCATTGGTGGCCAGAACGAGACGTCCGATCCGGTTACATCAAAACCGGAATCGCGGAGCATTAATGCACACGTTCCCATCGCTGTTCCACAAACTCCGATGATATGAATTTTTTTACAATTCATTATATCAATATTTTGGCGATTGATAACACGTAACTCTGGATGATTTTTCTTAAGCAATTTTGTCTCGTAATATTCATTAAACATTTACTAAGTGTATAAAAATAGAAAAACATACGCAAGGGTGGCCTAGGGTCAGGTGATTCAGCAGGATCACCTACTGGGTGATTCAGCAGGATCACCTACTGGGTGATCCTCGATCATGGTGTCGACTGCCCCGTATATTTTGTAAAAAATATGGTCTAGTATTGTTTTATTAGAATGAACGATGGCGCAGCCCCCTCTAGGGACTGCGCCATTTTGTTTGGGTTCTAGGTGGGGGTCTACACCTTAGACATATTCAAGTCTGCGCCGTTCCAGAGTATTTTAGCACTACTTGGCACAGCGCCCGTTAGAGCCGTCATTACAACGACCCATCTGAACCAGTTAATCCAAAGCGAGCTACCCCTCCAAGCTGGGTGAATGTAATTCGTGTTAATCACCACCCCAAGGTCACACCTTGGAAAAATGAAAACACCACATCCTGTAAATCCTAGCTTAAAATAGGCGTCTTGAAGCATGCGAGGATCGAGACCACGGAGTTCAACCCCATCATCATCATACCCCTTAGAAAAAACCGACCACAATCCAAAGCCGAGACCAAATCCATCGTCCTGTTTGAATTGATTTTTCCCGATTTCTCGAATCAATTCTGGAGCAATAATCTGCCTAGTACCAATCGAACCCATATTGAGCAAGAAACGTTGTACTCGCAGTAGATCACTCGTGTTAACAAAGAGTCCGGCCGACCCAGGTCTACCACCAATAGCGACAGTCAGTTCATCGTGAACCCCGCTACGGCGAGGTTCTTTTGTGTGTCGATCCATGATCTCCGTCTGCACCACAAGACTTGGATCATCAGGTGGGCTGAAGGTTGCAGAAGTTATCCCTAGCGGATCAAAGATTACTTCCCTAGATAATTGTTGAATTGTTCCCCCCGTTATCTTCTCAAGAATTACCCCGAGAAATATTGGAGGGTAATTTCCATATGATCTAGTATGCAGAGTTGTGACGTTGGCAGACAAAATTTTATCAAGCAACACATCTGCATCTCCGTATCCCGTGTAAGGTGACTCGATAAAATCAAGATCAAATCTACAGGCATAAGTGAGGAGGTCTTTAATCGTCGGACATTCTCCATGTTCAACTCGGAGCCTCGGGAAGAAGACTGAGATCTTGGTCTCAAGGGCAATGTGCTTCTCTGTGACTGCCCACAGAACGAGGAGCGCAATTGGAATGGCTTTAGTAATCGAAGCACTATCAAAAAGTGAGGGTGGAGAAACCTTGACTCCAACTCCAACACCACAGGAGGAATGAAACCCCGCTGAATAAGTTGTAAACTCCGATCCCTTAACTATTCCAATACTAGCCCCACTACACTGACGACGTGCGCAAGCTTGCGCAGACAGAAGTGCATGAAATTGATCTCCAACTCCATTCAAATAACTAACTTCATGTAATGTATTCATGATTCTTGGATTCTGTTTTGTTTGTTTTTTTGTTCTTTTTTGTTTAAATCTATTTGGGCACACTGCCTAGACAGACACTACAAGCGTCTACATTTTTTATATCATATATGATATATTTATTCAATAATAATATCCACACCATACCATATACGTAGAGGGTGCAGGCCTTATATTATTATTAAATAAATGAATGAGCTTTATACAATTAATCCATCACTCATCTTAATAACTCTATCTGTAAAACTTCCATATTCCTCCTCATGAGTAACCATCACAATAGTTTGCCCTTTTTTGTGTAGCTTTTTAAATATTTGCATGACCATTTCAGATGATTCATTATCCAAGTTAGCAGTTGGTTCATCTGCGAATAGGATTGTTGGAGAGTGAGCGATGGCCCGCGCAATAGAAACTCTTTGTTGTTCTCCACCAGAGAGTTTTGCTGGCAAGTTATTAAACTTTGTCTCAAGCCCCACTTCTGCTAATTGTTCCTGTGCAATTTTATAAGCTTCTTCTTTATTATATCCCTGCATAATTAGAGGTACAGCAACATTCTCTCCAGCCGTTAAGTCCGGCAGAAGTGCATAATCTTGAAAAACATAGCCCAACTTATGTAATCTAAACTTCACTCTATCTTCACTTGAAAGGTTGTGAGCATTGAGTCCATCAATGATAATTTCTCCAGATGTTGGATGGTCAAGCAAACTTATCTGATAAAGAAGTGTACTTTTCCCTGCACCTGAGCGACCCATTATAGAGATAAACTCTCCACTTTTAATATTCAAATCAACACCCTTAAGGACCGTAGTTTCCTTGAGACCATCCACGAAACTCTTTTTCAAACTTTTTGTACTGATTATATAGTCACCCGTTTTTGTGACCTTTTTCTTCCATGAATCACCAATAAGAATACTGGTCTCTGCTCCATCGTTTTTTATATTGTTATGTTTTTTCTTATTCATGTTTTTGTTGGGGGTCAGGCCCCGTGCATAAGGCAATTTTTGTTGTGTAGTTTTTGAATATTACAACACCTTTTCCGCGCCATGCACGGGGCCTGACCCCTTATTATCATCTTCCTAATATTGAATCCAACGTGTTCTTTTTAACAATAATTCTTGCGGGAATGTATCCAGCAATCACCGTTGTAATCATCAAAATAACAGCCCTAACAAGCGTGCCAGAAACTGGTGCATAAATTATACCATCACTGAATGGAAAATTGATTGGATGAGCATCGACAAATGGCACCAGAAATCCGTATAAAATTGCGAAGCCAATTACAGACCCAGTCAATGCATAAAAAATTGACTGGAGAACATAAGAAATTTCAATTGACTTTGAATCAATTCCAATTCCCTTCAAAATTCCAATGAACTTTTTACGAGTAATAGCATTAACGAAAATCACAATAAATATTGTAATTGACGCAACGGCAATACCAATTGAACCAATCATATTTCCCAAAAGTGCAAAGGTCGACATGATGTCCTTCAAGAATTTTGGCTGTGCCTCAAGCCATGTTTGAATTTTTGCTCCATCGTCAAAATTATTATTAAATAGAATTTGTTGAACTCTTGCTGCGTCGTCAATTGTTGAGCCGTCTTTTAATTTAACAAATATTTCATCCGCATTCACATCATTTCTTCCAATCAACTTTTTTGCCTCACTTTCAATCATAAATATTCTAAAGTCATTTGTATCAACTTTTGTTTTTATAATTCCACGCAAAATAACTTCTTTAGAATTTTTACCAACCGTAATCTTCAATTTATCGCCAATGTTTACGTCTTTAAGTGTAGCAAATCCGGCCGAATCAACAGGTGTGTATTTATAGAGAAGAGTAGCTCCAAGAATTATTCCATCAGTATCGTTTTCTTGAAGGTACGTTCCTTCTTTAATATATTTCGACAATCCGTTAATCTTATCCTCATTAATTGGATCAATTCCAGCAATCGTTGCGGCTACCTTATTAGGCACTTCATCTTGTCTTAACTTTCTTCTATAATCCGCATTAATAGAACCAGATCCAACGTATCGAGTCGCAACATCTTTAACTTGAGATAAACCACTCAAAACATTTAAAATATCTTCAGTTTTTTCAACTTCTGTTTTTTGAGTTAATTTTGTAATCGCAATATCCCCGCTTCCTCTTTCTCTGTGGGACTGAACAGCACCTTGAATAAGACCAACCAGCACTCCATTTACTACAACCAGGTTTAAGAATGTAAGCGCCATCACGGCGACAATTAAGATTGTCGTCCATAGATTGGCACGCTTAATTTGCCTATATGCTAGGAAAAAACCGACGCGCCATATATTTATATTTTTCTTTGTTGGAAGCATTCTGTTTAATATCTATTATTTACCTTTGACAACAATCCTCTCACCAGCAACCAATCCAGAGATAATTTCGATTTCCCCGTTGGCGTTTAGCCCACCTGTCTCAACTTTTTTATCAATTCTCTTTCCACCCTGATCAACTGTCACCATTTTCTCCCCAGCATTTAAGAACAATGCCTCCTGTGGCACAACAAAAGTTGATGGCTTATTGGATGTCTCAATAGTAATATTTGCGGTCATTCCAGATTTAATTCTATCATCCGCTTGATTAAAAGATAATTTAATCTTGTAAGTTGTTACACCATCAACCACGGTTTCTGCTGGATCAACTTCATAAACCGTTGCTGGGAAAATTACATCCTTACCATAAGTATCAAGAGTAATTCTTGCCGGTTGACTAACTTTTACTTTTGCAATATCAGATTCAGAAACATAACTTTCAACTTCAAAGTTTGCTGCGCTTATCATCGATACATAAGTAGATCCAAGATTTACACTCTCCCCTTCTTTAGCATCCATTTTTGTAACTATTCCATCAAATGGAGCAGAAATTAAAGTCTTCGCAAGAACAGCTCGTGCAGATTGAAGTTGTGCTTGAGCGGCCCTAATCTCATCCGAGGTAGCACCAGCTTTCTTTAATGATAGTTGTTGTCTTGCTCTCTCTAGTCCTGACTTACTTACATTATAACTTTGCTCCGCCATTGTTAGACTAAGCGCCTCGGCATTAACTGAAGTTCGAGCTAACGATATGCTATTTTTATACCCATCTACCGTTGCTTGAGTAACTCCACCATTAACTTGTACAGAGGAAGCAACCATTGATAAATCATCCAAGAGAGACTTAGCTAATGTAAGAGTATCTCTGGTTTGATTAATATAATCTTCACTTAAATTTGCAACCGATAGCGATGCATTTTTTAGCGAAAGAGCATTAAGATTTTCACCAAGCTTAACTCTCTTCGCATCTATAGAAATTTTTAAATTGAAAAAATCATCACGTCCATTATTGAATACAATAACTTCTGGATTAACAGTTCTAGGGTTTGTAAATAATTGGTCAGCTTTTGTTTTCATCGCATCATCAACAACAGAATAAACTTCCTTAATTTTATCAACTAAAGACTGAGTGTTTTGGTCTAATGTGGATTGAGCAGACTGAACATCAGATTCTGCTATAGAAATATCTTCCTTACGAGCTCCGTTTACAATATCATCCAAATTAGCTTGACGTTGTAAAACTGTTCCGTAAGCATCGCCATTTGCAAGAGAAACTAGAAGGTCACCTTTTTTGACCTGCTGACCCACTTTAGCGTTTACATTAGCGACTCTACCAACTGCCTCAAAACCCATATCCACATTATTAGCAGCTTGTACTTTTCCAGTCACAGAGACTTCTTGGACAAAAGTGGTGGGCGCAAGAGTGATTATAGTTTCAGTGGAAGAATTAGTGGAAAATGATTTATATAGAACAATTGCAAGAATAATTACAATTATAGAAATATACACTTTCTTTAATTTCAAGACAGACCAAAACTTTTTCATATTTATTTTCATACTTGGAAGTATTATATCATATTTTTTGGAAAGTTTTCCATATATACACGGACAAGAAATATATCCCATTAAAGAGCACGCCAATTCTCTGCTGAGAATTGGCTCTGCTCGTTGCAACTCGCAAGGCTCTTTAATGGGATATATTTCTTGTCCACATGTTTAGTAAAAACTTTTCTAAAAAATTGATACAAACAATCCATAAGATTGTAAATAAAATTGAAAATTGAAAAAAGAAAAAGCCCCGCACGAGATGTGGGCCACGCAACAAGTGCGTGACTTCTTCTCGACGGGGTTGAGGTGGAGGTTGGGTTATTTGACTGTGGCACCCAACTCGAGCCCTTTGACTCTTGTTGGGTCGAGCTTACTTCCGTTAGGTGGATAAAACACACCCAACTCGCCGATGAGTGTTGAATGAATACAGAGACGATTGTCGCCACCTTCACGGCCGGGTCCGATATCGCTGGCGATGTAGGCGTAGTCCCCGAGACTGGCTTCGTAAGTGAGATTACTTTCATTGACCCACCCTGTGGGGATAGGTGGAAAACCTTCACCTCTAGCCATCCAACTGAAGGTCATGGACAATTCCCCGCCCACAACCTCCGCCGTTTTGATTTCACCTCGATAGATGTACTTCTCGTCGGTGTTTTGAACTTCAAATTGGCCACCGATGAAGGCGGCTAGTAGTTGTGTTGTCAGTTTCATGGTTATCGTTGTTGTTGTTTGTTGTATTGATGTACAGTCTATAGTTTGTAACTGCATCTTTCAGGATACGTAGAGTAATCGATATCCTCAAAGATGCAGTCAAGAGACAACGTTTTGTAAGGTCCAATTGCTGGCATGAATATACCATATTATGTCAATCCGTCAATCCCCTCGTAATGGTTCAACACCTTGGACGCGCCCACCACCTCGAGGTTAATAAATCATGAAGGTAACCATATTAATCTAATCCTGTATTCCAAAAACAAGGAGAACCACCCCATAAGAGACTTGCGAACTGCAGTGAGCAGAGCCAGTTTTCAGCAGAAAACTGGCGTTCTCTTATGGGGTGGTTCTCCTTGTTTCTGGCGTATGATTGCCTTAATATAAAATCCGTGGTTAAATGAACCCTCAATTATGCAAATACGAAACATCGCGATTATCGCCCACGTTGACCACGGTAAAACAACCATCGTTGACGCCATTATGAAATACACAGGAGCTGTCAAAGATGCAGTTTCTATGGACTCTAACGCCATTGAACTTGAGCGTGGTATTACTATATATGCCAAAAACGCCTCATTTGAGTACAAAGGAACAAAAGTCAATGTTATCGACACACCAGGTCACGCCGACTTTGGATCAGAGGTAGAGCGCGTCTTAAGATCAATTGACTGTGTGCTTTTGATTGTGGATGCACAAGAAGGACCAATGCCCCAAACTCGTTTCGTACTTAAAAAATCTCTTGAGCTTGGACTTAAACCTATCGTGGTTCTTAATAAACTCGATAAGCCAGCTGCAAACCCAACTAGAGTTCATGATGAAATATTAGAGCTTTTCATTGAACTTGGTGCCCAAGACCATCAATTAGACTTCCCTATGGTCTATTGTATTGGTCGTGAAGGAAAGGCGAAGCTAAATCTTGAGGATGAATTCGTAAACCTAGATCCCCTACTCGATACTATTATAAAAGAAGTTCCTCCTGCAAAGAGTGCACCCGAGGAAACTCTTGAAGCTCAACCTTTCAACCTTGCTTACGATAACTTCCTAGGAAGAATGGCCGTTACTCGTATTTGGACTGGAACTCTTAAAATGGGTCAAACTTTGTTTATTAAAAAAGATACTGGAGAAACAAGAACTGGTAGAATCACAAAGCTTTTCACATTCGATGGTCTTTCAAGAAAAGAAGTTAAGGAAGCATATTCTGGCGATGTTGTGATGATTGCTGGACTTTCTGATATCTTTATCGGAGAAACAATTACTGATAAAGAAGATACAGAGCCATTGCCTTCCATTAAAATTGATGAGCCAACAATTTCTCTTGGTTTTCTTGTTAACGATTCTCCTTTTGCGGGTAGAGAAGGTAAATATGTTACAGGACGTCAAATCAGAGATAGATTAGAAAAAGAGCTCGAGGTTAACGTTGGTCTTCATGTTGATTTTGATCAAGCTGATGTTCTTAAGGTCTACGGACGTGGAGAACTGCACATCGCCGTTCTACTTGAACAAATGCGTCGTGAAGGATATGAACTACAAGTTTCTCAACCTGAAGTTATTATAAAAGAAATCGATGGAGAAAAATGTGAGCCTTTTGAAGAAGTTGTTATTGACACACCAAGTGAATTCTCAGGTGCTGTTATTGATAAGCTTGGAAGAAGAAAAGGAATCATGACTTCAATGAAGGACCATGGCGGTATTACAAGAATGACATTTGATATCCCAACTCGTGGCCTTCTTGGTTATAGAAGTCAATTCGTTATCGACACAAGAGGAGAAGGAATTATGTCTTCCCGTTTTGAAGACTTCAGACCTCACGTTGGTACAATTGAGAAAAGAGCAGTTGGATCTATGATTTCAATGGAAAGTGGAAAGGTACTACACTTTGCACTTGGTAACCTACAAGATAGAGGAACACTTTATGTTGCTCCTGGAACTGAAGTTTATGCGGGAATGGTTATTGGAAATACATCTAAGGGAGAAGAAATGGAAGTTAACCCAACTAAAGGAAAGCAACTTACAAACATGCGTGCCTCAGGAACTGATGAGACAATTTATCTTGCCCCAGCACTTGAGGTTACAATTGAAAGAGGACTTGAAATAATGTGTGAAGATGAATATCTAGAAATCACACCAACTTCAGCAAGACTACGTAAAAAGTTTTTGACAAAGACAGGAAGAGAGAGAGCGGAGAAAGGGATTACGAAATAGTTCAATCCTAAAACATACACTAGAAAACAACCCTATTGTAGTGATTTATATGATAAACACGTGATTTTGAAATAAATTATTAAAACCATTGAAATAACCAAAATAGCAGTAGTATTAAGGTGGTGAGTTGAGGTTGCAAAAAAAACCATTTAGTTTACAATATGGATATTAAAAATTAAATTAAAAACATGACAACACCAGAAAATAATGTAGAGGTAGTAGAAACAGAGCCGACACCTGAAGATGTTAGCACAATAAGTTCACTTCTTTCTTGGTACGTGGCTGGTACCACTAGCGCAGAATGGCTTAGAGATCTACTAGAAGAAACTCTATACGCTTTAAAAGATAAAGATAGTGCTGCAAAATATGCTCAGGATATAAATATGAATTTTAGACCAGGCGGAAAAAATAATTTGACTAAACGAGCCGAGATAGATATGGGATATGAAAATACTACTTTAGGGACTCAATAGCATAAGATTCACACGTCTCAATATTCTAAAAACCACCCAAACAAAAAAGCGCCGAGCATTTCTGCTTTGGCGCTTTTTTGTTATTAGACGATTATTCTAAATCTAGCTAAAGATTAGTAGTCTCTTCTAAAACCACGGTCTCCACCTCTGTCTCCACCGCGATCATTTCCTCTTCCACCAAAATCTCTTCTTGGTGCTCCCATAGGAGTATCTGTCTTAGGACGAGCTCTGTTAACTACAAGGTTTCTTCCTTCAAGATCTTGTTCGTTCCACATAGCGATAGCAGCGTCTGTTGCTTCATCGGTTGCCATTGTGACAAATCCGAATCCACGTGAACGTCCACTCATCTTCTCTGTCATAACGATAGCGTCTACTACTTCTCCAGCCTTTGAAAACGCTGCTTTAAGACTTTCTGTTGTTGTTGTCCAAGCAAGGTTTCCGATATATAACTTTTTCTCCATTTTTGTGTGTGTTGCGTTACTTTTAATCGTCCATAGCCGACCTCCTTCCGCCAACCACACAGGAAACTCCGCTGGCCTATTGAGATACTACGAACTCTCACAGTATACCACATATGCTAACAATAACAATGCGACGGGCTTGATTCGTGCTGAAAGTTGTTGTTTATTAAAATTAGCCTGAAAGCGCGATATTGATGAGCCCTTTTCAGCTTGATTTCTATAGGTTTTTATTAGGTTTCTACAGATTTTTCAAAATTGGAAGCTTTAGGGCCAAATACTCCAAAAGCATCTTTTTGGAGGCGCCTCCATCGGCAAAATACTCTCTAACTGTAATTAGGGTCTTAAGCTCCTCCTTACTCAGATGTCTATTTAATTTTGTTTTTTCGAGACTTTTGAGGATAATCTCTATGTCATGCAAAAATTGAAAGAGTTTTGATGAGTCATCCTCCCCTTCTTTTCCGGCATCTTCCGCCATCTTCTTTGCAATTTCCATTCGCTCAGCTAGACCGGCACCGAGGAAATGTTTTACGATTTTTATTGAGATGGTTCCGTCTTCAGATTCGTGTCCTTGCCCGAGAGCCGTCGCACCATCCTTTGTGCCAACACCAGAGAGATTAAATTTCTCCAAGAAATCTACTAGGCTGTAAGTCTCAACTCTAGATTTAATTGTTGTTAACAACAAAGAAACGGAAGAAATCGTTATGAAAAAATATGTATTAGGAAATGGCTCCTCCAATGTTTTAAGCAATGCATTCTGTGCCTGATGCCCCGCTCCATTTATTTCAATTAGCGCAACTTTATTTCCCCCACCATTTTGTCCAAAAGATTTTTGTGAATTGAACGCCACCAACTTCCCCGCGTCATCCACACTTAATTGATTACTTTTTATATGCAAAAAGTTCGGCGATGAATGCGGATCCTTTTCAATTTCCAAAATTTGAGAAATGAAATTGAGGATGGCACCGTGGCCGTCATCAGAAACCTTTTCTATTATGTATGCGTGGTGGTTGAGTTTCATTTTATTTATTTGTTTCTATTACCGCAAACCGAATATGAGAATACCACCTACTATCAAAAAGGTGCATATGCAAATAATTTTTATCTCCATAGTTTCTTAAGATTAAAACATTTTTGCCTCCAGTCTCTGGTCTAACCCATGGATTATGAAGAAAGGCTACAGGAAACTTACTTTGAACTTCAGAGTATTTAACACCAAACCAAATAGTATCTTCCGCTTCGGGTAATTTATATCCCCCTTTCTCTATTTCAGAAAGTATTTCACTTATCAATAGATCTTTGTCAAAACCTACCAATCTAATATTAATAATCTCATCACTGTTTGAAGTTTTAAAATCATCTGATGATACAAAGCTTGTTGCATAACCTCCAAGCTCAATTTTATCAGAATTCAAAAAAGCATTTAAATCCTCTGAACTACCTCTCATTATTGTATATAAATCTGGTTCTATTATCATATTTTTATATTACCACATTCTTCTTATTAACAAGATATGAGCCTATTGCTAAATAGTCAATTTCTGAATCCAAGAAGGCTTCTATTCCGTCTTTTGGAGACAATACAATTGGTTTACCTTTTATATTAAAAGACGTGTTAATAAATAAAGGTACTTTGCTTATATCATAATAATTCTTAAGTAACTTATAATATAAACCATTATCCATTTCGTTAACTGTTTGAGTTCTCACACTTCCATCTACATGCTGAGCGGCTGGAACAATGTCCTTCAAATTTGGTTTTATAGCTTCGACGATTAACATGAATGGTGACTTATAACCCTTAACTAGCCATTCATTTTTCATGTCTTCAAGTATAGATATAGCAAAAGGTCTAAAAGACTCTCTGTGTTTAACCTTATTTAATTTATCAATCATCTCCTTTTTGCTAGCTGAAGCTAATATACTTCTGGATCCTAAAGCCCTTGGACCGTATTCCATTCTTCCCTGAAACCAAGCCACGATATTACCTTCATGAATTAGATTTGCCACCTTAAGTTGAATATCGCTCACTTTTACAAACTCTATCCTACTATTTTCTTTAACTAACTCAGATTCAATTTCTTCATCGGAAAATTCCGGACCAAAGCATGCATTCTCCATTGGTTCAGGCTTATTTTGTTTACTGAACTCCTGTTGCAAAAGATATGCAGAGCCGATGCATAAACCTGCATCATGTGAAGCGGGTTGAATAAAAATTTCTTTGAAGGGAGTTTTTTCAAGCACAAGAGCATTTGCAACGGAATTCAGACAAACCCCGCCAGCCATGACAAGCTTTGGAATCTTTGTTTGCAAATAAACTTCATTTAATTTTTCAACAATTACTTTTTCAGTAAAAGTTTGGAGTGTCGCGGCGACATCTCTATGGATTTGTTTATCCATCCCGTGTTCACAACTTTCTTCTTCAAAGAGTTTCTCAAACTCTGTTTTAATATGTCCTACCCCATCTCTATTGTCAAAATATTTTGTATCTATCTTTAGCCAATCACTTTTTTTCTCGGGATAAAAATTTACAATTTTCTCAAATTTATCCATATATATTGGCTTACCCAACGAGGCAAAGGCCATTGTAGTTCCAGCCTTGTGCCAACCTGGTTTAAAACCGCAATATTCACTTACCGCACACCAAAGATTACCCAATGAATTTGGATGGTGAATACTACCCATTAAATCTATTTTTTTTTCATAATTCATCTTTCCCCAAATACCAGTCTGATATTCACCTCTACCATCTAATGTAAAGAAGGTAGCTTCGTCAAAACCAGATGCATAAAAAGCCGAAGCCACGTGAGCTGTGTGATGATTGTAATATCTCAAGACTGCATCTGAGTTTAGTTTACCAATATACTTTTCAAAATCTCTCTTTATAAAAAGTGAGTACCATAATTTCCTTAAGCTATTTTTAAATGCAGGCCAAGTTGCAGGATATTCAAATAAATATTCTTTAATTATTCTTTTAAAAAACATATCCCTGGGATGCCAAGCATACCCAATACCTTTCAAGTCCAAGCTACTAATTTTCGCTTCGGATAAACAATACTTGATTGAATTAACAGGAAAAGATGAGTCGTGCTTTTTCCCAGTAAAACGTTCTTCTTCAACTGCAGCAATGATTTTTCCCATACCGTCAATTAGACAAGCGCTGCTATCATGCGAATATGCGTTAATTCCTAGATACATAGTATTTTAATTATATCACTAAAAACCACATTCTAATAAGTCCTTCTCGAAGCTTTTAAAATCAGTAAATAATATCGATTTGATACCTAGAAGCCTTGCAGACTCAATATTTTCTAATGTATCATCAACAAAAACAGCGTCCTTGGCACCAATCCCTAATAAACCTAGTGTCTTATCAAAAATATCCCTATCAGGCTTTCTTATCCCAAGCCTACTTGAAATCACCACTTCATCAAACAATAAATTCAAATTAGATTCTTTCAAAAAATCTTCCACAAAATCAGTCGGAGCATTACTACATAATGCGATTTTAAACTTTGGTTTTATGGTTTTAATATAATCCACCAACTCATTATTTATAATCAGAAAACTTTTTAGTTCAGTTTCAACTTGCAAAAGAGGTCTATTAACCAAGCTAGCAAGATGATTATGTAATTCAAATTTAGAAATTTCTCCTTTATCAGATCTTTTAAAATAATTTTCTTTTAATTCTGGAATTAAATGACTGAGATTGTTTTCATTTATCCAATCGATATACATATCAGATACCATCACTCCAAAAAAATCAAAAATTATAGCTTTATACATATTTAAAATATTACAACACGTTTTTTGTACCCCATACGGGGCCTGACCCCTTACCTCTTCGCAATTATACTCTTCTTGTAAGTATTCAAGTGCTCAAGCGCGATTCCCGTTCCCTTTGCAACACAGTATAGCGGATCATCTGCAAGCTTCGCCTTAACTCCAGTTCTTCTATAAACAAGCTCTGGCAAATTACGCAACTGTGAAGAGCCTCCTGTCATTATAATTCCGTTATCGATAATGTCTGATGCAAGCTCTGGTGGTGTCTCTTGCAAAACGTCTTTAATCGCTTTAATCATTTCACGCAATTCTTTTGCAACAGCCTTCACCACTTCATTTGTTTTAATTTCAACGGAACGAGGAAGGCCGGTAAGAAAATCACGCCCCTTGATCGTCATAGAAAGTTCATCATCCATTGTTACAGCTGATCCAACATTTATCTTCATCTCCTCCGCTGTCTTGTCACCAATTGCGAGGTTGTAAGTTTTCTTGATGTAATCTGCAATTGCTTGGTCTATTCTATTACCCGCACACTTCACAGAGTTACAAGTCACAATTCCCCCCAAAGAAATCACGGCAACGTCAGTTGTTCCTCCGCCAATGTCCACAATCATATGACCATTTGGCTCTTGAATAGAAATTCCCGCACCGATTGCAGCAAGAATTGGCTCCTTCACAACGTACGCATTCTTTGCGCCGGCTTTGATTGCAGCTTCAACAACCGCACGGCGCTCAGTGGAAGTAACACCAGCTGGGACGGAGACCATCACGTCAGGCTTCCAAATATTCCATCGTCCCAAGGCCTTATTTATAAAATATCGAAGCATCGCCTCGGTCACTCTGTAATCAGCAATCACACCGTCACGCATTGGTCTATATGCAATGATGTTGTCGGGAGTCTTTCCAATCATGTCTTTTGCATCAATTCCAACAGCCAAGATTTGATTATCTTGTTCAGAGACGGCAACAACAGAAGGCTCGTTCAGAACGATTCCACGCCCAGGAAGAAAAACCAAGGTGTTAGAAGTTCCAAGGTCAATCCCGAGCTTTTTAGAAAATAGTGCCATGGCTATATAATAAGGCACGTCGGCCTTTTTTACAACTTGACGAATGGGTTGATTGACATCACTCTAATTTTTGATATTATTTAGATACAAAGCGCCGAAAGGCTCCGAGAAATCCCGTCATTTATGCCGGGATTTCGATTTATCTCAATGCTTTATCTTAAGTAAAATCTGCTGATTTCGACACGATTTGCACGCTTGCACTTTGGCCAAAATCTGCTGATTTTGGCACAATTTTTACGCATAAAAATTGCCTATTGAAAAAAACCCAATTTTCTGCGATGATTTAGGTGTGTATATTCTAACCGTTCACCCAATTCAGAGATCTAACTTCAAAGCAACCCTAACCTATTGGGCTCCCCATAATTTCTCGGCCGGTTCAATCATCTACGTTCCGTTTAGAAATAAAAATATATTGGCGCTTGTTGAGAGTTGCATGAACGCAACAGAATCAAAAGCCGATATCAAAAATGCAGATTTCATAGCAAGAAAAATTGAATCCAAAAAAACAATCACCGCCGTCTCCCCTTCTCTTATCAAAGCATGCCAAGCTGTTTCAAAAGAATTTGCATATCCAATTGGTTCAATCATAAAAACTATTATTCCAGAATGTGCATTAATTTATGCCGAGGAAGCAATTAGTAAAAAAGCAAAAAGCTCCACTGAAAAGGAATCTGAAACACGGGACGCTAACAAAGGTGATGAAAAAGATGGCGGCGCAGGTGCAAGCGCAAGAATCGGAGGAATAGCTATGGATGAGGATGACGACGACGGCTTCACCGGCCAACCATCTTCTCGCGACATCTTCGTCTTTCAAACGAACACAACTGACAGATACGGTACATACAAAAGTATCATTCGCGAGGAATTCGCAAAAAGAAAATCAGTCATCATTATCGCTCCAACAGTAAATTCAGCTGAAGAAATTTACGAGGAACTTTCTCGTGGAATCAGCGACTACGCTTATCTACTTCACGGTGGGATAAATAAAAAGAAGCAAGTAGAGATTTGGGGAAAGGCACTAAACGAGCCTCACACTATCGCTCTAATCACAACGCCATCTTTTGTTGGACTTCCGAGAGAAGATATTGCAACGATTGTTGTTGAGAGAGAATCATCGAGAAGCTACATCACAATGTTTAAGCCGCTTTTTGATTATAGATACTTATTTCAAAAGTGGTCAAAAGAATTAAAGGCTCGCCTAATTTATGGAGACATACTTTTGCGAGTAGAGACATTATACAGAAGAGAGCGCGGTGAAGTCTTTGATTTCTTCCCTATTTCGATGCGAATTGAAAAGCGCCCCAACACAATTGTTGTAGACATGTCCGAGCCTATTCGAAAAGAAAAGGCAAAGAAGGAAAAAGATAAAATAAATTCGAAGAATAACTTGATTTATTCCGAAGAATTAGAGTCTCAAGTCGAATACGCTGGCAAGAAAAAGGAAAAAATCATAATCTTCACTGCTCGTCGCGGACTTGCTCCACAAACAGTTTGTGGAGACTGCGGAACAACAGTAACCTGCTCCGTTTGTGAGGCGCCCGTTGTTTTGCATAATTCTAAAGTAGAAAGCAAAAGATACTTCCTATGCCATCATTGTGGACGAGAAAGAACAGCACTTGAAGGTTGCAAAAATTGCACAAGCTGGAAATTGATAACGCTTGGAATTGGATCAGACACAATATACGAGGAAACAAAAAAGCGTTTTCCCAATAGGCCAATCTTTAGATTAGACAGAGATACCGCAAGCACAGACAAACAAGCAAGAGATATCGCCAAAAAATTCAACGAGAGTTCTGATGGAATTTTAGTCGGAACAGAATTTTCTTTAAATTATTTGAAGCCCATAAAGCATGTGGCCATCGCATCGATGGACAGTCTATTCTCCCTTCCAGACTTCCGAATCAATGAAAGAATTTGTCACATTCTACTTCAGGCACAAACTCTTGCGGAAGAATATTTGTTAATTCAATCAAGAAACGCCACTCACCCACTTTTGGGATATATTCAAAGTGGAAACTTAAACGATTTTTATAAATCAGAAATCGCAGATAGAAAGGCACTCTCCTACCCACCATTTGCAACCTTCATCAAAATCACAATCGAAGCAGATAAAGGAACTGCCGCAAAGGAAATGGGTAAGTTACAAGTTTGGCTTGAGAAATGGAACCCGGTAATCTTCCCCGCCTTTATTCCTTCAGTTGGAGGCCGTTCCATTTTACACATGTTAATTTCAATGTCGCCAAAACTCTGGCCAGATGAGGAATTACGAGATATTTTGACGAGCCTTCCACCTGAGTTTACAGTTAGTGTACATCCAGAGAGTTTGTTATAGCGAGCTATGTCAAACGCCCGCCACGAGAATTAGAGGGGTTTTTAAAAATCATTATCAGAACTTTTTCACCCTATTATGAAAAGTTGACGCTTTTTCCGTCAATTTTACTAATTGGGGTAATAATTCCAAGGCTTATATTTATACAAATGATCATTAGAAGCTATGGATAAAGTATTGGGTGACCCAGTGTATGACGTTGAAACTTCATGTTGAGAGTGCTAAACTACAACCATTGGACATAAACACTACACAAAATGAAGAAAACTAATGTTATTAAACAAATTTTACAAGCAAAAGCAGAAGCTACCCAAGGTAAATTACTTAAGGGTGATCTAGATAAATTAGCTAGTCATTTAGACATAAACAAAAATCCGATCTTCCAACACTTCAAGCCTGAAAATAAGATTGTAATGGAGGACCATCCAGCGCTTCGAATGGCCTCCACTCCGATTCCTAATACTGAAATCAAAGGAGAATATGTTCAAAACTTGATTTCTCATATGAGTAAAATGCTGGCACAGCAAATTGACGGCGTTGGTCTGGCGGCGCCTCAAGTTGGGGTCCCCCTTCAGCTATTCATGGTCTCAGGAAAAATATTTCTAAACGATGACGATAGAGATGCCTTAATGGAAGCTGAGAAGAAAAAGAAAAAACACAAAATAATTATTCCACCGGATCTCGTCTGCATCAACCCGCAAATAATAAAAACCTCAAAAGATAAAAAATGGATGGACGGCGAAGGATGTCTCTCCGTTCGATGGTTCTATGGAAAAGTACAACGCTCACTTAGAGTTACAATAAAAGCACTAGACAGAGAAGGAAATTCTTTTACAAGAGGAGCAAGCGGATTACTTTCTCACATTTTTCAACATGAAGTGGATCACCTAAATGGAATTCTTTTTATCGACAAAGCAAAAGACGTTAGAGAATTTGAACCGGAGGAAGTTTTAAATTAAAAGGCATACATACAAAATCATAAATATGCTCCGCCTCAATTAAAATAAAAACCATGACAAACCAAGAACAAAAACCATCACACTACCCATTATATTTTTTCGGATCATCTCTGATGTCTGTGAAGGTATTGAATGCACTTCGCAATTACGGAATCACACCTAATGTAATAATCACTGTTCCAGATAAGCCACAAGGAAGAAAGCTGGAATTAACTCCAAACCCAACAAAAGTCTGGGGCCAGGACCATCATATCCCCTGCCTTGAGTTTGCAAAACTAAATGATGATGCTTATGAAGAAATCAAATCATATTTGAAAGAGCAACCAAAAATTTTTATCGTAGCCTCTTATGGAAAAATAATTCCAGAGCGATTCTTAGAAATCCCAGAATTTGGAGCGCTAAATATTCATCCATCGAAGCTTCCAGAACTACGCGGCGCCGCACCACTTCAATTCACAATACTTAATGATCAAAACAAAACTGCAGTCACAATTATTAAGATGGACAAAGAAATGGATCACGGACCAATCTTCGCGCATGAGGATGTTGATATCGCAGAAATCGCAGAGTGGCCAACGGGATACTCTGAACTGGAATTAATCACAGCCAATATAGGCGCGCGTTTGATTGCAGAAAATATTGATGCCTATATTGCAGGCGAACTAAAACTAAAGGAGCAAAAACATGAATTGGCAACATTTACAAAAAAGATTAAAAAAGAAGACGGCCTAATTAATCCGTGGCTTTCAAAACCAGAAGAACAAAGAAAAAACATTTTAAAAATCAGAGCGTTCGAGGAATGGCCAGGAACATATTTCTTTGCAGACAAAATAATCAAGGGGGAAAATA
Source organism: uncultured bacterium (assembly GCA_903848795.1). GTDB lineage: Bacteria > Patescibacteriota > Minisyncoccia > Phycocordibacterales > CAIZLB01 > CAIJKW01. The sequence continues at coordinate 12,793 of CAINHC010000006.1, read as the reverse complement.
AAAAGATTAGAGTAGTAATCAAAGAAGCATTTTGGCATGAGAACAAAGAAGTAGAACATCAATTACAAATTACTCGTGTTGTTCCCGAAGGTGGAGGTATGATGATGTGGAATTCATTTTTGCAGAGTATTGGGAGAAAATAAAGCAAAAAATAAATACACCGAGCTAAGCACAAGGTGTATTTATTTTTGATCAATATTTGACTCCGAATCAATTTGGACTATCCTCACGTGGTCACCATTGCTGTCACAATCTATCCCCTCTTAAAAATATTCTTAATCTTCTGTGCACCTTTTCTAAATAAAGTAATTTTTTTATCTTTTTTATTAGATAAAATGTTAAATAGTTCTTCTTGTATTAAATCGATGGATGAATACATATTGGCAGAAGTTTTTTCAGCCTTGACTATTTTTCCATTGTTCCAAATATGTGCCTCAGCTCTAAATATGTCTCCCGCCTTATGGTGATTGGTTGTCTTCTCCAATTCAACCTCAACCTTTGTATCATCATGAATAAATTTCTCGACAGAAGACAACTTTTTGTAAAGATAATCTTCGACTGATTCGGTGATATTGATATTTATACCTTTTGTGATGATTTTCATATTTTTGTCGATTAATTAGTAACGAATCTATTATACCACCGAGTGGAAGATTCTCCCAAATCGTCGTTTGGACGATTCTTCCAAATCTTAACCACCAAATTAATTTAAAAAAAACTAATAAATAAGAAAGCCCCCGCAATCCTCAGTCCTCTTCATCCAATAAAGGAAGAAAAGTGAAATGAAGCGCGGGGGTAATAGTCAATCTTGTGCCACCCACATAGATACTGGTAGTACAACACACGATGGACACTCGGTCCTAACCATTTTGAGTCTCGGTGGTTTAGACGAACATTCTGATATTACGACAAGAAGTTGGAAACACTCGCCATCGAGCATAATTCGTCCCTCGTCAGTTTCTACCATAATAACGCTCCGAAGTTCGTAGGTCATTAGAGGTAAATCAGTAAGGGCACGCTTTCGCTTAGACTGTCTCCGCTCAATGAGTGTCTTCAAAACCTCCGTTAGCACGGGAGATACTTGATTGTGCTTTATCATTTCCTCAAGCTCAGCGATAAAGCCACTCGATGACAGTCTTATCTTAATTTGACTAAACATGTGATTAATTTAAGTTTAGAATTTAAAACGAACAAGAACAGCCCGCATGGGCCAACTGACCAACCATGGCCAGCTATTTTTTATATCATACATGATATTATTCGTCAACGAATTTTAGAACATGAATTTTAGAACATGAGTTTCATAAATATGCTCTATTAAATTAAAAAAGAAGACCCTAGAGAATTGAACTCTTTGGGTCTAATTAGTAACTTCCAGGATACCAAGCCTTAATTTATTTTCCTAGCTCCTCTAATCTTTATAGTTCCTGTAATTACGAGATTACTTACTTTACTTTTTCGACATAGAGTCTTTTTGACTAACTTAACTCTACATAATCGATATGGGCCATCAGGAGACTGAATAGAACTTATCCGATAAGGAAGCCTTAGCCGGACCAAAAGGCAATTTAGGTTAGATGCCTTGTTGTGAGTACTAGATTTTAAAAAAACCGGCCCTAATACACCTTTCTTAGCGTGAAGCTTTCCTTCACTTATCAGTTTACCAATCATTTCTTCTGTAATCTCTCTGGCGCCAGATCTTAGCATCTCCTCAAGAATGATCCTAGGTTCCTTGGTAATTTTACATTTTAACAAACCCCTGATTTCATTATCAATTATAGGAGAATCTTCCCACACTATCGAATCTGTAATTCGCTTTTTAAGCTTTTCACAAAAATTAATTGTAATGAAGACACCCGACTGTACCCCATAGAAATCAATTTTTTCCTGTTCAGACCATGCCACCAAACATTCCTTCAACGCAAGCTTTAATGCTTTTTTTCCTACTAATAGTCCATTATTCATAACACTGTCATTTTTTGTTGTTTTGTTGGCAACTAACCAACGAATGTACTTACATACAAAAACAGTAATATACATTCAATAATAAGTCAATAGAGTCATCGGATAAAGTAGATTGCTAACCTTACAAATTCTGGCTAATCTTAAATCCAATATAAATTCCCAGGAATCCACCGATAGCTGTTAGTATCACAGAGGTTAAGGAAAAAAATGTGTCACCCCAAAGCAACGGGACATAACCCCCAAGCGTCGTCCCAACAACCATAGATATATAAATTAAAGTTTTTCTACTCATGCAAACATTCTAACACACTTTGTTCCACTTTTTTACTATTTTTCCTTTGTTTTTTATAGACATCACCTATATAATATCTAAACATTATTAATTAATAAATTAAAGGTAAGCAATTGCCACAATAAAAATATGACACAAATATTAGACGCAATGAATTGGAGATACGCCACAAAAGCATTTGATACAGAAAAGAAACTTAGCGACGAGCAGGTTAACAACCTTATCGACACAACAAGCCTTTCAGCTTCTTCTTATGGGCTACAACCTTGGAAAATTATTGTGGTAAAAGACCAAGGTCTAAGATCACAAATCAAGGATGCTTCATGGGGTCAAACCCAAACAACTGATGCTTCACATCTATTAATTCTTGCAATAAAAAAGGATGTTGATGAGGCGTATGTTGATAAATTTATCAACCTAGTTTCAACAACCCGCGGAGTTGATGTTGCAAATCTTGAAGGCTACAGCCAAATGATGAAGGGTGCTATCAAAACAAAAACAGAGAAAGGTGGAGTTGAAGCAGTAAAGAACTGGTCTGCAAAGCAAGCTTACATCGCCCTTGGAACACTTCTTACAGCATGTGCAATTGAAAAGATAGACGCGTGTCCAATGGAGGGTTTCGATAGTAAGAAGGTGGATGAAATTCTAGACCTTGCCGCACTTGGTCTTGAATCAGTATTGATGTGTCCAATTGGATACAGATCTTCAACTGATGAATCTGCAAATTATAAGAAAGTTAGATTTGCAAAGGAAGAGGTGGTTATTGAGAAATAATAAATTAAACTAAACGAAACACAAAAAAACCACATCAATCGATGTGGATTTTTTGTTAAAATTTTAACTATCCCTTCTTCCCCATTATTCCTCCCGGCTTAAATATTAGAAACAGGATTAAGACGCCAAATGCAATGGCGTCTTTCCATTCTCCAGAAATTTTCCAAATACCAAAGTTCTCAACAAACCCCAAGAAGAATGCTCCCAGAACTCCACCATAAACGTTTCCAACACCCCCAATAATTGAAGCTATAACTCCTTTCAACAACAGATTCATTCCCATAGTCGGTTCAATTCCAGTATCAAATCCAATCGCAATTCCAGCAACACCAGCGATCATCGATCCTATAAAAAAGACCTTGGCGATAATTTTATTCGCGTTAATTCCAACAATCTTTGCAACCTCCACGTCATCGCTAATCGCCTTCACAGCCTTTCCAAACTTAGTATATTTCATCGAAAGACCAAGCACTGCGGTTATCAAAATTGCAGCAGCCAAAATAATGAGCTGGGTCTCAGTTATAATTCCACCAAAGATATTATAAACTTTTGACTCACCAAAGTTTGTTGAGATTGTTTGGAATTGACTTGTGAAGATAATTGCAATAATCGCTTGAAGTGCGGTAAATAGGCCGAGCGAGGCAACAAGCATCACCATTCCGGATGCTCGCTTTTCTCTCATTTTCAAGAAGACAAATTTCTCAGATAAATATCCAACAAACCCAGTGAAGATTACCGCAATAATTATTGCCAACCAAATATCCATTCCATGATTTTTTGCCAAAGAAAAAACGGTGTATCCCGCTATGGTTGAAACCACACCATGATTGATATTGAAAAATTTTGTGGTACCAAAGATTAAGTTGAATCCAAGCGCAACAAGTGAGTATATTGACCCTGCGATTATACTATTGACGATGAGTTGTGGAATTATTGAGTTCATTTTGTTTTATTTAAGGTCGGGCAATCCTCGATCGTAGTGGCGACTGCCCCGTTCAAAAAGTATTTTTTGTTGTTTAATTTTATTGATATTATAACATGTTTTTTGTCTCACACACGGGGCCTGACCCCAAAGTTTATTTATGTGCCAAAAATACCTTTTCTAATAATCCTGAAGAAATAATATGCTGTGGCGTGTCATTTGCCACAACCTGACCCTTATCCAAAAGGTACGCCCGATCCACAATTTCCAATACCGATTGCAAATTATGCTCAACAATCATAATGGATGTGCCATGCTTTTGATTAATTTCTTTTATCTTTGCAAAAACCTCCTTCACCACCTTTGGTGACAAACCAAGTGACGGCTCATCAAGAAGTAAAACTTTTGGAGTTGTGACCAAACCTCTTGCAATTGCCACCATTTGTTGTTGTCCTCCTGAAAGGTTCTTTGCAGGAACTTTTAGTTTTTTCCTAAGGTCTGGGAAAAGATCGAGAACTGCTTCAATATTTGATTTCAAAACGGCTCTACTGTTTATGGAAAAGCCTCCCATTTCTAGGTTCTCGAGGACGGTGAGAGATTTAAAGATTTGTCTTCCTTGTGGTACAAAAGAAATTCCACGCTCAACAATCTCATGTGGTACTGGATAAATTCTTTCACCATAATAATAAATCTCTCCCTTTGTCACTGGAGCGATACCAAATAGGGCTTTTAGAATAGTGGATTTACCTGCACCATTTGGACCCATCAGAGCCAAGATCTCTCCATCGTTTAGGTAAACCGTTGCACCGTCCAAAGCTTTGACTCCACCGTAGTGGACATGTATATCTTCCAATCTTAAGAGATTTTCGTTTTCTTTCATGTGATGTTTTGTTACTTATATTTTAACTTAAATATGGGATAAATACAAAAAGCACTAATCTTGAAACATGCTTTATATACATTATGTATAGACATATTTCTAATCTTACATAATTCCGTAATATTAGAAATCCAATTAAAATTAATTATCATACACATTTTAAACAGGTCGAATTCGACCAGTTTAAAGGGGATCATTTGCACCCCTTTAGGATGGCCGTACCATGTTGTGTTATTGTACTTTTAGCTCTAACCGCATCGAATTCGATGCGATAAAAAATAAACAACTACTCCCCCAAATACGCATCTACCACATCTCGTTGCTTCAAGACAGTCTCCGGCTTACCATGCGCCAGCAACTCCCCAGCATCAAGTACAACAACCGTATCGCAAAGGTCTCTAATAATTTCCATATTATGCTCAACTAGAATTACAGTTTTCCCCGCTTCTCTTAATTCTTTAATTATTTCTGAGACTTTCTTTATCATTTCTTTAAATAATCCGGCGTAAGGCTCATCGAAAAGAATAATATCAGAATCCATCGCTATCGCCCTACCAATCTCTAAAAGTTTTCTTTGCCCATATGAAAGATTCACCGCAAGCTCATGTTTCTTTTCGGAAATATCAAGTTTTTCCAAAATCGCAATTGTTCTATCTTCATATAAATTTTTCTTTCTTTCGAATAGCGCACCGAGGGCGTTTCTATGAGTCAATACAACCATCAAATTATCAAGAACGCTCATTTGTTCAAACACCCTAACGTTTTGAAATGTACGAGTTATTTTATAATCATACATATCTTGTGCCCTTATTTTATCCGTCTTAAATCCATCAGCGATGAATATTGTGCCGGAGTCTTTTGGAATGACACCTGTAATTAGATTAATGAGTGTTGACTTACCAGACCCGTTTGGGCCAACCAGCCCCGTTATCTTGCCAGACTCGAATTCAAGGCTAAGACCATTTACTGCCTTGACGCCATAGAAGTGCTTATTGAAGTTATGAAGTTTTAATGTGGACATTGATTATATTATAGTACAAAGATTAAGACTTAACTATATCTAAATAATTATCTTTACTAATTATCTTTGCATCCGCCTGCGGATACGTATCTTTAAATATGTTTATAGACTTACTATTTCTATCGCCATATTTAAACTCATATGCATTTACATCACCATTTCTAACTTCAATATAATCCACTTCATTTTGTTTTTTGTCTCTCCAGAAAAACTTATTACAAATAGTTCCATTATTTGATAAATATTTTATTCTCTCACTTATTACAAAGTTTTCAAATAGCCCACCAGTATCCATTCTATTGCCCACTGTATTGTAATCATTCAAGACACTGTTTCTAATTCCAATGTCTGTAAAATATACCTTATAACCTTTTCTTATCTCATTAGCTAAGTTATTTGAATATCCATATAGTCTATAAATAACAAACATCTTTTCTAAAATATTTAGATATCTATCCACAGTCTTGTTATCAGTCTGTATATCTTTAGCAATATTATTTGTATTTAAATCTGATCCAATATTTTGAGCAAGCAAAAGGATTAGGTTCTCCAACACCTTTGGCTTTTTGATATTTTCAAGAGTCAAAATGTCTTTATAGAAAGTATTATTTTGAAGCATTGATAAATATTGTTCTTTTTCATCGTTATTCTTATTTATTAGACCAGGATAGAATCCATAACTCATATAGATATCTTGTTTTGAAAGAAAATCAGAATAGCTTTCATTTTCAATTATTTCTTCAACTGACAGCGGATAAAGCATATACTCATATGCTCTACCAGTTAAAGGTTCTCTAATCTTATTTGCTAAATCAAATGAAGATGAACCAGTGGCAATAATTTGCACCTCTGGATATGTATCGAAAAAAGTTTTAAGCACCACACCGATATTTTCAACTAACTGTGCCTCATCAATTATTATCAACTTTTTACCCTTAAAATACTCCATTATTTTTGACGGCTCCGGTTCTGCAATTTGTTTTCTCTGTGACGGAATATCACATTGTATATATGCTTTTTCTCCATCAAAATCATCAAATATTTTCTTGACTAAAGTTGTTTTACCAACCTGTCTTGGACCATACAGTATAATAATCTTGTTATTAAACAGATTTTTCTTGATTGTATCCTCTAGGGTTCGCTTATACATAATAGCCATATTATACCAAAACCTAGACTTAAGTCAAGGAAAAGTTGTGGTTTTTATAGACTTAGGTCTATGAAAAGTGCAGTTTATTATGGATTTGGGACTAAAATGGCTATAAATCTCTTATTTTGGTTATAAGTTGCATTTCAAAAAGGAATTTTCAATTTTATTAGAACATCTTGTTCATATCACGGAGAACCGCGGGTACAGCCTTAAGCTTTTCCTTTTTGATCTCAAAACCAAAAGCATCAGCGATTTCCTTCAGTTGTTCTACAATCTTCAAATCATCCGTGAGAAGTATTTCTGGTATAGCTTGATTTTTCTCAATTGCCTGTAGAAATATTTTTTTAAATTCCTCTACATCTCCTGAAGCTGATATCGCCATGTGAAAAACAAAATAGGAATCTCTATGTACAATTAAATTCATAACATATTTTATACCACCAGCACCAAACAACATATTAGACATTTTACTAGAACTCTGAGATATTTCCCAGACACCACCCTTGTCTATTTTTTTTGCAGCCAATCTTTTAATTTCTGCTGATATGTCTTTTTTGTCTTTTTTATGAGGTTTATCATTATAAGGTGAAATTATCCCTTCCTCCTGCCTGATTTCAAAATTATCATCAGCATCATCAAACTCAGAATCACCTTCTAGCTTTTTGTTTTTCTTCTTTTTGCCCCCACCCTTACTACTACGGCTGACAATGGACTTGATGCCAAACTGTTTCTCAAAATCTTTAAGTTTTTCCTTTGGGTCTTCAAAACAAACCTCATTAATATCAAAATGAGTTGGATCAAATTTATCATCCTCATCCATCATAAGCCAATCAAGTCTATCTTCATATTCTGGATGTTTTGGTTTTTTCAATATCTTTTTCAAATCTTCATAACCCCACACTCCTCCACAATCTTCTGGAGGACAAGCGTTCTCTCCAACAATACATTTTGGATAATCCTCTTTTGAATCTCCATCAATTTCACGTTCAAATAAGATAGTGTGATCCCAACTATCACCAAAATCATAACAATATTTACATTGTTTTATTTTAACACCAAAATAATCAGCAATTTTTTCTTTTCGTTCATCTAAATAATCACCATCATCTTCAAAAATACTTCCCTCTGGATCAGGAAATTTAATAGATATTGGCCTAGTCGTTCCCTTTTGAGCGATATAAAAAGAGTGAAGATGGTAGTCAATCCAACCAGACATTGCCCCTTGAATTGCTGAATGCAATTCAAAAAAATTATAATCTGACGGTACTAATATTCTACGCCAAATTTTTGGAGAAGCATGATCTAAGGTTATTTTAAATTGAAATAGCTTTATTTTACTCGTTACATCACCATGATTTTTCTTAACACCATCCTTCTCTTTTGGCCCCCAATTTTTAAGTTTATTCATAATACTACAATTATAATCATGAACGATTATCTATGCAAATCGGTTCTGCAGGCATTGACACAATACCTAATTTGCCTTCTTTTTATGGCTTTTGTGGGCCTTAAGGTTGTTTTCAAGGGCCTCTTTATCATCCCATTCCACAATCTCTTCACCAACATCTGGCCCCCAATCAATCTCTGAGTGTTGTTTTGATTTAGACTTCTTCATCTTTTTTACCATTTCCTCAAGTGTGTATACTGGTCTAACTTTGATAATTTTTTTCTTATTCATAATATATAAAACGAATATTCGTCATAATTATTACAAATTTAGATTTTGAATGCGATATGTCGTGCAGTCAAAACCTAAACCCTCTCCATCACCCCTCGTATCGCCTTATTGTGATCAATCTTCCTGCCCCCAGCCTTCACAAACTCAAACATGTCGGAAAGAAATAACGCCATGCTCTTGTTTGTAATTTCGATTGCCACTTCCTCATGCCAATTAATCAAGAGTGCAGTGCTTTTGAATAACCAGACTTCACAATTATGATTAAAGAAATTATTAGGAAAAACCGTATAGTCCGCCATTCTTCCACTCAAACTCTCCACCGTTTCTTTATTTTTTCTTGGGTCTTTCTTTATTTCTAGCAAATATGAGTCATAGGCAGATTCATTGAGCATTCCATCCAATATCAAATGATTCTTAACAATGGACCTATTGAAATCAACCAGTTGATCTTTGCTAACCTTATCCTGAAGTTCCATCCACGACTTGTGATGCTGAATCGCTTTAATACGCTCATTTTTATTTACCGATGCAATTCGCTGATATGCTGGGACAATTTCTTTGGCGCCAACGTGAATAATAAACTCATTTTCTTTAGAAGTCTTAACTCTGGCACCACGTAATTCGCCAGTGCTTTTTGATTCGATATTTATCTCATCAAACACATCTTTAAACTTGGACGACAATTCTTTTTTACCAATCGCAATATAAACCGACCTTTTGCCAACCTTCACATGTTCAACCAGACCCTTATCCATTAACTTCTCCAGCACATATAAAATACCCGTACGAGATAATCCCGTGAGTCTTTTGATGTCTTGTGGGCTTTTTGCTAGGTCTAAGGCTTTAAGCACCTCAATTTCAGTCTTGGTTAATCCAAGTATTTTGAATGTTTTGCTATGCCAATTCATGTATTAAATATAGCAAATAACTAATTTTTAGTCAATTGTATATGATGAAATATAGCCCTGTAAGGCCGTATTATTAGTAAATAATCTTAATGACACAGTTTTATAGACCATGTCAAATCAATCCCCTATAATTAACCCATTACTAATTAACCAAACCGCGATATTAAAAGCGGAACAAAAATAAAATTATGAATAAAAAAATTATAGGAATACTGACAATCATAGTAATTGTGATTATCGCGGTGATAGGTATTAACAACAGAAGTACTGCATATAATCCAAAGACTCTAAAGATTGGGGTTATCGCTCCCCTATCTGGGGACTTCGGTGCTGTTGGTGAAAACTTCGTCAATGGTATCAAAACCGCCAAAGTTACTTATGAGAAGAAAACTGGAAACACAGTGGAACTCGTAATTGAGAATGATGGTGGAGAGGCGACCAAAGGACTTAGTGCATTCAAAAAGCTAAGTGAGGTGGATAAGGTAGATGGAATGATAAATACATTCACAAGTACAATGGATGCAATTTACACTCCTAGCCAAACTCTTCCCTACCCAATCATGATGGGATTCTTTCAAGCAAATAATGTAACCGATGACAATGTTTTTCAAATCACACTCGGAAACGATGGTGTTTGGAATAAATATGCAAACTATCTTCAAGGTGTAAACTTCGATAAAAGTAACATTGTAGTTGTGCACTCAAAGGATGCTGCACAGGAATCTTTCTCGAAAGAATTCAGAGCAAACTTCAAGGGTGAGACAACGGAATTCATTGCTTCATCAGAAAAAGGTTCGCTTAAAACTGATGCAACAAAAATTGCGGGATTGAAACCAACAGCAATCGTCTTCTTCATGACACCTGAGAATGGTGCAATACTTACAAAGGAGCTTTTGCCACTTGTACCCAAAAATACTCAATTGATTTACGACATTCAAATCAACACAGGTATTCAATATTACAAAGATCAACTTGGTGATTTGAATAAGCTAAACGGAGCGATAACAATTGTTCCTGAAGCACAAGCAAATCAAAAGTTTATCGATGAATACAAGGCGGTGATTGGAAAAGACCCTGGATTCACATCAGACTTCGGATACGATGCCTTCATGGTATACATGGAGAATTACAACAAAGATAAAAGCGCCTGGATTTCAAGTCTTAAAAAGACAGATGAAATAGGAGCGAGCGGACATCTTAAGTTTGATAATAAAGGAGTGGTGATTCCAAACCTGACAATCAAGAAGATTGAAGGCGGTGAGATGAAAGTTGTCGAGAGATTGCCTTTTGGGGTCTGACCCCGTGCAAACGTCAAATAACGTGATGTAATTTTAGACAAATATGTGCATACACAGAACCCTCGGGCATCCGAGGTTTTTGTTATTTACATCTTTTAGTTTAATGTTATATTTATCCTGACCAGTACAAACCGAACCCCAGAAAATACAACCATGAAGAACAAATTGATAGGCATTCTTAACGCTAAGAGCATGTGCGATGAGGAGAAGTTCAGAGCCATCCTAGCTTTGGCCACCGACTTGCCCGAAGAACAGACGCAGGTTGATGACCAAGGCACAGTTAACCCCGAAATAGTTCAGGCAAGACAAGCGGAGGAAGCATTTATGATGTTAATCAGCACACTCGGGAAATTGCAACCCGAAGAAGCTATGGTTAACCCAAATTTATGTTGGCTTATTGCAAAAGAGGCGCAAAATAGATCATTCGCCCCCACCAAAATCCTCCTGGACACCATACCACCCGCTAGTGTACTCAATGATCAGCTTCAGCTTTTTTGGAAAATCATCGAAGAAGAAGCTGGGGCAAAGTAAGCAGTCACCAATCATCACCCAACCCAAAACCGGCACCCCCTCCATAAGGTAGCCGGTTTCACTTTTTAAATTTTTAGGCAATGTTCCAAGTACTGTACCCATGGTTTCAAACTACTTATCGAACTTCACAAACTTTCCATCCTTAAAGATATGTAGTTCACTTATCAGTGTTCTAGATCCTGTCTTATCGAAGGTAATCTTTCCAGACATTCCATCAATTGATAGTCCATCCTTTTCAAGTGTTGACTTCCAATCCTTCTTGTCTTTACTTGCAAGAACTTTTCCGATAACTTGCACAGCATCATATCCATAAACTCCAAGGAAGTTTGGTTCTGAATTGTAAGCTTGCTTGTATCTTTGTAGATAATCCTTATTTGTGTTATCGGCAATCATGGTTGATAGACATCCTTCAAATTTATCTGCGCTTACTCCCTTCTTCAAATATTCTCCGATTGTAAGCTCAATGTTACCATCACAGATTATTTGAGGTCTTTTACCCTTAGATTGATTCGTGACTTCGTTTAAGAATTTTACACCCTGATCTGGAGCAATCAGCAGGGTAAATGAATCAACTCCTTCTTCAAGCATTTTAGAAACTTCTGTTCTAACGTCTGAATTTGATGCTATCGGTACTTCGATATAATCCTGCTTGCCATCCATTCCTTCAACCAAGAAGTTCTTATCTACGATATACACTTGTGAATCAGCTGCATAAACAATCGCAACTTTTTTGTATTTTCCAGTAACTTCCTTTCCTAAATCCTTAAACAAACCCGCTGCCCAAGGGATTATCTCGAAGACATTATCCTTTTCGACAGATGATTCATTTCCAACTGTAAGCATCAATTCGTCCGTTTTATTAATGACAGGTTTTATTGCCTCCAACGAAGGACTGGATAGCGCCACCACGATGTCGACATTGTCTATAGATTGTAACTTATTATAGGCAGACAAAGCCTTCTTTGCGTCAAATTGATCATCTTCAAAAACAAGTTCTACGTTTTCTTTGTTTGGCAAGTCTTTAAGACTCATTTCCATGGAGTTTTTAACACTATCGCCAAATACAGCATATTGTCCTGAAAGCGGCAGAACTACTCCAACCTTTATTTTATTATTACCTACAGACTTGTTACTATTGCCGTAAGAGACAGCTCCCACGATAATCAGTATCAAAACCAATACTCCGATAATTATTTTTTTGTTTTTCATAATAAATGATTATTACTAACTTAAATGCAACTCGAACTTAAGTTTTAATATTTTTCTCTGATTTTCTGCTATAATTTTTATATGAAAAAAAGAAACAGAAGCGATTAACGAAGGTCGATCGTGACGAAATTCATTTGCTCAAAAGAAAGGGTTACACTCAGATTG
>CAINHC010000005.1 GCA_903848795.1 uncultured bacterium | reverse complement strand
CTTCATATTATGATTCAAATACAAACTTGGAGTGATGCAATGAGGGACGTGTGGATTAACACAGCCTCCAACGCCGTTTATGTTTTTCTAAACGTCGTTATTGCTATCATTATTTTCTCTATAGGATGGGCAGTGGCGATTTTTATAGGAAAAATTGTTGGGAAGATTATTGGAACTCTAAAATTAGACAGTCTATTTAGAAAGGTTGGCATAGAAAAAATTCTAAACAAAGGAAATGTTAAGCTAAATAGCGCTGGCTTTGTTGATGGCTTGGTAAAATGGTTCATTATAGCCATGTTCTTCATGATGTCGCTTCACGTCTTAGGATTAGACGCTGTGGCAGAGTTTATTCAAACTGTACTCGTCGGTTATTTCCCTAAGGTAATAATTGCAGTATTGATATTGCTAGTTTCCATTATACTAAGCGAGGTTATAGAGAGGTTTGTGGTGGCAGTTTCATCATCTGCACACCTTCGATCATCAAAAATGCTTGGTACTTTGGCAAAGTGGGCAATTATAGTATTTGCAATATTGGCTGTTTTGGTTCAATTAAATATTGCTCCAGAGTTGATTCAAATATTGTTTATAGGTATAGTTTCAGCCTTATCTTTGACTTTTGGTTTGGCCTTTGGGCTTGGGGGGAGGGACCAAGCGTCAAGAGCAATTGGTGTTGCATGGGATAGGATTTCTAGGACCAGATAGATTCGCTCGGTTGCGGTCTGAGTTTGAATTCAATGCGTTTTTGGTTTGATCGTACGCCGATTTTGGTCTGGTCGCCGGTCCATTTTGATTCAATAAGCTAAAGGGCCACTAAATAGGTGGCTTTTTTGCTTGCCAATTGTCTTAAAAATGAGGTCTGATGTTCCTTTTAAAAAATAAAAAAAATGACCCTCGAAAAAGCGCTCTACAAAGCCGTATAATCAATGCCTCACCCAAAATGACCATGGTTGACAACAAACCTTCCATGAGTATAATTACGAACACCTGAATATGTTAATCGTCTTAAGAGCGCAATTCCTAATAACGTCTACTAAATAGGCTTATTAAGAAAGACCGCTCTCTTGAAACGAGAGCGGCTTTTCTTTTGAAAAAATGCTCAAGTCCAAGAGAAGACGAACACAGCAGTCCTGATATTTGAAAATTAAATTCTGTCCCAGTTTTAGTGGATAACATTCACATAATCTGATGCCAAGTGGCTAGGGTTGTGTGATACGTATTCTGTTTGGTCTTTTCAATACTGGAGACAGAGCTTCATGAAGGTAATATAATCTTGACGGAATATATTATCGCTTGAAGAAGTTACGTACACTTACTCTCAAGGGGTGTGCGTAGCAAACAGGTAACAAACAAAAGTGATTGTGGTCTTTTTATTTCCTAATGGGAAATATAAGGGCGTATGGTGGATGCCTTGACACAACATAGCGATGAAGGACGCAGCATGGCGGCGATACGCTTCGGGGAGGTGCCTAGCAACCTTTGATCCGGAGATTTCCGAATGGGGAAACCCAAGAGACTTGATCTCTTATCTTATTTTTAAGTAAGATGCGCACCCAGTGAAGTAAAACATTCTAGTAACTGGAGGAAAAGAAAACAAGTACGTAAGTACACAATTTCCTGAATAGCGGCGAGCGAAAAGGAAAGAGCCCAAACCAAGCTTCTCCATTGGGGATGACATTTTATCGGTTTAGTAATTTATTATTGAATCATCATTATGTTGTCTCCTATGGAGCAGCTTGGGGTTGTAAGATGATAATAGGGTATTTATATCCAAAGAGTTACAAAATTTTTCGTTAACAGAACGTGTTGGGAAGCACGACCGAAGAGGGTGACAGTCCCGTATGTGAAAATGAAAAATCTCTTGATTATCACTCTTGAGTACCCCGAGACACGAGTGGCTCGGGGGAATCCAGCAGAACTAACTGCTAAGGCTAAATATATGTTGTGATCGATAGTGAACAAGTACCGTGAGGGAAAGGTGAAAAGCAGTCCGATAAGGACAGTGAAATAGACCTGAAACCATATGCCTACAAGGAGTCAGAGCGGACGTATTTATACGATCCGTCATGGCGTGCCTATTGAAGAATGAGCCAACGAGTTAATGTGTATTGCTCGGCTAAATCCGCGAGGATGGAGCCATAGGGAAACCGAGTATTAATAGTGCGTCCGTATTACACATTAGACCCGAAGCCAATGCGAGCTACCCCTGGTCAGGCTGAACTTTGCCGAAAGGTAAAGGGAGGGCCGAACTCGTATGTCGTTCAACTCATTGAGATGAACTGGGGGTAGAAGTGAAAAGCTAATCGAGCTTGGTAATAGCTGGTTCTCTCCGAAATAGCTTTTGGGTTAGCGTCGTGTGTTCCTCTTGGGGGTAGAGCACTGGAAGGACTCGACAGGGAGAAATCTCGCGAGTCCTATCAAACTCCGAATACCAAGAGCTAAAGCACGGCAGTTAGTCCGTGGGGGCTAAGCTCCACAGGACAAAAGGGAAACAGCCCTAGATCCATATTTAAGGTCCCTAAATCTATACTAAGTGCACTTAAGGTGGTGGAATTTCTGAGACAATGAGGAGGTTTGCTTAGAAGCAGCAATCCTTGAAAGATAGCGTAATAGCTCACTCATCGAGAGATTCTGCGCCGCAGATTCGCGGGGCTAAAGTATAGTACCGAAACTTGGGGTGTCTTACTGCTACGGCGGTAAGGCGCGGTAGGAGAGTGTTCTTGTCTGCAATGAAGGGGAAGAGGTGACTCACCCTGGAGCGTCAAGAAGTAAGAATGTTGGCACAAGTAACCACAATCGGAGTGAAAAACTCCGACGCCGAAAGAACAAGGTTTCCTTCGCAATGATTGTCATCGAAGGGTTAGTCGGGCCTAAGGGGATGGTGAGAACCGAACCCGACGGACACATGGTTAATATTCCATGACTTCTGTATACAGTGATGAAATGACGGAGTGTAGTATGAACAGCGCATTATCGGATTTGCGTCCATGCTTTAAGGTAGTTCTCTAGGTAAGTCCGGAGAGCTGGTTTTAATACCAATATCAAATAGAGTGGAGATGTTAGGGGTTCGCCTCTAAATAATTGTTTAAAGCACGCTTCCAAGAAAATTTTCTAAACTTATGTATACGGAAACCGTACCGAAAACCGACACAGGTGTTCAGGTCGAGTAGACCAAGGCGAACGGGTGAGAGGTCTTCAAGGAACTCGGCAAAAAAGCAGCCGTAACTTCGGAATAAGGCTCGCCCTCCCTAAGAAGAGGGTTGCAACAAAAGTTTCCCTGGCAACTGTTTATCAAAAACACAGCTCCCTGCGAACTCGTAAGAGTATGTATAGGGGGTGACACCTGACCGATGCCAGAAGGTTAAACGTTGGGGGTAATATCGCAAGATATTGCTGATTGATGTAAGCCCTGGTGAATGTCGGCCGTAACTATAACGGTCCTAAGGTTCAGTATTTATTATTTTAATGAATACTGAAGAACTAGGACTGTTCATAGATGTGTTGATAAATAATGAAGAACCAAATAGTGTAAAAGGAAAATTAACGCTGCCTGCTTCAATAAAATGAAGCGTTCAGACTGACTATATGCTGGTAAATCTGGTGTATCGAGTACTACTCATTTTTCATTAATAGTGAAAAGTAGTGATAATGTATCTCGTGCAGACGATCAGCAGGAAAGACTAAAAAGTAATTTTTAGAATCCTCAGAAACCAAACGTCAGATTAAATAGAAATATTTAAAAGATAGAGTTCGATCTTTATAGCGATATAAAGTTAACATAAATTAGCGAAATTCCTTGTCAGGTAAGTTCTGACGCGCACGAATGGTGTAATGACTGGGGAACTGTCTCGAAGACCCGCCCGGTGAAAATGCAATGGAGGTGAAGATGCCTCCTACCTGCAGCTAGACGAAAAGACCCCAGAAGCTTCACTGCAACTTGATATTGATTGTATGTTTTTACTGCGTAGAATAGATGGGAGAGGTTGAGATCCTGATTTCGGTTAGGGTGGACTCGTCAGTGAAATACCATTCTTTAAAAATATACATTCTAACCTCGACGGAAAAAACGTCGAGAGACAGTATCTGGTGGGCAGTTTTAGTGGGGCGCTATCCTCCTAAAAAGTAACGGAGGAGTCTATTAAGGTCAGCTAGGCGCGAATGGAAACCGTGCCGATAGTGCAATGGCATAAGCTGGCTTGACTGTGAGGCGTAAGTGCCAAACAGACGCGAAAGCGGAGCATAGTGAACCGAGGGCTCGCATTAGATGCGGCCAAAGATTATCTGACAAAAGCTACTCTGGGGATAACAGGCTGGTTGTGCCTAAGCGTCCATAGCGACGGCACAGTTCGGCACCTTAACTTAAATCGGGGTGCGGTACAAGAAATTGTACAGCCTACTCAAATGTACCAACCAAAAAATTAAATCATTTGAGAAAATCTTGGCTTATAACGGTGAACTCCATATTTCTGTTTTACAATATATAAATATTGTGTTACAATTTATAAATATGGACAATACCGTGGGAAGTCTAACTAAATTTGAACGTTCGGTTATTATCGGTTCCATCTTAGGAGACGGGTATTTGAGAATAATACCCGGCAGAAATAATGCCTTTTTAGAAATTAATCATTCTATCAAAGCAAAAGAGTATGTTGACTACAAATACAAAGTCCTTGAAAGACTTTGTGTGTCAGGTCCTGTAGAGAGGAATGGTAATGATGGACGTGTGGCTTATAGGTTTTTTACAAAACAACATAAAGATCTTACAGATTTTTATAATGAGTTTTATAAAGACCATAAAAAATTGATACCAAGAAATATAACACTTGACCCAATTTCATTATCTATATGGTATATGGATGACGGTAGTAGGTGTAGAGATTCTGATATCTATTTAAATTCTCAGCAATTCAGTATTAACGATCAAAAAACATTGCTCGTAGCACTTAGAAAAATTGGGATAAAAGCTAGATTGAATAAAGATAAGAAGTATCACAGAATCAGAATTCTTAAAGAAAGTGTTTCTGATTTTATGAAGATGATACAACCTTATGTTATTGAATCAATGAAATACAAATTAGTTATGACCCCGTAGAGACTGTGGAAACATTGTATTGACAATATTCCCAAGTGTTACAAATTCGTAACGCTTACACGCCAACGCTTAACTGTGTGATTACACAGAAAGATGAAGATATAGTCCATACCATTAGTAATAATGGAACAATATACGATGTCGGCTCGACTTATCCTGGGGGTGAAGAAGCTCCCAAGGGTATGGCTGTTCGCCATTTAAAAAGTCACGCGAGCTGGGTTCAGACCGTCGTAAGACAGGTTGGTCTCCTATCTGCTGCAGGCGTTGATACTTGAGAGGAACTGCCCCTAGTACGAGAGGACCGGGGTGGACTGATCTCTGGTGTACCAGTTGTCACGCCAGTGGCATCGCTGGGTAGCTATATCGGGAATGGATAAGCTCTGAAAGCATCTAAGAGCGAAGCCAACCTCAAGATAAGGTATCGTTTGAGATCCGTGAGAGATTATCACGTTGATAGGCACTAAGTATAAGCATAGTAATGTGTTAAGCTGAGGTGTACTAATAAATCGATTCTTATTAGGAAATATGAAGATTTACGATCACTTTTGTTTGTTACTTGATTAAGAGAAAAGACATGTTTGTGAATTTTATGGAGCCTTCCCTTCAGAATTTTCAAACAAAAATAAATTGACCATTGCGTTCTGGTGACTCGTCGGAGGGGCCACACCTGATCTCATTCCGAACTCAGAAGTTAAGACCTCCAGAGGCGATGATACTCACTTGTTGGGGAAAGTAGCTCGTCGCCAGAACATAGCGGTTAATTTAGATACGGACCAATAATTATAATTTAAAGACCTCAAAGTTTATTACGATGAGGTTTTTTAATTATGCATAGATGTTGGTAATTAATGAGGTGTCCTCTTAGAATGCATTGTATTTATCTTTGCCACTTAATCTGCTATCATATACAACATGGAATGGTCTACTCAAAAACAACTCACCTACGGTTTTGTTCTAATTTTAATTCTGGCAATCATAATTGGTTTACCTGTATATTTTTATTTCTTCAACAAAACCCCAACCTGTTTTGATAAGAAGCAAAATCAAAATGAAACTGGAATCGATTGTGGGGGAGTGTGTTCACGTGCGTGCGCGGCGGATGTTGTGGAAGACCCAATTATTTTGTGGTCACGTGCATTTCCAATTGCAAATGGTAAATATAATTTAGTTGCATATTTGCAGAATCCAAATATTAATTATGTTTCAGAACCATTTAACTATGTTTTGAGTGTTTACGATGATAAAAATGTTTTGATTGGAACACGAGAGAGAACGATGAGTGCACCATATAACAAGAACTTTGTTGTTTTCGAACAGGCTTTTGATGCTAATCAAAGAACAATTGGAAAAGTAACTTTTGAAATAACATCAAAGGTTACTTGGATAAAAAACGTGGAAGAAAAACAAAAATTCAGTGTTTCATCTGATCAAATTGTTCTAGTTGCCGGTACTCCAACTCTAACTTCATCAATAACAAACAAAACTGTCGACACATTCCAAAACTTCTATGTTGTCGCTATTGTTTATGATGTTGAAGGTAATGCTATGGTTGTCTCAAGAACGCTTGTCGATGAATTAAAACCAAAAGGTAATGCCGTGGTTGTATTCACCTGGCCTCACTTGGATGAATTTAAGTATTCTAAAATAGAGCTAATACCAAGGATATAAGGGGTATTGAAGTGTAATTACTGAATTGCTAAAACAAAATGATTGCAATAGAAGAGTCATCTAAAACTAAAAAAAAGTGGTATCCAGATTTCTATATTATCGGGGCTCTTTTGCCTATAATGGGGGCGGGACTTATAACCATGAAGTCATTTGTTGGAAGTGGGAGCTTCTTTAGTAGACAACTGATGTGGATTTGTATTGCATTTGTAGCGATGTATGTAGCCAGTAGGGTAGACTTTAGATTTTTAAAAAGAACACCTGTAATTGTTACTCTGTATTGCTTTTCAATTTCTTCACTATTGTCCCTTTTTGTTTTTGGTTCGATTACGAACGGTGCAAAATCCTGGATTAACATTGGATTATTTTCTATTCAGCCATCTGACCCATCTAAATTAATTTTAATATTATTATTGGCAAAATATTTTTCGCGTCGGCACATGGATATTGCTAATATCCGTCACATTATTGTTTCTGGAATATACGCGGGAATAATTTTTATGATTATTGCGGTGCTTCCGGACTTTGGTTCGGCAATCACAATATTCTTTATTTGGTTTGGAATGGTCCTCTTTTCTGGTATTTCCAAAAAACACCTCGCGATTGTTTTTATAATGGGCGCGGTAATATTCTTAGGTGCATGGCAGTTTGCTTTTAAGGATTATCAAAAGAAAAGAATTATAAATTTTATTTCTCCATCAGCGGATATTCGGGGGAGTGGATATAATGCACATCAAGCGATGATTACAATTGGTTCAGGGCAGGTGTTTGGTAGGGGGATTGGTTATGGTACTCAGTCAAGACTACAGTTTTTGCCTGAATACCAAACGGACTTTATCTTTGCCGCTTTTGCTGAAGAATGGGGGTTTATTGGGGTGGTGATTCTAATCGGCCTATTCGCGCTTATTATTGCTAGAATTTTATATAGTGCTTCTAAGGGGGAGACTAACTTTGAAATTCTTTT
This sequence comes from uncultured bacterium, assembly GCA_903848795.1. GTDB lineage: Bacteria > Patescibacteriota > Minisyncoccia > Phycocordibacterales > CAIZLB01 > CAIJKW01. Next base: position 10,819 of record CAINHC010000005.1, on the reverse strand, counting down.
TGGAATGGGGCTGGCTATTTTCTTTGTTTCTCACTTGATAATTAATATCGGTATGAATATTGGACTAATGCCTGTTACTGGAATCCCAGTGCCTTTCATGAGCTACGGTGGATCTCACTTGGTGACTGAGTTTGTGGGTCTGGGGCTGTTGATGTCTATGAGGAGGTATTCTAGGGCTACACATAAGGATAGAATTAACAATGAGTTTTTGGGGTATTAATGAAACCTCGCAATTGGCGTATAATTTTTAAAACATTTAAACAATATTTTCCCCACATTGTACCCCTTGTCACAATGCTCTAAGTGAGTATAATTGCATTACTATATGAAAAAAGTCAGAATTAGTGCGATTTTACTGCTAATATTCGGTTTTGCAGTACTTTCGTTTGATTATTATTCACAAGTTCCGGGCCAAGGATTTATTTCTAATTTTCCTTTTAAACTTGGTCTAGATCTTAGCGGTGGTTCACACTTGGTTTATCAAGCAGACCTTTCACAATCTGGTTCTGTTGGAGGAATCAAAGACCTGGATGGGGCAATGGAGAGTCTTCGTGGTGTTATTGAATCAAGAATCAACGCCTTCGGAGTTTCTGAACCAATTATTCAAACAGAAAAAACTACGATTAACGGAGCTGAAGTTCGCAAATTGGTTGTAGAGCTTCCAGGTGTAACAGATTTGCAAAAAGCAATTGATACAATCGGAAAGACTCCAGTTCTTGAATTTAAGATTCAAAAAGAGGGAACTAGTTCTGAAGATGTGTTGAATGCCACAAAGATGGAGCAGGCTAAATTAGAGGCTTCTGCTTTTGTTGGTGCTTCAAGTACTACAGTTAACGCAAATATTTCTGATTCAACAAGTTCATTAATATCATTGTTGAATTCAACTTCAACTGCAGTCAAGTCGACCTCAACGGTGGCCTCAAGTATTGATTATTCAAAACTATATTCAGATACCGGTCTAACTGGACAATATCTAAAGACTGCGTCAGTTCAATTTGATTCAAATACAAGACAGCCTCTTGTTTCTATTACATTTGATAATACTGGAAAAGAAAAGTTTGCAGATATCACAGGAAAGAACGTTGGAAAGGTGTTGGCAATTTTCCTAGATGGTCAACCAATTTCTACTCCTGTAATTAGAGATCAAATCAAAGACGGAAGTGCTGTAATTTCTGGAAACTTCACACCTGATGAGGCGAGAACTTTGGCAAGAGATCTAAGGTACGGTGCGTTACCAGTTCCAATTAATCTTATCGGAACACAAACAATCGGTGCTTCTCTCGGAGAGAACGCCCTAAAGGCAAGTGTTGATGCTGGTATGTGGGGATTCCTGATTATCGCAATCTTCTTATTATTGTGGTACAGGCTTCCTGGTCTTGTTGCAATTGTATCTCTTACAATGTACACAATCTTCATGCTTGCTATATTTAAATTAATTCCAGTTGTTCTAACTTCTGCAGGTCTTGCTGGACTTATTCTCTCTATTGGAATGGCAGTGGATGGTAACATTCTTATTTTTGAAAGAATGAGAGAGGAGCTTGCAAAAGGTCACTCACTTGAAGATGGAATTAGAGAAGGTTTTGCTAGAGCTTGGCTATCTATTAGAGACTCAAACCTTTCAAGTATTATCACTGCGATAATTCTTTATTTCTTTGCAACATCCGCATTGATCAAGGGTTTTGCTCTGGTGTTCTTAATTGGAGTTTTGGTTTCAATGTTCACAGCTATTACAGTTTCAAGAACACTTCTTCTTGCGCTAGGCGTTAAGCATTACAGAGGAATTGTAAAGTTTTTATTCGGTAATGGCCTAAAAAGCTAAGTTTAAAAGACTAAAAATAATATTATGTTTGTAGTTAAATACAGAAAAATTTTTTACACACTATCAACTCTGTTGGTTTTGTTCTCAATCTTCAGTATCACAAGATGGGGATTAAACTATGGAATTGATTTTAAGGGAGGTTCAATCATAGAAGTTGAATATAATGGGGTTCGTCCATCACACGATGATATAACATCAATCGTTAGAGGCTCTGGAGTGACGAGCGAGATTGTTGTAAGACCAACAGGGGATAAGGGATACATCATCAGAACCGCTAGTTTGGCATCGAGTACTGTAAATGTTATCACAAAAAATCTAACTTCTGTTTCTACGGTCGCTGGAACATCAACAGTCAGTGCAACATCTTCGGTGTCTACAATTGGCGTTTCAACGGCTGGCGCTACTACAACAGGCGCAACAATAAAAAGAATGGACACGGTTGGACCAATTCTTGGAGCCGAGCTTCAATCAAAATCCATTACATCAATTATTCTTGTTATATTAGCGATTGTTCTCTTTATTACATTTGCCTTTAGACATGTTTCAAAGCCAGTTTCTTCTTGGAAATATGGTTTCGCAGCGATTATCGCTTTGGCTCACGACGTATTGGTTCCAACTGGAATATATGCATTCTTGGGTAGAAATGGGGGATATGAAGTAGATGCGCTCTTCGTTACCGCGATCTTGGTTATTCTTGGTTTCTCAGTTCACGATACAATTGTTGTGTTCGATAGAACAAGAGAGAACTTGAAGCTTGATGATCATCACAAGGAGGCGTTCGATAAGACTGTTGGAAAGAGTATTAGCCAAACCTTTGCTCGTTCAATCAACACATCTCTTACGACGATTTTGGCCCTAATTGCATTATTCTTCTTTGGAGCTGATGCAACTAGAAACTTCTCACTTATATTGATTATCGGTATTGTTCTTGGAACATACTCATCAATTTTCCTAGGTTCACCGCTTCTAGTTACTTTCTGGAAGTCACAGAAGAATAAGTAGTCAAATTAGAGCTCGATAGATTTGATAGGTATTAAGCAAATTTATTGGTATAATGATAAACATCAAACATCCGTTTGGTGTTTATTGTTTAATTACTTAATTATTGAAATAGATGAATAACATATCAGTCACAAAATCCTTTAAAATCAGCAAGGATATCTTCAAAAAGAATTGGTTAATATTGGTTTATGCAACAATTTTTCCAGTATTGTTTGCGTTGGTAGTCGATCAATTTTATCATGTTAACACAATTGATAAGTCGAATTTTAGTATATATTACATAGGTCCAATTGCTTTGTTCTATATCGTTAAATTTCTAATAGATACAATGTTTAAAATCGGAAAATTTAGGATTAATCTACAATTGGTGGATGGTAAAAGTGCAAAGTATTCTGAACTATTCAATCCAAGAATGGACTATTTTAACTTCTTGGTAGTATCTATTCTACTTGGATTGTGTACCTTGGGAGGATTTATATTTTTCATTATCCCTGGAATTTATGTGATATTAACCTACTGCTTTGCACCGATTTTGGTGCTGGATAAAGGGTTTGGTATTTCAGATGCGTTCACTAAGGCGAAAGAGATGACGGTTGGAAATAGACTAGAGATGTTGGCTTACTATGTGATTTATGGGATCTTGGCCTTCTTGTTTTTGATTGGTTCAGGGCTTGTTTACTCAGCCATCAAGAACCCAAGTTTATTATTTATGTCATCCTCTTCAGTCACAATTTTTGTAATCATGCTGATCGTGTTGGCGTGTATCGTTGTTGCTTTGGCAATATCAAATGTAGCTATTTTCCATCTATATAAGAAGTTGTTAAATGAGTCCTGTGTGGAAGAAAAAGAGGAAGATGCTGGAGGGCAGTTAGATTTTCAAGATATTCCAAAGAACTCTGATAAATAGGTATATTTAGGCCAAAATTGAAGTGAAAATTGTTGAAAATTGAAGGAATTTGAAAATCCCCAAAATTTAAATTTAAAAGACCTCCCGATAAGGGGGTCTTTTTTGCTTATAATGTCCTTATTTATAGCCTTTAAACAGCAATTTAACACCTCTGAAAATAGACCATAAAAAGTCCACCTAAAAACACTTGACTCCGAGCGATTTATGACTATAATTACGACCACGCCACCGACGATTTCAAGAAATCTAACGGCTGTCCCGGAGATTCTCCAAAAAACATTAGTCTGATATTTCAAGCTAATTTTTTTTAAGGCAATTTCCGAAGACTTCTTTGACAACTAAATGACAACCAACAAACGTCCTTTTTTTTGTTCTGTTTGAGTTTAATTTTAGAGTTTGATCCTAGCTCAGGATGAACGCTGGCGACGTGGATAAGGCATGCAAGTCAAACGGGAAGCTTTGCGATTACATCAAGATTCTTCCAGTGGCGAACGAGGTAGTAACACGTAGGTACGCACCCCTTAGTCATGAATAACTTATCGAAAGATAAGCTAATACATGATAGTCTCTTCGGAGTAAAGTTTTTCGCTAAGGGAGCGGCCTGCGGGATATCAGCTAGTTGGTAGTGTAAAAGACTACCAAGGCTATGACGTCTAGGGGAGGTGAGAGCCTGACCCCCACCGATGGAACTGAGACACGGTCCATACACCTACGGGTGGCTGCAGTCGAGAATCTTCCGCAATGGGCGAAAGCCTGACGGAGCGACGTCGCGTGATCGATGAAGTCCTTTGGGATGTAAAGATCTTTTGTGAGGGAGAAAGTAATTGATAGTACCTCAAGAATAAGGGGTTGCTAAACTCGTGCCAGCAGCAGCGGTAATACGAGTGCCCCAAGCGTTATCCGGAATTATTGGGTGTAAAGGGTTCGTAGGTGGTCTTATTAGTCTTATGTTAAAGCCTGGAGCTTAACTCCAGAAATGCGTAGGAAACGGTAAGACTAGAGGATGTGAGAGGTCTGTGGAACTCATGGTGTAGGGGTGAAATCCGTTGATATCATGGGGAACACCAAAAGCGAAGGCAGCAGACTGGCACATTCCTGACACTGAGGAACGAAAGCGTGGGTAGCGAATGGGATTAGATACCCCAGTAGTCCACGCCCTAAACGATGTTCATTTGCTTTTCGGAGTATCGACCCTCTGAGAGGCGTAGCTAACGCGTTAAATGAACCACCTGGGTAGTACGACCGCAAGGTTAAAACTCAAAGGAATAGACGGGGACTTGCACAAGTAGTGGATTATGTGGTTTAATTCGATGTCAAACGAAGAACCTCACCAGGGCTGGAAATTTAATTGAAAGCTTCCAGAAACGGAAGCCCTCGCAAGACAATTAGACAGGTGCTGCATGGTCGTCGTCAGCTCGTGGTTTGAACTGTTCCCTTCAGTGGGGTAACGAGCGCAACCCTCGTCGTGTGTTACAAGTGTCACACGAGACTGCCCCCTCTCGGGGGAGGAAGGTGAGGATGACGCCAGATCAGCATGGCCCTTTGATGCCCTGGGCTACACACATAATACAATCGCCACTACAACACGACGCAATACCGCGAGGTGGAGCAAATCGTTATAAAAGTGGCGCCAGTTCGGATTGAAGTCTGCAACTCGACTTCATGAAGTTGGAATTACTAGTAATCGCGGGTCAGACATACCGCGGTGAATACGTTCTCAAGTCTTGTACTCACAATAAAAGCGCGCAGCTGGTTATATTGCTAAATCGTTAAAATCGATTCCTCTAAGATCGTCTCTTAGAGCGTAGTTGAAAGATATCCGTAGACCGCGAGGTTTAAGGAGGAGGATCTGGAAACAAAATACAGTGCAGATTAATAGTCTAAATGACTATACGATGTCCGAGTCACGGATGGGCGGTGAGCGTGACGAAGGTCTGAAATATAAAATCGTTCAGTAATGTATGGAAAAGGAATATAACTTACCTGTGGAGATCTGACGTTGTTACACAATGTAACAACATAGTGTATAATAAAACTTACGCAGCGTCAGAAGTCAGCTGAGTCATAGTACCTAGTGTATTTATCTAGGGAAGGGCTCTCTCAATGTATATGATGTTAAATAAGAAATTAAGATGATAGGGAAATACTAGTTAAATTGAAAATATTTAACTACTCAAGGTCTTCATGAAATGTATTTAACGAAGCAAAAAATGCATTGAGCTCGCGCAGTGCGGGAAATCCGCTCGCTGCGTGGGAACATCAATTTGAAGTTTTTCAAAAATATTCGCCCGTCAACTCAAGGGAGATGGGAGTACCCGAAGTCTCGCCTAGCGCGGGCCTACGGTAAGTTCATCGACAGGGAGTAAGTCGTAACAAGGCACGGCTAGCGGAAGCTGGTCGTGGAACAATTCAATTTGAAAAATGCGCATGTGAATTTCACATGTTTGCTGAATACGGTTGATCGAACTTAAGCAATTAAGCTCAAGAGAGTATGCCTCATGTATGCATACGGAAGGTATAACCTAAATATACTGCCTCCTGGGAACAAGGCCAGGCCAAACAGAACAATAATAAGGACGGTTGAGGTTGTCATTTAGTCGCCAAAGCACATATTTAAATATGATAAAAATGCTCTACTTGGTGGGGTTTTTTTATTTGCTCCAAAATCCCGCTTTGCCCGCAGTGGGTGTGGTCTGTGCAGATTTTTGCAATTCGATTTGGACTTGTTTTTAATGGGATAATTTGCTACATTATAAACCACAAACAAGTCAAGAAGGGGTGTTTGAGGGGCTTCTGGATCCCAATGTACCAATGTTTGTAAAGATGCGTGTGTAGCTCAGCTGGTTAGAGCACGTCACTGATAATGACGAGGCCGCAGGTTCGAGTCCTGCCACACGCACAAATTATATAAGTATATAAATTATATATTTGATATATAGGCTACAACTAGAATTAGAGTAAACATTGAGGCAAGGTAAGTGTAGGTTATTGCTGTTTTAATTTCTTCCCTATTAAAGCTATTTTTACCTCCCACAAAGGGTATCTCTATGACCTTGCCGTCTTTATCAAGACATGGACCGCCAAGCCTTATATTTCTTGCTCCAGCGTATGTAACTATAGGAATTCCACCATTTGGAGAGGGTCCTTTTTGAGCGTCTCTTCGCCATGACTGCCAAGCACTATATGGATAATCTAATTTAATATAGGCGGTTAATATTATTATGAGTCCGGTAAGTCTGGCTGGAATAATATTTAATAAGTCATCAGTTTTTGCAGAAAACCAACCATATTTTAAATATCTATTATTCTTATACCCAACCATTGAGTCCAATGTATTTGTTATTTTATATACTAGCATCAATATCGGTCCTCCTAGCCCATAGAAAAATAATGGAGCGATAATTCCGTCGGATAAATTTTCTGTTGTTGTTTCAATCACCGCTCTTATGATTTGCTGTTCATCAGCTTCACTCATGTCTCTGCTGACAATCCCCTGAACTCTAGTTCTTGCACTTTTTAAATCTCCAGTATTTAAAAAATTATAAATAACCCTAGCTTCTCTTGTAAGTGATCCCAGAGCTAGGAGTGAGTAGGTGATATATATGTAGAATAAATACAATAGACTGAGACTAATTTCTTCTAAGACATATTTAATTACTAAAAAGAGGCCTACAAAAATTGTGACAATTACCACCCAATGCAATATACCTAATAAGTATAATGATATCCATTTAATTCTTCTGATTTGTTTTTCTGCGATAATAGAAAAAAGTCCTATAAGTTGAACTGGGTGATATAGCCAAAAAGGGTCGGCAAATAGAATATCAAGCAAAAAGGCTATTAATAGGATTGTGATAGTGTTTGAAATCATGCTTAAACTATATCGAATGCAAGGCTTGTTTGCAATATTTGCTGTTAATTGATAGTATTCGAATCAGAAGTAAAGAGAAACGTCTTGGGGTCTTGGAACCCATAGATTATAGTGAAGAAGGGTGTAATTCCCTCGCTGTCGCGCAACGGTAAAGTCCGAACCTTACTCTTTTAAATGGCTCGCGAAAAGCCACCCTCTCAAATAGAGCGTGGTAGAAGTTGACCACGTTCTTTCACAATAAACAACCAATTCAAAATCACAACCTACTTTTCCTAATGAAAATAAAAAAAGATGAAGACAAAACCTTGATTGCTTTTTCCCGTCCCATGAAATGTATAAGCTCTGCAATTTGGGGTGGTGGAATGAGAAGAGATATTCTATGTGTTGCTAATGTGACAATTCCACAAAATATCAATATTCCAGTGCGTTCGATGCCTAGTTATTCTAGAAATATACTCATTACTAATGGTTATTCAGCAGACCAATCGGTGGTATTGATGACTTCTGTACCTCAAAAATACATCGGCATCTCTGACGATTCTAAATGTATCGTAACGGCTGGGCTCGGTAATGCCTGCTCTCTTGCGCCAGAAACGGTCTGGGATGAAAGTATTAACGATATCGTCATTTATTCACCTGGAACAATTAATTGTATTATTGTCCTTGACGATTGTTTATCTTCTTCCGCTATGGTGGAGGGGTATGGTATTGCCAAGTTGGCTATTGCAGAAATTGTCAGTAGCTGGAGTAATTATGTGGGTATGCCAACCTGTGTAGGTACACCAACTGATTGTGTAGCTCTACTTTGTCCAAAGGATTTACGGAAGAACAGGTTTGCTGGTATCGGTACAAAAATTGGTTCTGATATTGTTTATTCCGTCAGGGGAGCCTTACTCAAGGCAATTGCTTACAAATATCCGGGCTTTGAATATGCCTGTGGTGTTAGAGGAAGCTATTAAAGACCGCCAAAATCATTTTGATTTTGGCGGTCTACTTCTTTAAGTAGACTTAACTTTCTTAATTGATATAATGATTGGATATGAGAGATAAAATAAATCCTTTGACTTCGATCTGGACAAGCAATTATCGTCAAAAATTTAACTTATGTTTAATTAAAACCTGCGTAGTTTTATTTTGCGTTGGTCTTTTGTTTTTTGGTTTTGGAATAAATAAAGCTTCTGCTACAGCGTGGTACAATACAGGTTGGCAATATAGACAACCAGTAACAATTACTAATGCGAACGTCGACAGCCTTTCCAGTTTTCAAGTTGAAGTAGATTTATCGGTCTCGAATTTTGATTTTACTAAAGCAAATAGCGATGGATCTGATATCCGGTTCACTGACAGTGATGGTGTCACTCCGCTTAACTACTACTTGGATGCGTATAATAGCACAACGCATATAGCAGATTTTATGGTGAATGTCCCATCTATTCCAACAAGTGGCACTACAATATATTTATACTATGGCAACAGCGGAGCAACTTCAACAAGTAGTTGGACCAATACTTTTGAACCAAATTTCCATCCAATTGCAAACAGTATGGTCTATACTAGCACCAACCCTGGTTATAATGCCTGGCCTACGGCAGAAAAATTACAAAATGGTAATATTATAGTGGCCTTTAGTTCTAACACTACTCACTTGTCTTATGACGGGTCAATCAAATTATTGACATCAACAGATAACGGTGCGACTTGGGCAACATCTACAGCGGTAAGTCCTTCACCAGGAATTAGGTTTGGTGTAGGTGGTATGATACAACTTTCTAATGGTACAATAATTTTATCGCTTGCAGAAACGTCGTTAGGTAATCCAGATGGGGCAATCTATACAACAAAATCGAATGATAACGGTCAAACGTGGTCAGCTCCCGTTCAAATATCAAATACATTTTTCACCAGTTGGATATATACTTATGGCAAGATTATTCAGCTTTCTGGCGGAACATTGCTTATGCCGGTTTATGGTCAAAATACTGGTCAATCAAAATATGGATCTGCTCTTTTACAATCGACCGACGGCGGTTCCACATGGACATCAAAAGGAACCATTGCCTACGATGGGTCACACAATTTTAGTGAAACATCCGTGGTGGCATTGAATTCAAATAATCTTCTTGCACTTGTGCGAGAAGATACTAATAATCGTACCTATAAAGTTACATCCAGCGACGGCGGAAGTACCTGGGGCTCGCCAACCTTATTATTCACCGGCGTTTCTCCAGACGTTAAGATGCTTAGCGATGGACGTATTCTTGCCTGTGTCGCAAATAGAACGAGTTCTTTGGGGGTGCAATGTTACTTATCGACTGATAATGGATTAAATTGGGGTTTCTCTAAGACAATTATTGATCAAACCGGGAAAACGTCCACCGATTTTGGATATTCTAGTTCTGTTCAACTTGCCAATGGTAATATTCTGACTTTCTATTATTATACTGACGCTCTAGGTAATATTGATATTGGCGAGGCCAGTTATCAGGAGGGCAATATAATAAAATTATTTTTCGATGGTTTAGAAAATGGTGATCTTAGTAGTTGGGTGGGAGTATCAGGCGTAACTACAAGCGTTTCCACAACACAAAAACATTCTGGTGCTTACAGTTTTTACATCAATGATAACGACTCCTCTAACCTTAACATTGCTTATGAACCTATCCTAAACCCTGATAATGGCGTAATCTCCTTTTGGATTTATCCACAGGCAAATGTTAATTGGTATTCTATTGGATTGAATCCAATTGCGGACAAAAATGCGTCAACATTCTATTTAGAAGTTTCTCCCCAAAATTTACTTATGTGGTATGACGGATCAACCGATCATCAGTTTTCAACATCTACTTCTATTAGCCCGAATACCTGGACAAAAATAACGTTGCAATATAACACAGTATCGAATCTTACAAAAGTATTTGTTAATGGCGTGAATATAGGGAATATGGGTCTACGCCAGAATGGAGATAGTCCTGCTTTTTTACAACTTTCATCTGGGTCCACCAATGGGAAAGGAGATATATTTTATGTTGATGATATATACACATCCAAATACGCACCGTCATTGCCTTCGGCTTCAGTTCTTCCTGACTTAACACTACCTCAACTCACCTCAATTACAGCCAATCCAAATTCATCATCCGCGACAATCACATGGACAACAGACAAACTATCATCCTCAAAAGTTAACTATGGTCTAACCTCAACTCTTAATAATTCCACT
>CAINHC010000004.1 GCA_903848795.1 uncultured bacterium | reverse complement strand
AGTGGAATTATTAAGAGTTGAGGTTAGACCATAGTTAACTTTTGAGGATGATAGTTTGTCTGTTGTCCATGTGATTGTCGCGGATGATGAATTTGGATTGGCTGTAATTGAGGTGAGTTGAGGTAGTGTTAAGTCAGGAAGTGCAGAAGTGGTTGTTGTTGCATCACTTGAAGTTCCAACTCCCGCACTGTTTTGAGCAAAAGCTTGGTAATGATAGAGGGTGTTTGGAGAAAGTCCCAAGATTGTTTTAGAAAAAGACCCTACACCAAATGTTCCGGTAGTTGAAGCGATACTTCCGTAGGATAATGTTGTTCCATAATTGAATCCAATAATCGTTGATGAAGCATAGCCATCGACTGTGATTGTTCCATTAAAGATAGCTGTGCTTGTGGCAACCGATGAAGCGGATTGGACAGTAACAGTTGGAGGGACCACTATGGGAGTTGCTCTCGTCACGGTTATTGTATATGTCTTTGTAGTTGATGCATCTTGAGCTAGAGTCACTGTTAAAACGGTATTAGCACCAACATTTAGCGCTATAGGACTTGAAGATGAACCTGATGTTACAGGTGATCCATTGACCGTGATTGTTGAACCTGCTTGACTGGCTGTTGGTGTGACAGTTAAGCTTGTAACACCATTTAGAACATTGGCAGTATATGAAGTTGTACTTGAAGAAAATGTCGGACTTAAAGTTCCTTGGCTAAGGGTGAGGTCGGAGAGGTTGGCGTCGTTTGAAGCGGGGCCAACCGTAACCTGATTACTGAGTACAGATAATCCATATGAATCTGTTGTTTGAAGTGTGTAATAATATGTAGATAAAGGATTTAATCCAGTATCATTTAACGTGGTTCCTGTTGCACCAGCAATCTGGGTTCCTGACCAACTACTGGTTGCACTACGAATCCATTGATATGTGTATGGAGCCGTACCATATATCCCACCAGCAGAAGTAATTGTGGCAGATGTACCACCTCTACTACTTAGCGTAGTTGTAGCAACTTTAATTGAATTAGTAGTTGAAATTGCAGAAATAATGTCGGAATAGATACCATTAGCGATTGCTGGATTTTCAGCAGGAGCAGGATGAACACCGTCGCTACCACTATAACTATCATATGCGCCATGCATATATAAGATTTTAGCATCAGCTTGGGCAGATACTGCGGCTGCAATATCTGTTTGACTAAACGTATCTTTTTTAGGATCAACTGTCGGATCTCCAACATGCATAAGTCTCTCGGCGATAATCAAAGCGTGTGTGTTTCCAGAACGAATACCAGCAAGCATACTAGTGTAATCAGTCCTAAAATCAGCCTCAGCCGGTGTATAGGTATGTGAAGTATCATTTGTACCATACAAGACAACCACAATACTCGCAGGTGGAGTTAATCCAGTTATATCCCCAGTACGACCGACTCCATTTGATGTTGTTGGATTGAATCCTCCATGTAAATATGAACTGACAGTAGTCCCGCTAAGTCCCATGTTTACAATTTGGTAATTAAGCTTTTTTGCTAATAAATAAGCATAGTAAAGCGTTGAATTACTTGGAGATTCATAGGCTCCACCTTGGGTAATTGAATCTCCCATAATTGCCAGCACAGGTCGTGCGACAAGGGTTGTCGTACTAATTCCAGCGCCACCTGTTGTACGAATTTTTCCAATTGTTCCATTTACTGCTATTTGTCCAGTTGCCCAAATTAGCGTATATGTGTGAGCTGTTGTTTCATCTAGACCTGTAAACATTGTCTGCCAAACATTAGTGGCCCCACCAGGAGTTGTATATGTTGCAGTATCAACACCATCAACATTTAAAACAACAACGCTTCCACCTTTATAAATATACCCTTCAATTTTATTTAATTTTCCAACAAAATGTATTGCACCCAATGGTATTCCAACACCACTAGTAGGTGCTGTAGTATACCAACGTCCACCATCCCACCGCATTCCACCCTCAATCATTACGTAATTATTTGCAATACCTACTCCCGGATTAAGATCATAAGTTAAAATTGTATTAGTATTAAAAGTACTCGTTTGATTTGTGCTATTATCTGTAATTGTAATCACTCGTTGAGTAGCATCTGTTGTTAAGGTTAGAGTTGCTGTGTTATTATTTGATATTACAACATTACTTATAATCCCACCAGTAGACGCAGAAAACAAATTGGATGCTGAATGATTTCCTTTAGCAATGTCAAGTGCCCATGCTGTAGAAATTCCCGTTAATGTTAAGTTATAAGAATTACTAGTTACACCTGTTGTTTGACTTAAGATAAATGATGCCGGTAAAACAGCAAGTGGTCCAGAAGTCGTTGTTCCTATAGTTACACTAAATGTACCAAAGCTACTAGTTGCACTATTTTGCAAAGGTAAGGTCCCATGTGTGCCATCTGAGCTAGTCCAAGAGCCAACTGATACAGCTGTATTTCCACTAACGCTATTTGTTATGCTTGGGGTTTCGCTTCCATTCCATGAGGTTCCAACTCCTGTAATGCTGGCATTTAAATAACCAGTTGCGCCTGCCGGTAATATGGTTGGTGAAACAGAAACATAACTTGTTGCCACTGTTGTGAACGTTGCCGAATTTACAGTTCCGCTTCCACTTTTGGTTCCATAAATTGTCACCATTCCCGCACTAGAAAAAGCAGCTGTTGCTGTTGGTGAACCTCCTGGGTTACTTACGTTGCCCGTAACTGTGTTATTAGTAGTTGTTGATTGGTTATAAAAGCCGTATGAAGTACCTGATACCACGCCAGACAAATCAATATTTCCATAAACATGAGAAACTGAACCTGTACGATTCCAAATTCCACGAACTGCAGAACCTGTAATTGTAACATTTCCAATCAATTCAAATGTTCCGCCATCACTTCGTATCATTTCAACATTAGATCCATTTGATGCTGAACCGTTCATGTTTCCCACAGCAATAATTGAACCACTACTATTTTGCAACTGTCTTCCTCCTGTTGTGGCGCCTGCATCACTAAAAACATCATTTCCTGGATTATATAGCGCGACATTTGACGATGAAGAAATATATATAGCTGGTCCTGTACTCCTACCATTTACTTTTCCTATAACCGTAACTTGTCCAGTTGAATTATTCTGAACAGCATAGCTTGTACTTTGGTTAATTACAGCTGTATTTCCAACACCAGCATTGATTGTGAGTGTACCAGAATTATTCATAATTGCTCGTCCACTAGTTCCAGCATTTGTTACAGCTCCATTAATTACAGTACTAACGTTGGAAGTAATCATTCCACTCGTACCATTACCCGAATAATAAATTCCCCCATTTAAAACTGTGATTGTTCTAGCGGAGGTAACGCTTAAACTTCCATTTGCAGAATCTTGAATTTTATCTACAACAATATCTGTGTCTGTATCTATAAGTGTCTTACCATTTAGATCAACTATAAATGTATTATTTGAATCATTTTGCGGATTACTATAATATGTACCACTTACACCATCTGGATTGGTGTTCCATCCATTATTTGTACCCATCCATTTAATGGAATTAGCAGTAGCATAAACTGTTATTTGTGCAGCTTGAGCTTTATCAACGTGAACTCCAAAAGACAAAAGGACTAGAAACAGAATTACAAATGTTTTTGCTAAGGATGATTTAGATTTTAAGCGGGAGCTATTTACTCTCTCTCTCTCTCTCTCTCGCATCCGAACCTAGAAGACTGAGCGGATTTTTGGCTGATATAAGTTTTTTCATTCATTTAATTTGTAGTAATTGTTTATAATCAAATTTATCATATTATACTACAAATTCCCTTTCGATGTAATTTCATACTGTGGATAAGAAATATCTATTTTCTCAATTTTTTAGGTGATATTTTCTTTGGTAAAAAGTTATTTTTTGATACCACAGGTCTTCCAATTTCCTTTTCCAATTGTTTCTTAGCAATACCGGCAATTCCACCACCTCTTTTAGCGTCTTTCGCTAATTTTGGAATTCCATTGGAGTTTTCTATTTTGTGAATTTCTGTAGTTGAACGTTCACCAAGCATTGTAAAAATAAGTTCGAAATCATCCATATGATCGCGCAAGTTTTCCCTCTTAAGTCCTTTTACTTTTTTGTATTCATTTGGAGTAATACCAAATGTTGCTTTGGATATTTCTGCTGTCAAAATCTCATAATCTTTTTGTTCCTTCGCACCTCGCTTTTGCCATTCATCTGTAAGTTCTTCTCTAATAGCAATTCCACGTATTCTTTTTTCTATCCAATCTTCAGAGTACCCCTTGAGTTTATAAAGCATTCTTGTTCGTTTTGTTGCCAACTCAGGATTTTCTATCTCTTGCACTCGTTCATAGCCAACTTTTGCGAGCCATCGCTTGAATGGTTCAGCTCTTGGCGATGGAATTGATTGAATAATACGAAAAACACCCTCAGTGTCAGCACAATCAGTTTCGTACTTTTTTCCATCCAAAGATTCTAATTTCAGTTGTCGACAAATTGTCGATAACTGAAATCCATCCTCATTTTTAACCCTAATTTTCATTCTATACCAATAATCACGAGCATCTAAGCTGTCTGTAAGTGCTAAAATAACATCCGTGACTGAAAACCACCATTCATTTTGAAAAAGTGTTTTTCTTATCTTTTTGCCTTTAAATAATGTGATTTTTGTTGTTTCCATATTTTATATTTTGTTAAATGTTACTTATAATATTCTTAAGAAATGTCTTTCTATGTTCTGAAGATGCGCCGTTTTCTCTAATGGACTCTATGTGTTTTTTTGTCCCATAGCCCTTATGAATTTCAAAACCATATTTTGCTAGATTTTTATCTTTCTTTGAAAGGTTTCGCATGTATTCATCCCTATGAACTTTTGCTAGAATTGAGGCAGCTGAAATAACAGCAAATTTTGCATCTCCTTTAATATACGTCTGTTGATTTATAAATTCAAGCGGAGCTTTCAATCCCCCGTCTAATAGTATACACAATTGACCCTCTGAAATATCTAAAGATTTTATAAAGAATTTCAAAAGATTTTCTATAATTTTACGTATGCAAACAGCAATGCCAAGTTGATCAATTTGCTTTGCCGTCATACTTTTTATAAAAAATTTATATTTATCCCTCCTAAGCACAAAGGCAATCTCTTCCCTCTTTTTTTCTGATAATTGCTTAGAATCATTCAATTTTAAATTAGGATATTTTTTAAAAAAACTTTTTCTAAATTCTGAATCAGTCGCCTTGATACCAAAGGCACAAACCGTAACTGGACCGGCAAGCGGACCTCGTCCAACCTCATCAATTCCGACAAGCCAAAAATCCTTCTTTTTTGGAGCTTTTTTTATGGGTTTTTTAGGATTTTGGATTTTAGACATAAGGGCTTATACTACATAAGATACTACATACATTTGCATGCACGTGACGCAATCATTGTATATGGTACTGCGATATCTTTAAAAACACAAAACCGAGTTTTGGGGCCAAACCAAACATCGATTAATAATTATAAGCGTCCTACCAAAAAAGGCGAAGGCTTAAGCCTTCGTCCCGACCGACGCAAAAAAACAAAAACATGGCCGACATAAAAATCGAAACAACAACAGAAGTTGAGTCCGAAGGAACTCATGCAACACCCAAGCACCCCTTCATTCATCTTCATAATCACTCCCACTTCAGTCTTCTTCAGGCGGTACCAAAAATTAAAGATCTAATTAAAGCTGCGGTTGCAAATAACATGCCCGCGGTTGCGCTCACGGACGCCGGAAACATGTATGGCGTTATTGAGTTTTTCAAAAAATGTAAAGATGCCAACATTAAGCCGATTATTGGAGTTGATTTTTTTGTTGCCGCAAGAACAAGACACGACAAAGAACCAAGGATCGACAACAGAAGAAGTCGCCTTATTCTTCTGGCAAAAGACCAGGAGGGTTACAAAAGCCTAATCAGACTTGTTACCGCCGCCAACTTTGAAGGTTTCTATTACAAGCCCCGCATCGACAGAGAATTGATTGAAAAGCACAAAGAAGGCCTCCTCTGTATCATGCCCTCCTTTAGCGGTGAACTCCCTCAAGCTCTCGTTGGGCACAATAGTGAACATGCGAAAGAAACTGTAGATTTTTATAAGAAAAACTTTGATGAGGATTTTTATATTGAAATAACTCATCACGAAGAAATTGAAGGCCATGAAGAAAAGATGCGCAAGCTTATCGAATTCGCAAGAGCCGAGAATATTCCACTAGTCGCCGCGCATGATACCTATTATATAAAAAAGGAAGACAGCAAGACCCGTGATGTCTTGATGAAAATTGCCGATCAATTCGGCGAAAGAAACAGAGACGATGATGCAGACTTTTCTTTTATCAATCAAGCTGAGGCTGATGAACTTTTCAAAAACGAACCAGATGCGATAGCAAATTGTAAAGTCATAATGGATAAATGTAATCTAGAAATTACACTTGGAAAATGGCTGTTCCCTGAGTACGTTGTGGAGTCTGGCAAATCCGCCGACGATGAACTTTACGATTTAACATACAAGGGAGTTGAGAGAAGAAAGCTCCCCATGACCGATGAGGCAAAAGAGAGAATTGAATTCGAACTCTCCGTCATTAAAACAAAAGGTTATTCTGCATACTTCTTGGTGGTGGCGGACCTCCTCAGATATGCCCACAACAATGGAATTCTAACAAACATTAGAGGTTCCGTTGCTGGTTCAATCACAACGTATTTAACTGGAATTACAAACGTGAATCCACTTGAATATAAATTGCCGTTTGAAAGATTTCTAAATCCAGAGAGACCCTCCGCTCCCGATATCGACATGGACTTTGCCGATAACAGACGCGATCAGATGATTGGATACACACGTGAAAAATATGGGGCTGATAAAGTGGCTCAGATTGGAACTTTTGGAACCATGATGGCCCGCGGTGCCGTGAAGGATGTTGCTCGTGCACTTGGATATCCATACACCTTGGGAGACAAGATTTCAAAATTAATTCCTATGGGACAACAGGGTTTTGCCATGACAATCGAACGTGCCATGCTTGAAACTCCAGAACTTGCTGAATTATACAAGAACGATTCTGAAGTTCGAACAATTATTGAAATGGCCCAAAAGATTGAAGGAAACGCTCGTCACATTTCTGTTCACGCCGCCGGAGTTGTGGTTTCCCCTATTACTTTGACTGACGTTGTTCCGCTACAGCTTGATCCAAAAGGAGGAGACAGAATTATTACCCAATACGACATGCGCTCCGTCGACGAAAACAACGCGGGACTTATGAAGTTCGACTTCCTTGGAATTAAAAACCTTTCACAGTTGGCAGATGCGATTATCTTGGCCGAAAAAATTGAAGGTGTAAAAGTTGATCTTGATAATATTCCACTCGATGACCAAAAGGCTTTCGACATGCTTGCTCGTGGTGAGACAAACGGACTATTCCAATTAAACGGATCTGGAATGACGAGATTTTTGAAAGAGCTGAAGCCAACATCAATTCACGACATCAACGCCATGGTGGCTTTGTATCGTCCTGGACCGATGGAAACAATTCCAGAATATATTAGAAGAAAAAATGATCCTCGCCTCACAAAATATGAAGACCCTAGAATGGAGAAATATTTGAAGGAATCATTCGGACTGATTGTGTATCAGGATGACCTTCTATTCTCTGCGATTGAGCTCGCTGGATATTCTTGGCTTGAAGCTGATAAATTCAGAAAAGCCGTTGGAAAGAAAAACAGAGAGGAAATGGCCAATCAGAGAATTAAATTAACTGAGGGTATTATTAAGCGTGGCCAAACAAAAGCATTTGCTGATAAATTATGGAAACTCTTTGAACCTTTCCAGGCTTATGGATTCAACAAAGCTCACGCCGCCAGTTATGGACGTCTCGCATATCAGACCGCTTACATGAAGGCTAACTTCCCTGCAATTTACATGGCTGCAATTCTAACAGGTGCGCACGGTGATGTTGATGAAATTGCATCTTTCGTTGCTGAGTGTAAAAGAATGAATATTCCAACTCTTCCACCGGATGTGAATGAGAGTTTCGGAAACTTTACTGTTATTAAAGGAAGTGGAATGGATGCGAATGGCGAACAAGTTCCCGATTCAATCCGATTTGGTTTGTATAGTATTAAAAACTTTGGAGAAGGAATCGCAAATGTTATTATTGAAGAGAGGAAGAAAGGCGGAAAATTCAAAACTCTTGAAGATTTTCTAAATAGAATTAAGGATAAAAATTTAAATAAAAAATCCATGGAAGCGCTGGTTAAGTCCGGTGCCATGGATGTCTTTGGCGATCGTGGAGTAATGATTGCAAATATGCAAGATCTATTAGCATACAATAAAGAACAACAAAATAGATCAGAAAATCAGGAGTCACTATTCTCCATGTTTGAAGCGGAGGCCACGGAGGCGCTTAATACGTCAGGGTTGGCAAATAAAATTGGCGGTTATGGTCCCCACCTTAAACTTCAGGAACTTGGCCACGCCACACAAACAGAAAAGCTGGCATGGGAAAAGGAACTTCTCGGATTATACCTTTCTGGTCACCCACTTGATAAATACAAAGCAATACTTGAGAAACGTGAAGTAAACATCGCAAAAGTATTAGAGATTATTGCAGAGGAGGAAGAAAAAGAACGACTAAAGAAAGAGGCGCTGAGCGCACAGGAACAATTAGACGCAATGATGAGTGATGCATTCAAAGCCGAGAAAGCAGAAAAAGAAAGATTAGCTGAAGAAAAAGCAAAGAAATCCCAAAGCGCAAATAAAGGAAGCGGCTGGAGTGGCAATAAACAACCGTATGATAAAAATAAAAAGAAGTTTGATGATGAAGGCACACCCGTCATCATCGCTGGAATAATTGAAGAAGCAAAAGAAATTGCCACCAAGAAAGATCCAACAATCAAGATGATGTTTTTGCGCCTCGCAGATTTTTCTGGAACAATTGAAGCAGTAGTATTTCCAAAAACTTATGAACTACTCAAGAACAGCTTGAAACAAGAAAAATGCGTTATTGTAAAAGGAAAGACTTCCAACAGAAATGGAACCCCTTCTATTATTATAGATACGGTGAAGGAGTTGAATTAATTTAGAAAAACCCCCGCACATCGATAGTTCTTAAGAAAGTTTTTTATAATCTTTGTTTTTAGGTAAAAAATTTTCACCCGTAACTATACTTTTTCCTATTTTTGATTCCAATTCTTTTCTCGCATTTTTTGCAACTCGTCCGCCTTTCTTTGCTGAAATTTTATTCTGAACCAAACCTTTTGCTTCCATATTTTCAGCAATTTGACGAGTAGACATCTCCGCCAGTGCTGTCAAAATCAGTTCGGCTTCATTCATGTGATCTCTTAAATTTTGTGATCTTCCAAGCTTCTTTAATTCCTTATGGTCTTTTACACCTAGATCTGTCCATTCTTGATGAATGATATTTGTTAGGATTGCATATTCATCGCCTTCTTTTACTCCATTTTCTTTCCAATAATCTGTAAGTTTATTTCTAGTTTCTTGACCCATCATTCTTTGTTGTATCCACTTTTCACTTCTTCCATGTTTTTTCCATAGTTCTCTAGAACGATTTAGGCCAATTTCTGGATTAACCATTTCAAGAGTTCTTTCATATCCAACTTTAGCAAGCCAAATTTTAAGGGGCTCCGCGTTTTTACTTGGAATTGATTGGATTATTCTAAAGATATGCTCTGTGTTACCAGCTAAGGTATTTCTTATTTTTCCTGTTTCTGTCAACATCTCTACCTGGGGACAATTTGTCCCCAGGTAGGATCCGAGCTCAACATCTCTTTTTCTCAACTTCTTAAGGTAGTCTACTGGATTACTACTATCTGTGAGCACAGCGACAATATCAACAACAGAAAAATACCATTGTTCTTCATGCCAAATCTTACGAATCCTATTTTGTTCAAGTGGAATAATATTATTCATTTTTGTAAATTATATCAACATCGTCTTTGCTGACAATATTTACAAATTGAAAATTAGTATTTCCAACTATTTTTCCAAATTCAGTGCCTCACTTACCCTTATTTACTTAACAAATTCAATAAAAGCTTCCAATAGAAACAGAACACCTTCTATTATTATAGATACAGTGAAGGAGTTGAATTAATTATTGTGCTGCAATATTTTAAAGACATGAGCATCCTCCGCCGATGAATCATCTGACAACAGCAGTAAGTCACAATTACCAAAATGGAATTGAGTTAGAACTTTTTCCCAGTCCAACTTATAATATTCAGCATAAATCATTTTACCGATATCTCCATGTGTAACCAATAGAATATTCCCTGAGGTATGTTTTGCACATATTTTATTGAGCAATACTTTTCCCCTTACCATTAAATTAGGAAAAGTCTCCGCTCCTTTTGGATCAAGAAAATATGTAATTATATCCGCCTTAATAATATTTGGAGAGCATAACTTTTCTATATCCTCAATATTTTTTCCAGTCATTACACCAAAATCTCTTTCAATCAACAATGGCTCATTTTCAGGTGATGGAAAATTGTTTATTTCAGAAATGATTTTTGCTGTTTCAAAAGCACGCTGAAGTGGAGAAGCGTAGACCGTATCAAATACAATTCCAGATTTCTTTATTTCATTCCCAATTTCATTTGCCTGTTCAAATCCCTTTTCAGTTAATGGTTCGTCTCTATGACCGTTCAAAATACCGTTTAGATTATCTAAATTTTGACCGTGTCTTGCTAGGTATATTTTTAACATTCCTTAATTATATCAAATTTTACAAAATAAAAGGCCTCGCCCGTTCAGCTTTGTGAGCTTACTTGAGCGAGGGTCCTTGGTTAAGTTGCGCCGAATCTCACGGCGTTGATGTTTACCTGATGATGGTATTGACGATAGTTTTCTTAATATCTTCCGCCGCGAGGACGGCGACATCATGATACTTTTTGGTCAACTTTTCACCACCCTGTTCATAACGACGAAATGCAAACCTTTCAAGGTCACGGTCACGAGTCTTGTCGACTGAGACCTCAACCTTTTTAGTGTCACCCGTCGCTGACTGTTGATGTTGAATTTGTTTGACAATTTCTTCCGCCTTGGCATGCTTGGAAAGCATGTCGGCGATTTTGGTTTCGTCAAAGCCGTACGATTCTCTGCGTTCCTGAACCTCAAGCGCCCGGAGTTCCTTGCGGAACTCCGAATTCTTGATCTTCTCAAACACCTGAGCGGCACGTTCGACAGACTCCAGAAGAGACTGTTGAAATTCAACCCCTTCGTTTGGAAGTGCAGCCATCCAATCCTTTCGGCAGGATTTGTACAAATCCATCAAAACAGTTCCGCTGTTTAATTGCTCCTTCATCTGAGCAACCACCACCGTCCTCAACGCGTAGTAGTTGTCATCAGTAGATGCTTTTTCATGCATATCGGGGTGGTCCTCACCCCAGAATGTGGAGTAGTAGGTGGTGCTACGCGCCTGATAGTAGGCGTCGTGAAAATTCACCGGACCATTGCCACCAAAATTCGACTTTCGGTTTTTCAAGGCCTCGGCGATGAATTTTGGTGTAATCACCTGCTTAGCCGTGAGGTATAACAGCTTATTCAAGACAGCGTCTTTGATTCCACCCGCGCGCACAGCGATGTCACCGGCGAAGATGAAGGTGAGACTGAAGGCGGCTAGGGCGGCAACAACGAGGGTTGCGATTCTGTTTTGTTTTTTCATGATTCTGGATTCTAGTTGGATTCTGGATTCTGGTTGGTTTGAGGTTGCCTTGTCAATAACCCACAGCACCACCATGGTGCGGTAAAGTTGAACGGGAAATTTAAAACTAAAACCGAACCCTTAAGTATAATTAAGGCAAATGAAGACAAAACAAATTGAATTTAACGAAAGAGAATATATAGAATTTTTGAGAAACGAGGAAGGAAAAAGTGTAAAGAAAATTGCAAAAATATT
>CAINHC010000003.1 GCA_903848795.1 uncultured bacterium | reverse complement strand
CTTTTTCAACACCACCTCGTCCGGCACTACCTGTTGTATTGTCTTCTGTTTCGCCCGTGTATTTCTTTCCATTATTTTTTAAATATTTTTTTCTCATTTTATTTTTCAAATCTTAAATAATTTTGCGCGCTTTATTTTATTTTAAAAATCTATAAAAATTGATTTGATTCCGCTAATAACCTCCTCTTCATTTTTTTCTATTAATTCATCGCTTATGTCCGATATAAATTCTGATGGTAAATTGATTTGTTTACTTCCAAAAATTGTTCTCATATTTGCATATGATAGGTATAGTTTCTTGCGGGCGCGAGTTACGGCAACATAAAATAATCTTCTTTCTTCCTCACTATCTTCTCCTGATTTTGACTCAGATGAGCGTCCACTTGGAAATAAATCTTGCTCAAGTCCAGATATAAAAACATAATCAAATTCCAGACCTTTTGATGCGTGAACTGTCATAAGTTTTACACCCTCTCCGTTGTTCTTTGCAGTCTTCTCATTTAGTGAATCTTGGTCACTTGCAAGTGCTGCATCTTCGATCAACTTTTCTATTCCCTCTTGTCCTGGTAGGTCATCGAATCTTGTGGCAAGCGTTACCAATTCTCTGACGTTTCCGACCCTGTCTTCCTCTTTGTCATTTTCAGCTTTGAGGGCGGATTCTATACCCGATTTTTCTATAATATATTTAATAGCAGTTGAAGGTCTTTGTGTTTCAATTTGCTCCTTAATATCGCGGAGTAGCTTATAAAAAGCATCAACTTTAATTTTTGTTCCTGATGGTAAGCTCTCAGTTTGCCCAGCCATAATTTTAAGTAGGGTTACCTTGCCAATTCCTCGAACTGGAGTGTTAATAATTCTCTTTATATCAGCAAGTGAATCTGGATTAAGAGCCGCTCTGGCATAAGAAATAACATCCTTAACCTCCCTTCGCTCAAAGAAACGTGTTCCTAAAAGTTGATATTGTATTCCTTTTCGTAAAAAGGCCTCTTCAAGAGCGCGTGATTGTGAGTTTGTTCTGTACAAGACGGCAATACTTTCCGGCTTAATATTTTTGTTCCCCTGCCCATCTCCTTCTTGAATTAGATTTCGAGAAGTATTTGCAACGTGGTTTGCCTCATCATTTTCATCATAAGCTTTATATAGGGTTATTAATTCACCATCTTCATTGTTTGTGAACAGATTTTTTTCCTTTCTGAATATATTTTTCTTGATTATTTCATTAGCGGCGGAGAGAATGGTTTTTGTGGATCTATAGTTTTCTTCAAGTAATATTACTTTTGCTTCTGGATAATCATCTTCAAATTTCATAATATTCTTAATATTAGCCCCACGCCAACTATAAATTGCTTGATCTATGTCCCCGACAACCGCAATATTGTGCTCCGGTCCAACAAGTAGGCGGGCTAATTCATATTGAATTCCGTTTGTATCCTGATACTCGTCAATGTGGATATATTTGAACCTGTTTTGGTATTGAGCTCTAATTTCAGGCTTACTTTTTAGTAATACCGCAGTTTTATAAAGCAAATCATCAAAATCCAATGCTTTTTCGTTAAATAATGCCTCCGCATACTTTCTCCATACTGCTACAACTATTGCACCGAAGTGGTCTTCCCCATTTACAGCTTCATACTCCCCAAGTGAGGAAAAATTACTCTTCTCTCTTGAAATTATAGACATTATTTTGTTTGGCTCGACCATTTTAATATCATATCCAAGCGAATTTATGGCTTCTTTTATGGCTTGTTTAGAATCACTTTTGTCATAGATTGTGAAATGTCTAGGTATACCAATGGCAAGCCCCGATTCTTTTAGAATATTTACGCAAAGTGAGTGAAACGTTGAAAGAAACGGCTTTGCAAAGTTGTGAATCGGTAAATTCATTTCACGACTGTCTTGAAGTAGGTGTTCAACCCGCTCACGCATTTCCTTGGCAGCCTTATTTGTAAAGGTGATAGCTAAAATTGACTCGGGCGCTACACCATTTTCTATCAAGTTCAAAATTCTGTGTGTAACGGTTTTGGTTTTTCCTGCCCCAGCTCCAGCAAGGATAAGTAGAGGGCCACTTAGTGTTAAAACTGCCTCTTTTTGTCTGTCATTTAAACCAGAAAGAGCCTTTGAAGAAAGGCTTTGGGAATTTTCGTGTGGATGCATGTTTTTTAGTATAACATGTTTGTCCACGGTGTGAATTTTGTGTTATTTAAACAATTTGCAATAAAAACAGCAAATTGTTTAAATCTATATAATAGCCTTATTTATCAAGGGTTGTATAGCAAACCATTTTTGTATATTTATATCCAAAATGACCTCAGGCGCATATATTTTATCGAAATTTGACCGATTTTTACTAATGTGTTGGCCTTATTATTTGCTAATAACTTTGTTGACTTTGGGTCAATTAATCTCTACCATATATAGGTACACAGTTTATTCAGTTTGATGTGGCCTTATTTTTAGCCATATCCATACAGGAATGTTCTATCAAATTAACTTAAAGTTATTTTAATAACCCCTCAAGACCTCGATCCCAAAGACAGATCCACAGAAATTCCGCATTTAAAAAAAGGACGAGTGACAAATCAGGCAACTAAAACAATCACAATAATAGCTGTTTTGGCCATAATAATTTACCCGTTTTGTGTTCAAGCGGGTGTTTTGGGTGTTTTTGACTGGGTTAAGTCTGGATTTGGAACGTCAGCTGATTATCAGAATAGGGTACTGTCTTCAAATACTGTTGCTGTTTCTGAAGAAATACTTTCTGCTCCAGAACACACTATTATTAACATGCCTTTGTCACAATCCATAAACAGTCCAGAGCCTGTAGAGAATCAGACGGCTGTAAATCAAGTTATGGTTGCCAATTCCGCGTTAACAAATGAAAACAATGCCTTGGACGGCTCTCTTGGTGGTGATGAAAACACTTCGGATCAAATTAGTTTGTATACAGTTAGAAAAGGCGATACTGTTCCATTGATTGCAAAGATGTTTGGTGTAACAGCTAATACTATTTACTGGGCTAACGATTTAAAGTCAGGCTCTGAATTAAAACCGGATCAAGTTATTATTATCTTACCTATTACTGGTATTAAATATACCGTCAAGAAGGGCGATAATATTGATAATTTAGCTAAGAAGTTTAATGCTGACGCTGGGGAAATTGCCAGCTTTAATAATGTTGACACTTCAATTGGACTTACCATGGGTGACGAACTTATTATTCCAAATGCTGATCCAGAAGTTGGATTTCAAAAAGCAGATTCAAAGACGGTAGTTAAAAGCAAAGTTTCTTCCAAAAATACAACTGGATATTTTAGAAGACCAATTAACGGAGGAATGAAGACGCAAGGAATTCATGGTAACAACGGTGTTGACCTGGCTTCATTCGGTGGGGCTCATATACCAATATTAGCAGCTGCTGATGGCATTGTGATTATTAGTAAATCTGGCGGATGGAATGGCGGATATGGTAATTATGTGGTTATTAAGCACTCCAATGGTACACAAACCTTATATGGTCACATGAGTGAAAATATGGTTAGTGCAGGCGCTCGTGTTGTTCAAGGGCAACAGATTGGTAGAATGGGAAGTACTGGGCAATCAACGGGAGTACATCTTCACTTTGAAGTTCGTGGAGGTAGAAATCCATTCTAAAAACAATATCTGCAGCCCCTCTTTTTTGTTCAGGTGTAATTACATTTTTAAATATGTTGTTAGGTCTGAATTAAAATAATAAATTTTCTTTGTAAGTGAATGCTTCAATGATGTGATTCTTCTCTATCTTAACTAAACTGTTTAACTTTTTATTATAATTATTTCCTGAATTTCTAATAAGTTCAATTAGTGCAATTGTCTCTGATATATCCTTTATGTGATTTATGGACCTCATTGATAATTTTTTATAATCTGAATTTCTGTGTAATAAATCATTCTCGATTTCACCCCATTGAAATTTTGTGTCGCGTTGGAGGTTTGATTTGTGGAAGGTGTTTATTATTTTAAACATTTCCCTTCCGGATGTAATATTTATTTGTTTTTCTTGGTTGCGATGTGTGTTTTCATAAGGTAAATTTATACAAACATGAAATCTTTCCAAGAAAGGCTTAGAAATCTTTTGCTTATATATCTTTATCTTATTTCCTGTACAGCTGCACTCTGTATTCGGTATACCCCTGTTTCCACAAGGACACTGATTCATGGCACAAATACAAATCGTGTCGCAGGGCATCGTTATTACATCATTTGTTCTGTTAATTTGTATTGTCTTTTGCTCCAGTGGTTGTCGAAGAGATTCTATTATATTTTTATTAAACTCTGGTAATTCATCTAAGAATAAAATACCCTTATGGGCCATTGTAATTTCTCCTGAGGTAATTGGATTTCCACCACCTACTATTGATGAATAACTGCTGGTGTGATGCGGAGTTCTGAATGGTCTGTTTAGACTGTTATGTGTGGATAACAACTCTAGATATTCATCTTTGTTGGGCATTGGAAGAAGTTGATGGGCGCTACTTGCCAGCATTGTTTTTCCAATACCTGGTGGTCCAGACATAATCATATTGTATTTTCCACACAGACTTATGAGTAAGGCTCGCTTTGCTTTTTCTTGACCAACTATCTCGTCTATTTTGAATTTTATTTGAGCAGTACTCAACTTTTGGTTGTCTGATGTGTGATTTTCCTTTGAATATTTTAGCACAGTGTTATTTTTGCCCTTATCGTTTAAAGATAGGTTGTGTATGAGCTCTCTTAGGTGTGTGCATTTATTTATTCTAATATTTGGTAATTCCAGTTCTTTTATTAAGCAAACCTGATCGTCATTGAAGTTGCTATATAAATCAATCACCTCTTGTGGGGGTGCTTTACTGCTTAGGATAAACTTTGCGACTGAAGCAAGTGAATCATTTTGTTTTATGGAACCATCTAGTCCCAGTTCACCGATAAAAATCGAATTATTTAAATGCTTGCTTTGTATCCTGTCGGTTGCAGTTAAATAAGCTATTGATATTGGCAGATCCAATAACACCCCCTCCTTTTTTATTCCAGCTGGCACTAATGAAACCGTTATTTTATGATTTTTTGCTTTAGGAGAATCAAACCCACTATTTTTTATAGCAGACATAATTCTTTCTCTTGATTCCGCGATGCACTTATCGGCAAGACCAACAATCAAGAATGAAAATAATCCTCCTGATAAATCTAATTCAACCTCGACATTTTGACACAATACGCCCTCTTTGATTATTCCCCTACAGGATATATACATTTTTATAATGACACAACAAAAACACTAATTTGAGGTATTAATTTGGATTCTCCCTTTCTCGTTTATTAACTAATTAATTACATGTGAGATTCACAAGTCCTGGCTTCTGGGTTGGCGTTCAATCTTTCTTCTTCTATTTCCGCTTGGCATACTTCACAAACTCCATAATTCCCTGATTCTATTTTTGTAAGGGCGTCTTTAATATCAATTATTTCCCTTTCCAAATCAGATGTTACCGAGGCGTTTGATTCATATGTTTCTATGGAATTAGCCACCTCCTCTCTGTCAGCAGTATCTTGATCCTCTGCTTGTTTTGCTTCCCAAGTTGTATCACTTGATTTTTCTGCAACCTCAAGTATCTCTGTCTCCAGTCTTTTAAGTTCAGCTTCTAATGTGTGCTTGTGTTTTTGTATGTCTATATTCATAAACATATTATATCAAATTGGTCATAAATTTTCTATAAATAAAATATAAAGTAAATACGAATTTATTATGTAAACTATTATGTCAATGTATGTCTATTTATCTAGTTATTTTACCTGAAGTAAGTCTATATATTATTTCCTTAAGGGTTTGTTCACTGGTTGCAATTATCACAGTATCCCTATTGAAGAATGTGTAGAAGAAGGCAATGTTTCCATTTGGTCTATACAAGACCCTCGTATCGTTGTTTGCAATAACCTTATCAACAAACGGTGTGTCATACTCAGACCCGTTTGAGACAACTAACTTTTGATTACCGGAGGAACTTGGGGTACTGGTTGGTGAACTTGACGTTGAAGATGTAGTTGAGGCTGTCGAAGAAGATTTGTCTAATGAAGGTTCCTTGAAGGAGGAAAGACTCTCGTTTTTAAATATAAAATCACTCAAATCAGCATACATACTCCCCTCCCATTCCAGCATTCCAGCAAAAACAGAATCGTAGTTTGTTGATTTTAATATAATAAATGGTTCATTTGATTCATATGAGTAATAACCAAAGACATATTCATTCTTAATGTTTCTCAAAAGTAAATCTGGAGCACTGGGTGCAAATATCTTTAAAAACTCTGAGGCTAATATTGGCGCTGTATTTGTGCTGTTTGTTGTGTTAAATACAAAAGATTTTACTTTTCCTGATGAAAACTTCACTGATGCCTCATTCGAAATTTCATTAATTAGCAGTGTTCTAGTCTTGCCATGTACATACATTGGAATACTTATCTCTGAATACAAAATTCCATTAACGACTTGTTGGGTAGGGTTTTTTTGAAGCTCAACCTGTGCTGGTGTCTTGGCGGAATTAAAACCAATATATGCAAAACCGCCTATAATCAAAATGCATATTATAAAAACTAATATTTTAGCGGCTACATGATTATTTTTTTTATTAAAATCAGCCGTGTTATCCACATTATTGTGCATCTTCTGATTGTTTGCGGCCATTATCTTACCAAGCGAAAAACCGCCCTTAGATGATTCGTTAGCCAAATCGTCTTTAAAGGTGTGAACAGAGCTTGTTTTGTAGGCTGAAGCTGGATCGCTCGATGGTTCTGGTGACGAATTTTTATTTGGATTTTGCATTACATCAGACAAGTGAAACAAAGGCCTTGCTGAGCCTTCTGAGTTATTGTTTCCAAATGGCGTCTGAGTTTGGTTAAAATTTGATGGTGTTGATGGTGTTGATGGTGAAGAAATAGTTCCATCACCACTTCCGTCAACTCTATCGGCATTTGGATAATAGTGTGTAGGTTTGTTTTCTGTTGGTTCCATTTGATATATTATATATCAAATTTTGAATCCGGTCTTGCTTCTTCATTAAAAAAGTCAAAATCCTCCTTTTTTTGGTTAAACTTAGTGTTTGTATTCTTTTGTAAGGTGTTTGTTGCAACTCCTGTACTTCTTGTTGCTGTTCTGTTTTGTTTCTTTGACTTTAATGAAGAGTTGGAGGAATTATTACCCCTATTTTCTACGCTTTGATTTCCTTGTCCCCCATTGCCCTGCATCATTACATATTTTGACGGCATGTCACACATGTCAATGAAGTCATCAGCTACTTCTCTAAGTTTTTGAGAAGATGATTTTCCAAAGGAAATTACCTCTACTTGGCAACCTTCGTTTGTTTGAAGATATTCTACAAGTGGAATAAAGTCTCCGTCTCCAGAGGCAATAATAACTGTATCTAATTTTGGAGCTAGTTTAATTGCGTCAACAGCAAGACCAACGTCCCAGTCCCCTTTTTTGGCTCCTCCGCTAAATATTTGTAAGTTTTTTGTCTTCGTTTCTATTCCCAATTTTCCGAGTGCATCGAAGAAATTTGTTTCATCACCACTTTCTGTCGTGATTACATAGGCGATAGCTCTAATTAAAGATCTACCTGCGACTACCTCTTTCATTATTGCGCCGAAATTTACCCTAGCGTGATATAGGTTTTTTGCACTGTGATAAAGATTCTGAGTATCAATAAAAACTCCAACACGTTGTTGTTTGTGTTTAATTACTGTCATATTTTGAATTTAGTTTAAAATGAACCATTAATATGGTTTAAGTCTGTTTATTAAAATGCCATGTGTTACCAATTTTGATCCTTGTCCAGTCAAGAAGTAAAAATAATTCTTCTTTTAAAAACTTAGTGGTGTACGTTTTTTGTTTCTGTAAACCCCTATTGCATATACTGCTAGTAGTACCCCACTCTTCACACCCGGAGTGTGTCTATAAAAATGTTTAGGCTGATTTTTTCTTCAAATCAAGCTTCTTTACCACAACATCATATCTTGCAACATTCTTTTTCAACAAATATTTCAAAAGAGTTTGTCTATCTGCAACCATTTGTAAAAGACCTCTTCTTGAGTGATTGTCTTTTGCGTGAGTTTTAAGGTGTTTTGTTAATTCTGTAATTCTTGTACTTAAAATAGCGATCTGTGCTTCTGCACTTCCTGTATCCTCTGGATGAATTTGAACATCCTTTATAATTTTTTGCTTCTTTGCTTTGGTTAACATGGTGTGGTGATAATAGCATGAAAGACTGCTGTGGGCAAGTGTTTTCAGGACTATTTTGGAAAATTGTCCAAACGACGATTCTGGTGAATCGCCTACTGGGCGATTTTGGTGAATCGCCCTCTGAGTGCTATAATTTTGATATGTCGCACAATAATATTGCCTCCAACTCCAGCGATGGCTCACATTATAGACCAAGATCTTCATCAGAGGTTGGTTTAACTACTCTAAAAAGGCACTTTTTAGAGTATACAGAGATAGAAAAAGGCCGTAGTTTAAAGACTGTTGAGAATTACGATCGATATTTAAACCTATTTTTGGAGTTTTTAAAGTCCGATTCCCCGTCCGATATAACGGAAGACAAGCTCCGTGAATACCGATTATTTCTAAATAGACGTTCATTTGCAACGAAATTAGGTAATAGTCTAATAAAGAAAAGAACTCAAAATTACTACCTAATAGCACTTAGAGCCTATTTTAAGTATATTTCTAAACGCGGAATACAAATATTGTCCCCCGACAATATTGAGTTAGCTAAGGTTCCAGAAAGGCAAATCGACCACATCTCCATTGAGGAGCTGGATAGGATATTAAGTGCGCCCAATGATGAGAAGGATGAAAAGAAAAGACTAAGAGACAAGGCAATTTTAGAGCTTTTGTTCTCTACTGGTCTTCGTGTATCAGAATTATGTTCCCTGCCGCGTGATTTAGATCTAAACAAGGATGAGTTTTCGGTTAGAGGCAAGGGTGATAAGGTTAGGGTTGTCTTTATGTCAGAAGTTGCGAAGCGGGCACTTAGAAACCATCTAAATAAAAAGATCGATGTTTCAAGTGGTTTGATGTTCGGTATTACTCCAAGGTCTGTAGAAAGGCTTGTAAAATACTACACAATTAAAGCTGGGGTCTCTAAAAAAGTCACTCCACACGTTATAAGACACAGTTTTGCTACAGATTTATTGCAAAATGGAGCTGATCTACGTTCAGTTCAGGCGCTTCTAGGACACGCTAATATATCAACGACACAAATTTATACACACGTGACCGATAAACACCTTAAGGACATACATAAAAATTTTCACGGACACGGTTCAGCGGGGGCTAAAGGGAGGAGTTCGAGTCAGGAAAGTGTATTGTAATTTATAACGGACAGTAATTAATAGATGTCTTTTAAATATATGAAAAAACAAATAAGTATAATTTCATGGAATGTAAACGGAATTCGCGCTATTTATAAAAAAGGTGCGTTTGACGCAATAATGCAACACAACACAGATTTCCTGTGTTTTCAAGAGACAAAAGCTCATGTTGATCAATTAGATCAAAGTCTAGCTAATCCGGATGGCTATGTTAGTTATTTTGACCACGCTAAAACAAGAAAGGGCTATAGTGGTGTAGTTATATATATGAGAAATACATTCCCTAAACCAAAAAAAGTTGAGTATGGTTTTGGTATAGAAAAAATGGATCAAGAAGGAAGAATGATTTCCTTAATCTTTGAAAAATGGGCATTAATTAATTGTTATTTTCCAAATGGCGGCGGCGCACCAGAGAGATTAACGTATAAGTTGGATTTTTATAAAGAATTTCTAAAATACTGTAGAAAGCTTACAAAACAAGGGTTAAATGTTATCTTTTGTGGAGATGTTAATGCGGCGCATACAGAGATTGATCTTGCTAGGCCTAAAGAGAATGCTAAAAGCATTGGATTTTTACCAGAAGAACGGGCTTGTATTGATAGTTTTGTAAACGCAGGATATGTTGATGTGTTTCGAGAATTAAATCCTAATACTAAAGATGTGTATACGTGGTGGGACATGAAAACATTCTCACGTGATAGAAACGTTGGATGGAGAATAGATTACTTTTTTGCATCAAAAAAAATAATTAATGATGTTAAAAATTTTACAACAGAATCAAAATTTTTAGGTTCAGATCACTGTCCAATCAAAATAGCTGTGGATAACTTATTTTAGTAAAAATATTTATCTCCACGATCTTAAATGCAAATTCATTATTGTCCTTTATTAAAGGCCTTAATCTGATTTAATAAAATTCAAAAAGTTATCCACAGGAATTATTGCAAATGTCCTTTACATGTCTTTTATTCGAATTATAATAAAGGACAGATGAGCAGCCCAACATCGGGCAACACAGTTCTTTCCGGAAGCTGTATAGTGGTAAGGATTAGTTGGTGATAAAGGACATTTTACGTTCTCCCACAACCATCTTAGTGAGTCCTATATCTGGGCATCACATTTTAACAGAGAGCACAGTCTTAAACTGGCTTGTTCCCCAACCATAAAGGCGACCATCACAATTAAATAAATAAATTTTCAATCTCATTTTTCTCACTCAATCGTCTCATCTCATTTAGTTTCGTTTCAGTTTAGATTTCGGATTCGGTGGTTAAGGGTTTTTTCCACCATTTCCACACTTGTAACGGCAGGGCCTTAGTACGGCCGCACCATTTATAACCTTTGTTGCGCCCAGTACTGAGGCTCTTTTTATTGCTTGGTTTTTCAATAAGTAAACATATAGCCGTTACACATGTAACATGTTACATGTGTAACGGCTATTGTTGTGGTTCATACGGTATGCAGAGTTAGTTTGCTTAGATGGTTCTGAATTTATCTTATATCATGCTTCTTTCTGATTTCTGTAACCTGAACGTGTTCCAAATCCTTTTTCTTATTAATCCCCTTAT
Organism: uncultured bacterium; assembly: GCA_903848795.1. Lineage (GTDB taxonomy): Bacteria > Patescibacteriota > Minisyncoccia > Phycocordibacterales > CAIZLB01 > CAIJKW01. Next base: position 14,619 of record CAINHC010000003.1, on the reverse strand, counting down.
CCGATAGTTCTTTTAGTTGTTTCATGGGTAACATAGTTAACTCTAATGCTCTGGCTTTTAGATATTCAACTGTGTTTAACTCTGGCTTTTCTAATACCTCTTCAAGTAATGCATTTAATGTTAGACCTATAACAGGTCCAGCTGGAACGTTTAGCTCGTTTAGTAGGGTTTTTCCGTCAATTTTAAGCATCCCAACACTGATTGGATCCAACATTACTTCTTCAATTAAAGACCTATATTTTCTTAGTCTGTATGGATTTTCTTTTGGTCTTCCTGTTCCCACCCTGTCACATGTCCTTAAGTCCAAGAGGTCCCAAATATTTTCCTTACCAACGTTCACGATCATTCTTCTGACTGCTGATGCTGTTATCTGCTCTGTATCTGAGAAAAACATATGCCAACGTATAAGTTTGGTGACAAAATCAACGGTTTTAGTTGAATATTTCATTCTTTCCAGTATTATCCTAGTCATTTTAGCCCCAACAACCTCGTGTCCATAGAATGTTATATCTTCAGTTGAGTTTCCTCGCTTTGTAGGTGGCTTACCAATGTCATGAAATAAAGCTGCTAATCTTATATCAAGTCTCCAATTCTTGTCCGATGCGCATTGGCAACTTCTAAGTAAATGCTCAAAAACGTCATATGAGTGAGCTTGATTCTGTTTCACGTGTACCGATGATTCGAGTTCTGGTAAAAAAGATTTAATTAAGTTGAGCTTCTGGGCTATGGCAATACCTAACGCTGGCTGGTTGGACAATAGTATTTTATTAAACTCATCCCTAATTCGCTCAATTGATATGTTATTTAGGTTCTCCGATTGAGATATTATTGCATTTTGTGTATCAATGTTAATCATGAAACCTAATTCTGCAGTAAAGCGAACAGCTCTTATTAGTCTTAATCCGTCTTCATTAAATCTCTTTACAGGATCCCCTACTGCTCTAATGGTTCTTTCCTCTATGTCCTTTAAGCCGTTGTATTCGTCTATAACAATGTCTTTTATCGGGTCATAAGCTATAGCGTTCATTGTAAAATCTCGTCTAAGAAGGTCGTCTTTGATGTTGTCGCTAAAGGACACTTCATCTGGATGTCTACCGTCTGAATAATCCCCTTCTGTTCTATATGGGGTCACTTCTATTATTTCAGTTGATTCAATTGTATCCCCTTTTCCTTCTGTTGAGTTATCAATATCTTCTTTGTTTCTGTTGTTTACCTCTTTTTTGTCTACATCCACTTCCCTTCTAATTTTGACCCCAACTGTTCCAAAGGTGTTTTCATAAAAAGCATCTTCAAAAGCACCAAGTATTTGCTCTGGTTTAGCATTAGTTGTGACATCCCAGTCTTTTGGTGTTCTCTTAAGAATAAGATCTCTTACACATCCTCCTACTAAATATGCTGAAAAACCCGCATTCTGCAGTTTAATTAAGACTTCCTGCACATATTCAGGTATTAGGCTTTTGTCTATTTTATCAAAAACCCTTTTTTGTGGCTCTATATTTGAATTGTTGTTCAAATGTTGTTTATTCATTAAATAGAATATTAGTACATCTTTTGATTTTTTGCTATCTATGATGTAAACTACTGCCAAGATCTTAAAAATATAGGGTATATGCACCCGTAGTGAAATGGATATCACACCAGTCTTCGAAACTGTTATTCTAGGTTCGAATCCTAGCGGGTGCACAATTATAATTTTATGTTATAATAAAAAAAATGCGGGTATGGTTTAGTGGTAGAATGCGTCCTTGCCAAGGACGAGACGAGAGTTCGATTCTCTCTATCCGCACTACATGACGGTCTTGGCCAGTGAATTTTAAGGCTTTTTAGGTTAATTGGTGATAATTTTTATTGTTCCATTTCGGTTAGTATCTATAAATCTATCCACCATTTTTCAAAGGATTGTGTGTAAATATTGTCTAATCAAGGACTTGTCCCCAATAAAGTCCTATAAGTGTCCTAAACTGTGGATAACTCTGGGGATATGTGTATAAAAGACATATTTGAATGGCTTTTAGGGGAACGTTATTTCTCAACGATTAGGAGTTTTCGTGGCTATAAATAAGGATTAAATCTGTGGATATTTCATTATGTGTGTCTTTTAGGCGTTGTCTATTATGTGGCACGTGAAACACCATTTCAGTGTGTAAAACCAATATTTGGGGTCATTTTGACAGTTTCATGTGTACCAATGTGTACCAATATGTAGCAAGGTCGTGTTTAACTCGTGAATAATGTCTAATCTATTCGAGGCTATTATTTACGAATAAGCTTATTTTGCTTAGTATTTTTAGAAAAGTTCTATGACTACAAATAATCTTCCTTAATTCTTTAAGAAAAATTTATAGAGGCATTATGTGTTTTGTTTATGATTATCTCGTTATTAAATAATAATTGAATAATAAATATGACCAAAACAAACAAAAGAGACTATAAAATAAAGGCCAATGGCAATTTATCAAATAAAATTGACTTCGCTAATAATAAAAAAAATGGCAAAACAAAAAGGACAAGCATTAAGACAAAGACATCAAAAACAGAATTTGAAAGTGAATCCGATGACGCTAGAGGTGCCTCAATCAAGGACTCAAATAAGAAGATAGGGGACTTGGGTGAGAATATTGCTATCGTTTTTCTTGAGAAAAGAGGCTTTCAAATTGTAGATAGAAACTATAGGAACAAAATAGGGGAATTAGATATAATTGCCCAGAAGGATGACTTTTATTATGTAGTGGAGGTTAAAACTCTCAAGATCCCATCCAAAATTGATATTGAAAAAGGGGAGAGTCTTTTTGATCCAAACATAAGCATAATTAGGGACGGCGATAAGATTGACTGGTTGAAGCCCGAGATTAGCCTTACAAAAGAGAAAATTCGAAAAATTAAGCAAACTGCCCTAAAATATTGTATGGACTTTGGTATTAAGGAAGAAAGCCTTAAATTCTTGGGTATGTGCGTTAGTTTGTATCATTACGGTTCACGTGTAACCAAAACAAACCTGTTGAGTTGTAGGGTCAAGGTTGTACCTTTGTTGAATTAGAACATTGTAAGTCCTGATAACCTACATAAATATCTATATTGGCTAACTGCTTAATAGCAGGCTCTAAAATTGGCAAAAATAAAACATGTGTGATATGCTTGTTCCATCAACGGGGCGTGGTGTAACGGCTAACATGCTTGCTTTGGGAGCAAGTGACTCCGGGTTCGAATCCCGGCGCCCCGACAAATTGGTTTCATGTTGCTATAGATTATTCTATGATTAAATTCTATGACTAAAAAATTCACAAAGAAAAAAGAAAACTTTATCTGCGATGTTTGCGGAGTTGAGGTTAATGGCGATGGTTATACAGATCATTGTTCTAATTGTCTGTGGAGTAAACATGTGGATATTAATCCTGGAGATAGAATGTCAGAATGCCAGGGGCTTATGAAACCCATAAAGATTGAGATTAAGAAAGATAAATATAGGGTTACTAACAGGTGTGAGGCTTGCGGCTATGAAAAAGTAAATAATCTAGCACCTGATGATAATTGGGATACAGTTATTAAAATACAACAAAAATTTGTATTAGATGCGTTCAATAATGGGGAAATAAAATAATAGGGGACAATGGACACCGAATAACTCACTGTAAGTATCTATGGAGTTTTGTTTTGTAACAAACTGTTATCCCTATTTATTTAGTTCAAAAATAGACTTACCAAGATTTGCTTTAATTTCATTATCTATATGCTTAATTGAGATTGCGCGTATTTTATTCTTCAATAAAATTTCTGAAGAAACATAATTGGAAATTATCCCTATCAGCTGTCCTTTATTGTTGAATATACCCCCTCCTGAAGCCCCAGATTGGCCCAAGGAGCTTGGTTTTGTTTCTATTAGGTCATATGGGCCATTTACATCTCCATTGAAGTTAAAAACGTTTTCTATTGCGTTTGTCTCTGACTTTCTTGGTAGTACAGAAAATACACCAAACTTACCATAGACATCAGATGGGTAAGACTTAATGGTGATTTGGTCATTTAAGTTAAAGGGCAGGTCGGAGATTTTTGCTGGTGAAATATTTCTCAGTACAGAGGCTGTCGTTATGTCTGCTGAAGAATTGGAAGTGGTAATTTGAAGTAGAGCAACGTCGTTTTCGCCAGTCTCAGAGTATGTGCCTTCAAAATTTGCATAGTACTTATTTACCCAGTTACGATCAATGTAAACAACTTTGATTGGGAATTTTCCCGATGCTGGATCTTTAATTCTTGCATAACAACTATATTTTCCAACAGATTGTTCAGTATACATTGGTGCTGCAACATGAGCAGCTGTCAAAATCAAACCATCTGAACTTATAATTACACCACTACCAGTTACGACCTTCAAAGTATTACTTGTTTTGTTCTCGCACCTAATATTGACGACATTATCATCTGGGCTATTTGATATGGATTGTTCAGGGGTGCTTGAGATGACCGAGATATTTGAAGGTGTCATATTTGGTGTAAATGTTGACGGGCTCTGTACTTTTTTTGGTACTTTTATCTGACTCGCTGTCGAACTATCTTTATTTTGTTTAATATTTATCTTTAAAATAGAATAGATTGGAGCTGTAATCTTAAGATATTTTAATTTATCTACGATGTTGGTTATTTTATCTTTCCCCATTGGCACATAAATCATTGATGTACTTGATGAATGATTCGTATTTAAAAATGGTTTATTTACAATATCTATAATTTCTTTTGACTTTTCAACTGATGTACTTGCTTTTGGTCCCAATAAATTGATAGTGCCGGTTGATAATGTTGTTGTGGCGGGGGATAGTAAGCTAAAAAAGGTCGCTACAATCAATGTACTTTTTTGAATTATTGATATTGTGCTATTTATAACTACTCCAATGTTGTTCATGATTGTGGGGTGTATTTTATTTGTGCAATTCTAAGTTATTTACTATTTTAGCACGATTAATTAAAACTATTTACTTTTGCGCCATTTTTGATATAGTTTAAAAACAAGCGGGATTGGTTTAGTGGTAGAATGACTGCCTTCCAAGCAGTAGACAAGGGTTCGATTCCCTTATCCCGCACAAATATATGAGAATAAGAAATTATTTCTTTCTCGTTCTGGGTTTCATATTAATTGGGGTTATTTCAGGTTTTGAATATAAAAAGCTTTTTACACCGATTTCATCGTCTCTGGTCTCAATGTCTCCAAGCTCGTTAATATCAATCTCGTCTTTAGACACAGCTTCGTCAACATCAGAACCTGCATCATTGCCCTCATCAAAAAATGCAACATCAAATGCATTAGTCTTAAATTCAAATCCACCCTCATCTTCACCTTCAATTACTTCATTAATAAAAACATCTCAAAAGATAGATAAAACTCAGGTCGCCAAGATTACCCCAATTATTCCAAAGAAATTCTTTAAATTAGATATACCGTATTTTAATCAACAATATGCTAATAGTTGTGAAGCCGCGTCTTTGAGAATGGCTTTGGCTTATTATGGTGTTAAAATATCTGATGATTTGGATATTGTGAAGAGCTTTGGATATAAACCAAGAGATAAGGATGTTGTAAATAACGAATGGGACGACCCTCAAGAAATGTTTGTTGGCGATATTGATATTGTCGGAAGCACAAAAGGGTATGGTGTATATGGCAAGCCTGTAGTGAAAGCTGCTATTTCTTATGGCCGTGATGCATATCTGGAAACAAATATTACTGCAAATTTTTTATCGAAAGAAATAAAAGCAGGTCATCCTATAATTTTATGGGGCTATACATCTCTGACTGCTCCAGCTTACACCTGGAATCTTGCCGGTGGTGGGGAAGCGAAGGCTTTTAAGGGTGAGCACGCAAGGTTGGTTGTTGGATTTGAGGGTGAGGTCAATAATCCAACAGGTTTTTACGTTAGCGATCCATTTAATGATAATGAATCTGAATACTGGACTGTTGGGAAGCTGATGGGTCAAGTAAATGCAGTGCCTGGGGTTACGAATCAGGCGGTGGTTGTTAAATAAAAAAACTTCATATAACCTTAATAAAATTTTGCCCAACAAAACACCCCAGCTTTCACTGGGGCACTTTGTTAAGTGGAAACTATCTAACCAATTTAGGAGCCCCTGGGTTCTATCAGATAGACCAAGGAAAATCTAAATTATATTTGAATTATTTAACTGCTTCCTTAAGAGCCTTTGCTGCTCTAAACTTTGGAACATTCATAGCTGCAACCTTTACGATTTCACCTGTTCTTGGGTTACGAGCAGAACGTGCGGCTCTCTTCTTTGCAGAAAAGATACCGAAACCAGCTACTGAAACTTCATCGCCCTTCTTAAGGCATGTTGTGATGCCATCAAAGATAGCATTTACAACTTCCTCAGCTTGAACTTTTGTTGTTCCTAGTACTTCATTTACTTTATCAACTAATGCTGCTTTATTCATATTTGTAGAAGTAATTGTTTCTTTATAATTGTCGACCGCTATAACCTTGCTATTGATTATATATTAAGCCATATTTTGAATCAAGTGTTGAAAAGGCTTAAAAAAGTTTTGACACGTTTTGATATTTACGTCAAATTGACTCTCGACATTGTTATTTTGCAATTATTTCACCTTTATTTATCTAGCTATTTCAGTAATTTTGCTTTCTCGAATGACTGTAATTTTTATTTCTCCAGGGTATTTCAATTCCTTCTCTATCTTTATAGCTATGTTTCTAGCCATATTCTTTGCTTCATAATCTGTAACTTTTTCTGGTGATACGAAGATTCGAATTTCTCTTCCAGCTTGCAATGCGTACGATTTTTCTACGCCACCAAATGAATTTGCAATGTCCTCTAAATCATTCAATCTCTTAATATAGTTTTCCAGTGTATCGCTTCTTGCGCCTGGCCTGCCACCAGAGAGTGCGTCAGATGTCTGAACAATTCTTGCTTCTAATGTCTCATAAGGATATTCATCGTGATGAGATTTCATTGCTTGAATAATTTTTTTATCGACATTAAATTTCTCCAATAGTTTAATTCCAATATCAACATGACTTCCGCTTACCTCGTGATCTAATGCTTTACCAATATCGTGGAGTAGGGCACCAGCTTTTGCTGTAGAAACATCTGCACCCAGTTCTTCTGCCAACATTCCTGCGATGTGCGCGCATTCTATTGAGTGCTGTAAAACATTTTGTCCGTAACTTGTCCTATAATGAAGTCGCCCTAGAATTGTTGCAATTCTTGGATCAAGTCCAATTACTCCAGTTTCATAACAGGCCATATCACCTAATTTCTTTGTCTCTTTAATTATTGCTTCTTTTGCAATTTCAACTTCCTTCTCAATTCTTGCTGGTTGAATTCTTCCGTCTTCAACAAGTGCAGTGAGCGCAATCTTTGCAATCTGTCTTCTTATCGGATCAAAACATGAAAGCATAATATATCCTTGTCCTTCATCAACTAAAACTTCAACGCCAGTTTCTTTTTCAAAAGTTTTAATGTTTCTCCCTTCTTTTCCAATAATTTTTCCTTTAATATCTTCAGATGCGATTGGAACAGTTGAAGAAAACATTTCTCCATTTACTGATGAGGCGAGACGTTGAACTGTGGTTGTCAATATTTCTTTCGCCTTTTCTTCAAGTTTATCTTCTGCAAATAAATCAAATTTATTTATTCTATTTACTAGATCATCTTCTGCTTCTTTTTCTACTTTATTAAATAAAATAGTTTTAGCTTCCTCCTCAGTTAGATTGGAAATACGCTGTATTTCAAGACCCTTTTCTTCTTCTATTTTTGTTATCTGTTTTTCTCTTTCTAATAATTGTTCCGTTTTGATTGAATTTTTTTCAATGGATTCCTCAATTTTCTTCAATTCTTTTTCTAGTTCGCCCCATCTATTTTCAATCGTTTGTTCCTTTTTTATTAATCGATCTTCGTTCTTTTGAATATTTTCTTCTTTTTCTTTTATCTCTTTTTTTGCATTCGCAACGATATGCTTTGCCTCTTCTTGGGCATTTGAAATTGTTAAAACAGCTTCTTCTTTTGCAATCGTTTTAACTCTTTTTGCGTTTAAATCTAGGGAATTCCTTATGCTTAGTGAAATAAGTAGCCTGATCAAATATCCAATGACGAAACCGACACCCCCCGCCATTACTATGTATGCGAGATCTGTTTGGTTTAGTATCATTTTATTTTAGTTATTTTATTAAGATAACACCTTGTCTATAAGTCCGTATTTCTTTGCTTCGTCTGCGGACATGTAGAAGTCTCTATCTATATCGGCCGTTACCTTCTTTAGATCTTGCCCTGTGTTGTCTGACATTATTTTAGCCAATCTTTCTTTTGTCTTTATGATCTGTCTTGCTGTGATTTCAATATCAGATGCCTGACCTTCAATTCCTCCCTGAAGAGGTTGGTGAATCATCATCTCAGAATTTGATAATGCATACCTCTTTCCTTTTTTACCAGCTGAAAGAAGCCACGCCCCACCTGATGCTGCCATACCAACACAGATTGTTGATACATCATTCTTGATATAGTTCATAGTATCGATCATTGCGAGTGTTGCAGTAACTGATCCTCCTGGTGAATTAATATACAAAGAAATATCCTTTTTTGGATCTTCTGCTTGTAAAAATAAAAGTTGAGCGATAACAATGTTTGCCACATTGTCATCAATTGGGCCTCCAAGAAAAATTATATTTTCTCTAAGAAGTCTTGAATATATGTCATATGCACGCTCACCGAATTGTGATTTTTCTATAACTGTTGGAATTAGCATGTTCAAAGTGTATTATATATAATAGTGGGGATAACTGAGTTAAAGGTGGATTAAGTTTTTTGAAGAATTTCTTTAGAAAACTAAGGAACTTTTCAAAAAGTTCTCAATCTTTGCGCGGGGACAGGGTCTCTGTATAACTCACAGAATACCCTTAATTTTAATAAAAATCAAACCAACACAAAAATAATGAGACTTCATCGATTCTTCATAAAAAATAAAATTAATCCTAAGGAAAAGTTGGTTTTGAGATATTTCGATAATGAATCTATTTTAAATCAATGGAAGAAGGTTTTTAGATATCTTGCGGGAAGTAGGGTGATTCTTTTTGACGGCTCTGGTAATGACTATTTGGCGATTATTGAAAAATTAGACACAGGAGAGGCTGTTTTGAGGATCTTGGAGGTTAGCAAAAGCGTTGAAGATGAAGAGGTGGCGGCTAATAAAAAGGCAGGAGTATCCGAAAAGAAGGTTTCAGCTCAGGTAAAAGTTAAGAAACCTAAGGTAAAAGTGACAATATTAATGTCTTTAATTAAGAACGATAACTTCGGTCTAGTCCTACAAAAAGCAACAGAACTCGGTGTTACACAGATTGTTCCGGTTATTACTGATAGAACAATCAAAAAGGATTTGAATATGCAGCGTTCTCAAAGGATATTAGTTGAGGCGTCTGAGCAGTGTGGGAGGGTTGATGTGCCTGTTATTACTCCTGTTAAGCGACTAAGTGAGGCATTTTCTGAATTATCGGAGTCAAAAACAAAGGAAGTTGGTGTTTTTGTGTGTAACATGGGCGGTACAAATGTTAAAGACATTCTAAATAAAAAGAATACGTATAAGGATTTGGTATTTCTGATTGGTCCGGAAGGTGGTTGGTCGCCAAAGGAAATAGCATTATTTGAAAGCTCGAAAATTAAATCTGTCTCTATAAATCAAAATGTTTTGAGGGCGGAGACGGCGGCGTTGGCGCTCTTGGCGGTGGTGTTGGGGTAGGTTTTGATTATTTTTTATCCGCTGATCCCCACAATACTTCAAAATTCTTCCAGAAACTTTCTATTACAACTTTATTTTTGATTGAAAATACAATAGGTTTTTTGCCCCAAACTGACAATAGCACTTCACTCTCTGAGAGATTAATTGCTATTGGTCCGAAATAGTTTGTCGGCAGGAAGCCTAATTTGTATTTCTTAATCCCATTTCTGTCATTTATTGTATTGACTATTGGATTCAGTTTTTTCTCAATCAGCATTCTAACATTGTTCGTCTTGGGAAAAGTCCATTCATCTACTTTAACAAAGAAATTAGAAATCTTCTGAAGTGAACTTTTGTCGATGGCGTTTGATCCAAAGCCAATAATTCCAAGTGGTTCATTTTTCTTTACGTTTTCAAGGTGTTGGCTAAAGGCGAGTTGAAATCCATGAACTCCTTCAAAAACATTTATTTCATTCCGATCCTGTTTGTTCTGGGGGAGTGAGGCTATGCTTTTGGATAATTTATTTAATTCCTCTAGGTTTTGTTTGTATTCGTCGATTAATTGATTTGGCAATTCTGCTCGATAATACTTCACATTGTTTTTTACCAAATATGAAACAAGGCCTTTTTCAGTTAATAATCTCAGAGATTCATAAACTCGTGAGCTTGATATCCCCGTTTCCTTAATTATCGCTCCGGTCTTAGATGTGCCAATAAGATATAGCGCCTCGTAAACTTTTATGTCGTTATTGTGTAGTCCAAATTGTTTTAATATTTCAATTTTCATAATTACTATATTAGTTATTGCTCTCCTGTAAAGGAGGGTTTGATTTGTATTATACCAACAATATACACTACTCTAGATTATTAAACAAATAAAGAGAAAATGAATAAATATTTAAAAATTATTTTGATATTGTGTGTTGTGGGGGTTGGAGCCGTGATGCTTTTTGAAGGTGCTTCTGATAATAAAGAAACTATAAAGATTGGCGGTATCTCTGCGCTGTCTGGTGTCGGATCGTCTGTAGGTGAGGATGAAAGAAAAGGAGAAGTTTTGGCGGTAGAAGAAATAAATAAAAAAGGAGGAATAAACGGGATAAAAATCGAACTTATTTCTGAAGATCTTTCTATTGATAAAATTAATAAAGCCGTTTCTGTTGCTGAAAAACTTATCAATGTTGATAAGGTTGTAGCAATAGTCGGCGCACAATGGGACGAGACGACTTTCCCAATCTTACCTATTGCAGAAAAATCTATGATTCCAATGGTGGGTGCTGATAATTCTGATCAGCTCGAAAAAGATAAAGATTATCCATACTTTTTCTCTACTTGGTATGATAATCGGGTTGGAGTGAGAGAAATCCTTCGCTATTCTAGCTCACATAATATTAAAAGAATCTCAATAATTAAATTCCTTTCCGCTGGTTTTTGGGAATTTACAGCAAGAACCATGACAAATGAAGCCTCAAAATATGATATTAAGGTTGTCAGCGAATCTGATTTAGGAAATCCAACATCTCTTGATTTTAGAACGGAACTACTTAAGTCTAATCAATATAATCCAGATGCAATTTTTATTGTCACAACTGATTTTAATCAGTGTTCTTTTTTGAAGCAAAAAGCGGAGTTGGGAATAAATATCACAGCCTTAGGCACAGAATCCTCCGCTGATGGAACTTCGATTGCTAATTGTCCTGATTTATTAAAAAATAGAATTTGGAGTGCACCAACAGGAGGAAAAAATTATTCTGAATTTGAATCTAGATTTATGGCGCGTTTCGGACAAAAACCAAATTCACCTTCTGCTGCAACTGCATATGATTCTGTTATGGTTATTGCCAATGCGTTGCAAAAGACAAGTGGTAGAGGAGGTGAAGAGCTGCGAAACGCAATACAAGCAACTAATATTGAGGGTGTTTCTGTAGACAAAATTGTATTTAATCAAAAAGGTTTCTTGGTTACTCCAGAGGATACTTTCTCTATGAAGGGATTTAAGGATGGGGAGGTGGTGGATTTGAAGTAAATTAATTTACCTCCCCATATTCCATAAAACATCAAAAAACTTCTTGTAACTCTCAACCATCTTCTGACTTTTGATTGAAAATCGTATATGCGGTGTTCCAAAGAAATTAAAGACAACTTCCGTGGGGAAAATAGTCATATTAACTTCGTTTTCAAATTTTCCAGGCAACAATTTTGTTTTAAATAGCCCTCTTGGGTCATATTTATCCCTAACTCTATCTTCTTGACCCAGTGACCCAACGTATTTCACGCTGATTTCTTTTTTGTTTCTCTGGTATTCATACTCATGAAACAGACTACCCATGTTCTCAATATATTCATCTCCAATACCTCCAATAACCAAAAATTCAGACCCTTTCGGTGCGTCTTGCATGGCTTTAAATTCAGATGCAATAAAGGCCTCTCGACCTTTAATAACATCAAAAGTTTGCTCATCTACATAATCAATCAAATTACTCAGGTTTTGCGATAGGTTTTCTGCAATAACCTTTTGCTTTTCAGCTTCAAGCACTAAAAGAGCAGGGTTCTGTGCCTCAAATTGTTTCCGGCCATTTTTGAGTGTGAAACGAACCATGTTCTTTTCTTCCAAGTCTTTAAGTGAGTTATAGACAAATTGATTGTGTAACCCCGTGTCTTTGACAATTTTGGATGCCCCAACTTCACCAAGTCTGAGTAGGGAGTAGTAGACGCGCGCGGTTTTGTCGCTAAAGCCAAGTTTCAGGAAGTCGTTTAAGAGTTTTACGGGTATATTTTTATCAATATTTGTTGACATGGTTATAATTTAAGACTTTATATAAATACTATTTCATATATATAACTTTGTCAATAAATCATTGTAATAATTGACAAAACTGGAATAATATATTGTATTAAAAGATAAACAATATATATGAAAAACAAAAAGAACATATTTATAGCCGTAGTTGGGATTATCATAGTAGTTTCAGTCGTTTTGATGGGATTTAAAGATAATTATGCCTCAAGTGTAAATAATTCAAATTTTAAGGCGAACAATCAAGAAATTGTTATTGGGGCCGTGCTTTCAGAAACTGGGATGGCATCGATTGATGGAAACAATATTAAGAGTGGGATCGAATTCGCAAAAGAAGAATTGGCAAAGAAGGGTGTAAAAGTTAGGGTTGTCTATGAAGATGATCAAACTAACCCAAAAAATACAGTAACTGCAATTCAAAAGCTGGTTGATATTAACCATCCTCAAGCATTGATTGGTCCTACGTGGAGTTTTCTAGCTGACGCAGCGGGTCCAATTGTTGAGAAAAACAAGCTGGTTACAATTAGTCCTGCAAATACTAGTGAGTTTGTGACTACAAACACTGACTACTTTTTCTTCGGGGCTCCAAAAAATACAGCAAAGGAGGTAGAGACAACTAAATGGATTAAAGAAAGAGACCTTAAAAGAATTGCTATCGTGGTTGAGAAGAGTGGTTGGGGAGAAAGTCATATAGTGCCTTTTGAAAATGCAATTAAAAATGCGGGTGCTGAACTTGTCTTTACAGAGAGATTTAATTTTTCCCAGAATACTACAGATGGAGGTGATTTAAAAACAATAATTTTAAAAGCCAAGGAATCTGGAGTTGATGGAATACTCTATACTGGTTTTGATCAGAGTACAGCAGTTCTTATTGGAAAGAAACAAGAGCTAAAAGCAGATTTCCAAATTCTTATGGCAACAGAAATTCCTCTAGGATTACAGAAGAGGGGTGTTGTACACATTACAGATGCGGATAATATGTTTGCATTAATTCCTCAAGACTCTCAATCTTTCAACGAGGCTTACAAAGCAAGATACAATGAATATCCCGGTTCATATGCGGATAGGGGATATGATAGTTTGATGCTACTTGTTTCTGCTTTGCAAAATAAGGGGAATATGAATCTTAAGGATTATCTAAAATCTAATTCAAGTCCAAAATACAAAGGTTATGCTGGAGTGTATGACTTTGATCAGAAGGGAGATATTAAAGATAGTACGTGGAAGGTGGTGAAGATAAAATAGTTCTCTGTATTGATAAAATAACTCCGAGGCTTGAATGCTTCGGGGTTATTTTGTTGCAGAAGTTTCCCAAGCAAGTAAAAAGAAGCTGGAGAGGAGGGCGGAGTAGGTTTTTGAATCAATAACTACCGAATTTAGCTTATTGTCTTTAATTGAAAACAAATCTACTCTGTCTCCGTAGATATTGATGATACCAGGCAATTCAAAGTTACTCGGAAGAAACCGTGTTTCCCTTAGCTTGTTTGTCTCAAAATCCTTCGGAATTCTATTCGTGTCCGGCATTAACATTTTTACAAATATCCCCGCACCCTCTCTTTCTGTTACCCATTGATTGATAAACCTGGGCATTTTTAGAGAAAAAATATTTGTGGCGGCTGTGAGCATGGTTTTTATGTTATTTTGCTCGCAGTATATTAAGCTGTCCCTCATAACCTTCTTCAAACCCTCCTCGCCTTCATACATCTTCACAGAATCAGATTGTCCAATCTTGCTAGACAGACTGCTTAATGTTGGCAATAGCTCTTGAATCAGATCCTCTTTCTCTTTGAGATCAGACAGTAATCGCTTTGGACTTTCTGCAGAGAAATAGGATACCCCGTTCTTTTTCCAAGATTCAATAACCCCTCTTTTTTGAAGTGATTCAAGTACGTGGTAGACGCTGGTTTTAGGGATTTTAGTTCTTTTGTATATTTCAAATGCAGAGGAGTCCATATTAGATAAACTGGCATATCCGCTTGACACCCCCTATGCTAATTTACCCTGTGTCATCTGCTGGACTAACCTTAAGAATAGTTTACCACGAGAGTGCGACTTCCGTCTATTAAACCTAAACACAAACTCATTCAGATAAGATGCAAGG
>CAINHC010000002.1 GCA_903848795.1 uncultured bacterium | reverse complement strand
TACTTTGAAATTCATTACAATATTATACCCTTAGTGCAACAATTTTGGCTCTTTTTTTCAAACAACCCTTATTTCACAAGGCGGAGGTTTGAGATTTTAGAAGGGGGCGATAAGTCGGGAGGAGATGGTGATTTTGAACCATTAATCGAACGTCTGTTACAAAAAGATATTAAGGTGTATTTAGTATCAAGCGTATTTAATACCAAAAATGGGCTGAGTATTTCTGGGTCAAGATTCGCAAAGAAACTTAAAGGTTTAATCGAAAGATTTCCAAATAAGGTAATTTATCTCGAGATTAACGATTGGAAGTTATTAATTGAAAAAAATAAGTAAATGAAAACGCCGTACGGGCCGGCGGTTTCGAATGAACACTGTAATTATATACAATCAGCCTAAGTTGTCAAGCAAAAATGATTGCCCACCCATTTCTCCACAACCTCTCACCTACTCAACACCATTAGGGCCAAAATGTTTACGCGCCTCAGCCTTCATCCAATCTGGTGCATCAGAGAAGATTTCATCAGGATTAATCTCTCTTTTTGCCAATTCAAAATCAAACTCATCATCCAATTTCATACTTAAAACCCTCTTAAGATATTTTTCAGAATCTGGCATCAAAACCAGCGCCGAACAGAACTCATCCTCTAGACCGTGCGCTCTTGCAATATGAGCATATGTCACTATTCTAACAACCAAATCTATGCTTTTATCTTTTATTTCCCCAATCTCCGATTCTACTATTTGCAAAAAGGCATTTTTAGCATTCGCCTCGTCGATATTAATGGATGTTTCATCTCTAGATTCTGAAACATAATTATTTAGAGAAGCAATTAAATTGAGTATGTAGTTGATAAAAGTTTTTGGATAACCGCGAACAATATTTTTTGCATCTGCAGAAATTTCACCATTTAATTTATGAATTGCCGATTTCATATAATCCAAAGCAACCGCCTTGGCATCTTTAATTTTTCCGTCTTCAAAAAGTTGTTTAAAAATAAAACCATTACTACGCAAGCCTGCGACAAAAGCTTTTCTATATACTGTATTATGGATATCCACACCTTCAAGATTCGTGGTTATTCCAACAAGATTGTGACCTTGTTCATGTACTTTTGTTCTTTCCACATCCTCATCTGTCCTATCTTCATCCCCTTTGGCCACAAAAATTATTGAGGTCTTATTAAAATGCACGCCATATATAGTAATCTTTTTGACTTCACCACGTTGCTCATTAGCCTTATTAATATAGATTTGATCAAAATCTTTTCTATCCAAATAAAAACAAATATCATACGAATCTATTTTTATAAAATCAAATATATTCTCTCCGGCAGAAATTTTTCGATTCAAAAATTCTATTAATCTTTTTATATTTTCATTAGTTGCTATTGAATACCCTGAATCATAACCATATTCTGATTCAAAATTTAAGCACTCAAGATGTTTACAAAATTCCAAACCCGCAATTACTTTATTTTGCTGATTGGGAATTTCTCTTAATGGCTCTATCTTAGTTTTCTTCAAAAATATTTCAGCAACAATAGCAATACAGTTATGTAAGAATTCAAAATCAGGATCGCTCAATCTATCTCTAAGCTGTTCTCTAAATTTTATTGATTCAGACTCTAGTTTAGCCCTTAGATCATCGGAAAAACCCTCGTCTCTTTGTTTCTTTATATCTTCGAGTTCAAGCGATATGGAGACTTCCCTAATCTTTTTCATCACCCCTTCACATTCACTTATCAAACTAGCTGAATTTGGGATAACATTATCTAAACCACTCAATAACCCCAGCATCCGACGCCTAAATTCTGGCAGCGGCAAATTAGCAACTTCAGGATTTTCAATTTGTTTCCATAAATCCGTTACAAAATCAATCTTTTTTTCAAAAGACTCTCGAAGTTCTGTTGCTTCCATAGCATAATCTCTCGTCTTAATGGACACCGGTGTAGCACCAGTCTTACGAATTGTATCTTTAGAGTCCCCATCAACTCCCTCTGCTTTTCCACTTTCTCCCGCCGCCTTAGAATCCACCTCCTCAATAGCATCAGCAGGTTTTCCATAATATTGTTCTGCGGGATATCCTTTTATCATGTTATTTAATTCGTATTCAAACTATTCATCGCTTTAAATCTATCTTCGGTTATTGTCACGTACAGTCCTTCAACTACTCTCTTGCCGATTTTCTTCAATTCCTTCATTTCATCATCCTTAAATTTTCCTAGAATAAACTTCACCACCTTATCCTCCCCTTTCGGCTTTTTAATTTTTCCAGTTGGAGTCGTTGGAGAAACCCCAACTTTGACTCTAACAAAAGCTTCGGTCTTAATTGCTCTTTTAATTGACTCCAAGCCCTTATGCCCTCCCATTCCCCTGTTGAAAACCATTTTCACAGTTCCAAACGGCAAATCCAAATCATCCTGAATTACAATCAAATGTTCCGCCTTCTTTTCACTCGTAATCAAATCAGCCAAGGACTTTCCGCTTTTGTTCATAAAAGTCTCGGGCAATATCACGACAACCTTCTCTTCCACCTTATTCTTACCCTTTCCCGATTCAATTTCGCCCTTAGAAATCAATCCCAAAAACTTCTTGTCATAAGAGAAATCCGGCAAATCGTATTGTTTTGCAAACATAGAGGCTATGAATCTGCCAACGTTATGTCTTGTCGATTCATATTCTTCCCCTGGATTTCCTAGTCCTACAATTATATACATAAAATTATTATATCATTTAATAACATTATGGTATAATCTGCACATATTATGAATTTGCACAAAGATAAAGAAGAAAAAGAAACCGTAAGCGAGCCGGAGGAAACTGTCACGCACAACAAGAAGGAAAAATCCAAAGAAAAAGACACGGGCTTTTGGAAATTTACCGTAATTACTCTATTAATTTTTCTAGGCATAAGATTTTTTGTCGCCGAACCATTTTTAGTGGATGGCGCCTCAATGGATCCAAACTTTGCAACAAATGATTATCTTATTGTCGATGAATTATCTTACAAACTTCAAGCGCCACAGCGAGGTGACGTTATTGTTCTTCGCCCACCATTTGAAACAAGCAAATATTTTATCAAAAGAATTGTCGGACTTCCTGGCGAGCGTATAGTTGTTGCAGCAAAACAGACTTATATATACAACAAAGAGCATCCTGAGGGATTTCTTTTGGATGAGCCTTACGTAAAATTCAATAGCGATAAAGTGACAGACAAAACTCTCAGTGATACCGAGTATTTCGTCATGGGAGACAACAGAGAGGTCAGTTTTGACTCGAGAAGTTGGGGCGCCCTCCCAAAAGCAGATATTACAGGACGCGCGTTCCTTAGATTATATCCTTTTCCAAAATTAGGCCTTTTTCCAGGAGGACTTGAGGAATTTACCAAAAAGCAGTAAGGTATAGGTAACAATGCCTAAAAACAACAAAAACAAACATATGTCAAAAACAAGTGTTCACAGTAATTTATCTAAGAAAGAAAAAGATAAGGCTACAAATAAGGCTAAAGTGGAAGTAAAACACAGCAAAAACAGTGCCGGTTCCAAGAAGGCAAAGCCTGTGCCCGAAGAGAAGCCTGACCCAATATACAAGACCCACAAGATCGCTGAAGCTTCCGCTCGTCACTATGGTTTCGTTCCTTTTGCCGGTCTTGAGGTACAAAAAGAAGACATCGTTAAGGCAAAAGGCTTCAAGGCAGGAGCAAAAAGAGTCAACAAGGATGAAATAATCAGCTCTCTTAAATTTGAGAACTTTTTGGAGGAATACGTGGCAGTAACAAGAGCCTATGTCAACAAAGAGATGTCTGACCTAGTTCAACCTCCAATGATTTGCCATAGTGGCCCCCTTCATGGTAATAGTCATTTTGATAAAAATAAAAACAAGGATCACATCTTTTCAATGCACATTCTTGGTAACGCAAAGAGTATTGCTGATGCAATGATTATTGAGACAGCATATATTATTCTCAAAGATCACGTCGACAAAGGTGAACTACTAATTGAAATTAACTCTCTTGGCGACAAAGATTGTTTTACAAAATTTGCAAAAGAATACAGTTTGTATTTTAAAAAGAATATTAGTGAGCTTGCAACTCCATGTAGACACGCATTCAAAAAAGATTTGATGAGCACAGTCTCATGTGATCATGATGAATGTCTTGCAATTCAAGACGCCGCACCAAAGCCAATAAGCTACTTAACGGAGGAATATCGCGAGCATTTTAGAGAAGTGCTAGAATATATAGAATCATTGAATCTACCTTATATAATCAATCACAATCTGATTGGAAGCGGATTATACGCTGGTGGAACTGTATTCCAAATCACAGCTTTCACAATCAAAGGAAGACAAGACAAAAAGGAAGTTCTGGCAATTGGCGAAAGGTACAATTCTGTTTCCAAAAAGGCATGGGGTAAAAAGGATGTGCCAGCAATCGCTGCTCACCTACTTATAGAAGCTGATCCTGCAAGGAAGGTACCAAAGACCATAGCAGTTGAGGATATTAAATTCTACTTTATTCACCTTGGATATGATGCAAAGCTAAAATCCCTATCAATCATGGAAATGCTCCGTGTTGCCAAGATACCAGTTCACCAAGCCCTCTCAAGAGACAAGATTACTAGCCAAATTGCAGCAGCCGAGAAGTTGGCAGTTCCTTATATTCTAATCCTGGGCCAAAAGGAGGCTATTGAGAACTCAGTGACGGTAAGACACATGAATACTAGGGTCCAAGAAACTATTAAAGTTCAAGACCTTATAGACTATCTCCAAAAGTTGCTATAATTGTCTGCTTATGTTAAATTAATGCTCATATGACAAATGTTTCAGTTGATAAACACGCAAACGAAAGTGGATCATCAGTTTTACGTCGCTTTACAAAGCGCGTGCAAGAAGCTGGTATTTTAAACAAGGTTAGATCTATCAGATATTCTGGTAGAACTCTTTCACCTTACAAGGTTAAGAAATCTACACTTGAGAGACTTCGCCGCCGTACAGAAATGGAAAAACTAGCAAAGCTAGGTAAATTACCTGTTTCAAAGAAAAAGAGATAATTGCAAGGGCGAGGTCTATTAACCTCTCCCCTCCTAAAATATGAAAATTATTTTTGATAAAGATAATTTCATAATCTCCTCAACTCTTCAAAATACATCCAAGCACGACTGGGTGCTTTTTGATAAGATAAAAAATAAGGTTATGGGCGAAAAGTATGAGCTTAGCCTGACTTTCATCGGAAGAGAAAGGATGCGAACCCTAAACAGAACTCACAGAGAGAAGGATTACACGACTGATGTTTTGAGTTTTCCATTAGATAAATCAAATGGCGAGATTTTTATCAATATCGAGAAGGCAAATAAAAAGTCCAGAGACTTCGATAGAACTCCCAAGAATTATTTAACTTTTCTTTTTATACACTCACTATTCCACCTACAAGGATTAGATCACGGGGAAAGAATGGAGAAAAAGGAGGTGGAGGTTAGGAAATTATTCGGAATATAGGTAACCTGAACATTTTCCACCCACTTTATCGACTTTATGCACACAATTGAGGCAAAACGCCTATTTTACTATATGATTTTTAGTGTATAATAAAATACATATATGGCAAAAGGTCGCAATCTAGCTGTCGGGATAGATGTCGGAACACACCAAATTAAAGTTTTGGTGACAGAGCTTGAGCCTGCGGAATTTCAATCCGAAGAAAAAGGAAAAGGTGTTGGTTTTAATACTCCAAGAATAATTGCCTCCGCTACAGTTGAGACCAAGGGAATGCGACACGGCTATGTTACAAACGTAACAGAATTATCAAAGTGCATAAGGACGGCTGTGAATATCGCAGAGAAAAATTCTGGTATTCCAATTAAGAAGGCTTATGTCTCAATCGGCGGTGTCGGACTTGGTGCAATTATTGCTGTTGGATCTGTTGTCACCACTAAAGCCGATTCAGAAATCACAGACCTAGATGTTAAGCGTGCGATTGAAGAAAGTGAAAAAGAACTACCTAGCACCTACATTTTAAATAGAAAAATAATTCACTCAATTCCACTGGAATACAAAGTCGATGGAAGAAAAGTTCTTGGTCGTCCTCAAGGGTTGAAGGGTGTAAAGCTGGAAGCAAGAGTACTTTATATAACCTGCCTCGCCCATCACTTCACAGATTTATTAAGCGCCTTTGATGATGCAAATGTTGAAATGCGAGATATTGTTGCAGCGCCAATCGCAGCAAGCCTAATATCTCTCACAAAGACCCAAAAAATTGCAGGCTGTATTCTTTTAAATATTGGATCAGAAACTAGTTCGATAATTGTTTATGAAAATAATATTCCAGTATCAATGGAAGTCTTCCCCGTCGGATCTAATGATATAACAAACGACATCGCGTTAGGACTTAAAGTTTCAATAGAAGAAGCTGATCAAATCAAGATGTCAGTCTCAAGCGACGCCAACACAATAGCGTCTGCAAGTGCGTCACTTCCTACGTTTTCGAAAAAGAAATTGGATGAAATAATTATCGCCAGACTATCTGACATTTTCGATTTAGTTGAAAATCATCTCAAAAAAATCGATAGAAATGGACTATTGCCTGCAGGAATAATTTTGACCGGTGGAGGAAGCGGACTTTTAAATATTGAAGAATTGGCACGCGAAGCATTACGTCTTCCATCAAAGCGTCACACATTGAAATTGGAAGGAAACCTCAAGGGTATTGCTAGAGAGTTTGAATGGTCAGTTGCTTATGGATTAACAATTCTAGCTTTCTCTTCACCGGATGATAGAGGTGGAATTAATTTGGATGGGCTAAGTGCGGTAGGTGCTTTCAAGAAGTTGAAGAAGCTGATCGGTGGATGGGTGAAGCAGTTTTTACCATAGGTTTCCGTAGTTTCCTCCCCCCCCAACCCCCTTCCTAACCCAACTAATTCCGTTTTGGATCTAGCTACAACTCGAATTGCAATGTGCATTTTTTGCACATTCCTTTTTTTAGTAACTCAGTATGTGCAAAAAATGCACTAACTCAACATTTGTATAACAAGTGCGATCATCTGCTCTTTTTTGTCTGGATTACTTTCTGCAATTAGTAGTGTTAAAGCAGTAAGTGCGTTTGGATTTATATTAACAGACTTTTTAATTTTTGCTTTTCTTAAAAACCAAATGAAAGCAAAAGCACCCGAACGTTTATTTCCATCAATAAATGGGTGATCTTTAACGATAAAATACAGAAGATGTACTGCTTTTTCTTCAATAGTTTTATACAAATCCTGCCCTCCAAAAGATTGCATAATATTCCCAACAATTCCTTCAATACTTCCTTTGTTTCTTTCTTGAGCAAATATTTCTGTCGCATTACCATTTTTAACGAGCTCATCCTTAAAATCATCAATGGCCAGAGTTAGTTCCTGCCCCGTAAGTTTTATCGACCTTTTTGTCGTACCTATTGTGGAAAGTGATCCTTTATCATATGCATTGAGAGATAGCCAGGTGCTAGAAAATTCCTTAACCAAATCAATAATTATTTTTGGATCAAAGCTTATGGATTCTGGTAACAAAGCTTGAATATCAGAAATAGACTTCATGAAAGAGGTATAATTTTTCGAAATTTGGTTACGGTTTATTGCGTATCCTTTAATTACATAATCTCTTAAAATTGTGTTAGCCCATTTACGAAATTCAATGGCTCGCTTTGAATTAGTTCGATATCCAACAAACAAAACAACATCTAGGCTGTAGAAAATAACCCTATAAACCTTGCCATCTATGGCAGTATGTGCAAAATTTGCACATACTGAATTTGAATCAAGTTCTTTATTTTTAAATATATTATTTATATGCTTTGTTATAACTGAACGTTCAACACCAAAAAGATTGGCAATTTGAGCTTGGTTTGCCCAAATATTTTCATGTTCAAAATCCTCACGTAACTCAATAGCCCCATTTTTAGCTTGATAGATTATTACATCATTACCGATGTCTTTCTTGTTTATAATGGTTTTTATCATAGCTGTCTATTATAAAAAACCTACCCCTCAAACTTTATAAAGAAATTCTAAAGTTTTGTGGATAAATCACCGTAAAATATAATAAGCTATTATTTACTTAAGTTGTTGCAAAAAAGGCAACAACTCACTTTTTTAACTTGTAAGGATTACTTACAAGTTGACTTGATAAATAACCAGATCAACCTTCAACTTTTTTAATCTTATTCTTAATTTTATATGTATTACCATGCTTTAACATTCCTAAATACGATGCAATGGCCTCCTTCTTCCCTACATTCTTAGCTAGATTCCTAAACATCCTTTTCTTAGTCGTAGTTCTGAGAATCTTATATTTTGGAAAATGTACTCAACCCAAGAAGTCTAATCCTGAGGATAGAGTTTTAATAAATAACTTATCAGGATGTAGATTAAGTTTAAGATTTACTTCCAAAAACCCTGATATCTTTGGAATTAGATTTTCAAGATGGTTTTTATTATCTGACATAAATACAAAATCATCCGCATACCTTATGTAATATTTTTCACGCAAAAGATGTTTAACAAATTGATCAAATTCATTCATGTAGATATTAACCAAAAGTTGCGAGGTCAAATTACCCAGCGGTAGTCCAACATCAATTCTTCCTTTTGTATTAAAGCTTTCTACCACTCGTCCAAGTAGCCAGACTGTATCTTTGTCTGTAATATGTTTCTCTAAGACATGCATTAGTATCTCATGGTCAATGTTGGCAAAGAATTTCCTAATATCGCATTTCAAAATCCAACAGGTTCTAGTGCTATTTTTAGAAACCTTTCTTGCAAAATATTTGTATCTCTCATTTGCTTTATGAGTTCCTTTTCCTAATCTGCACGAGTATGAATCAAAGATAAACAGCTTATCAAAATACGGATATAAAACTCTGTATATTGCATGGTGAAGTAGTCTATCTCGAACGGAGGATTTGTGAATGTCTCGAGGCTTAGGGTCTGTAATTTGGAAACTTGTATATTCACTGTGCTGATACGTTTTATTTTTCAAATCTTCATGTAATTGAAATATATTTTTAGAAAGATTCAAAGCAAACAGAGCTACATCTTTCTTGTATTTTTTACCACCCACAAACTCCATCCATGCACCATAGAGATTTTCTAAAGATGTGATACTATCGTACATGTTTATAAATTAATTAATAAGATAAAAATACATGACCACTAAACTGCCCCCCCCCCCCGAGAGAGACTCCCACCGTTATTTTAAAGGAAAAAGAAGCGTATAATTTTTGGTTAATACTCCACAGAGACTTTCCAAGAACAGAAAGATTTGGACTTGGGCAAAGAATAGAAAATATCTTTCTTGACATATTAGAATCGACTTTCTTGTGTATATATCTTCAACCAGAAGCAAAGATTATTGTTTTAGGAAAGATAATATCAAAAATGGATATTCTTAAATTCTTTATTCAACTTGCATGGGAAAGTAAAATAATATTGAATGACAAATTTATTACTCTTTCAGCGAAGTTAGAGGGGATAGGTAGGATGCTGGGAGGTTGGAGAAAGGGATTGCAAAGCATAGACAAAGACAAGAAAATTTAAATATTTGCATTATTCCAACAAAAACTCTCACATTTTGTAGTGAGAGAAATAGTGAGTTTCGTACCACGACACGATGCTGATACTCGGCGTTCCAGACGTTGTCGTTCGCAAGCTTGTTCACGTTGACGTTGAGGGACCCGTCGTCGTTCTGGTTCACGTTCGCAACAAAGAATTTATGTAGAAAACCATCTGTGACACCATCGCCCAAACCATGAACGATTGAATATTATTTGGAACATATAAGTTCTCCAGTTTTCTACACCAACTAACTTATTTTTTATTAGCAAAATAAGACCTGCTCTCTTGCAAGACGTATCCGACAAAATTCTGAAATCTTAGTTTGCACAACCACGGTATTTAAGCCGTAACCGAAATACAATCAGTAATTGCTTTCTTAGTATAACAAAAATCCCTCTGCCCTGCCAAAAGTTAATTTGGAAAGGGTCAGAGGGACTTAGGGCCAAAGGGTCCGAAGGGTCAAGGTGCCACAGTTTCCAGTTGCGGTACCACGACACGATGCTGACACTCGGCGCGCCAGACGTAGACGTACGCAAGCTCGTACACGAAGACGTCGAGGGACCCGTCGTCGTTCTGGCTCACGTCCGCACCAAAGAAATCATCACCACACTTGAACAGGAAGAATGTCCCGTAACCGTCAGTGCGGAGCCGCTTGCGATGTTTCTTCACGAATCCGATGATCTGCGCCTGCGTGAGGCACAAACTGTCGAGATTGGAAGAAAGACCGTTGTAGATCTTAGCGAACGTGCCGTCCTCAATCATCTCGTGGACGGAGACCTTCTGTTCCTTCGTCGGTTGGCTCGCGACGTCGAGCTTCCAGTTGCGAAAGTCGCTGTCGAGGTAACCGTTGAAGGTGCTCCCCGCTTGGGCAATGGTTTCGGTGCCGTCCGTCTCGTCGAGGGTAAGCGTTTCCGCACCCGAGATGAGTTGCAAACATCCGCGGACGATCTCCGCCATTTCAGACAAAAGCCCCTTAATGAATTCTTTGACTCGAGATGACACTTGATCACCTCGGGCAATGATTTTCTGGAGGCTGTCGCCGTTGAGGCCACTTTTTTGGAGTCCGGTGATGGCTTCCTGCGTTCCCTTGCGGGCTGCGTCTTGAGCAAAACGCGTAATTTGTTCTTTCTGTTCTGACGTAATCGCTTTCACGTTATCGTTGTTTTCTATTGGTTTGGTTAGTTGCTGGAATCTTCGCCACAGCAGAGAAAGCCTATAAAGGGCACTTTCTGCTATGGCTAAACAACAATTATTTAAGGGGAAATTTAAAACTAAAACCGAACCCTTAAGTATAATTAAGGCAAATGAAGACAAAACAAATTGAATTTAACGAAAGAGAATATATAGAATTTTTGAGAAACGAGGAAGGAAAAAGTGTAAAGAAAATTGCAAAAATATT
>CAINHC010000001.1 GCA_903848795.1 uncultured bacterium | reverse complement strand
CCCCCCCCCACAAAAAAAACCATATCTAATATACATATTTAATCTAAAGAAAATAAAATGAGAAAAAAATATTTAAAGGACAAAAATGATACAAAGGACAAAAATACTTCTGAGGACTTTATAAAGGACACGAAATCCGAAATTCAAGAAAAAGATTCTGTATTTGCCAAAAAATCTCTTGGTCAAAATTTTTTAAAGTCACAAAAGGCATTGAATCAAATAATTGAAGGGGCTGGTGATTTAAATAACAAAACAATCCTTGAAATTGGCCCTGGAATGGGTTCTTTGACGGAGCGTCTAGTCAAAACCCCAGCTAAAAAAATAATTCTGATAGAAATGGATGACAGACTAATTCCAATACTTCAAGAAAAATTTACACAAGAAATAAAATCTGGAAAAATAGAAATTGTTCACGAAGACATCTTAAAGGTTGACTTAAAATCACTTGGTCTGAAAAAAGGAAAGTATAGTTTAATTGCAAATATTCCATACTACATCACTGGAGCCATCATAAGAAATATTATTGGGGGAGATTTATACCCAGAAAAAGCTGTCGTGCTAGTCCAGAAAGAAGTGGCTGAAAGAATAATTTCTAGAGACAAAAAAGAAAGCATTTTATCCATCGCCGTTAAGGCAATCGGAACACCAAAGATTATAGATAAGGTTCCGAAGGGTGCCTTTGTCCCGTCACCAAAAGTCGACTCCGCTATACTTTTAATCGATAAAATTTCTAAAGATAATTTTGGAAACAATTCCAAGAATGAGCAAAGATTTTTTGATATTTTACACGCAGGGTTTGCTCACAAAAGAAAATTACTAAAGGGAAATTTAAAGGAAGAGGGAATATTTACCACACCTGAAAAAATATTAGAGGGGTTCAATATTAAAGGCGACGCAAGAGCGGAAACATTAACACTCGAAGAGTGGAAAAAATTGTCATCTGTTGATATACTTTAATTGTGAAAAATTCAATTGCAGCCAAAAATTCTCATAATAAAGTTTTAATACTTGGAGCAATCTGTATTTCGATTATTGCAGGAGTAGTTTCTTATAAAATTACGGATTACAAAAGCCAACAAAATGATATCAGGAAACAAAGATCAGCTGGTCTTTTTAATATAACCGGGGACAAAGAAGATCCAACTATAACCAAAATATTATCTGCTATAGATAATTCGCAACCATCTATCGGAACCTCAACAGAAGAGGATCCATTTACAATTACAGACAAGGATAATGCGACAGCAAGGCTGGCCAAACAGGTTTATTCGGATTATGTTAATCAAGAAGCGGGAAATAGCGACCTAAACGTCTCTGACATTGCTCAAAACGCAATAGGACAGCTGTCATCTAGTGATATACCAAGAGCAAAATATGGAATAAACAGTATTATATTCAACACAGATTCAAATTCTGAAACACTTAGGCTGTATGGCAACAATTTTGCTGAGATTTATATGAGAAACATGAGGATCATTGCAGATAACCAAAAAAAATACTCAAACAGTCTTGCGGAAATAGCTGTTATATATGAAAACGTCAGTAAAGAACTACTAAAATTACATGTTCCACCTCAAATATCAAGTTCACATCTCGCAATTGTAAACAACTATCAAATAATCGCCGACTCTTTCAGACTAATAGACATGCAAAGCCAAGATCCAGTAAGGTCTCTACTTGGTGTTAAGTCTTCTAAAGAAGCGATTAATGACAACGATCAGATGTTTGCAAATATTAGTAAGTATTTTAAAAATAATGATATAATATTTGGCAATAACGAGGTTGGAGTAATCTGGAGTGTAAATTAATTATTTAAAATGAAAATAAGCCAAAACAACAAAAAAATTATATTCTTAATAGTTTTTTTTGTGTCATTTATTATCTTCACAAAAGAAGCATGCGCAGCGACAGAACCTGTTACGCTTCCATCTTGGTGGCAACCAGGGACTGGAGTAACGCCTCAAACATCCAACACCTACAACGGTCAAGTGCAAGACCCAAATGCATTTAGCGGTGGGGCAAACTGGAACTCTTCACCAGATATATCAACATTCAAAACGTCACCTGATGGTTCATCCGATTCAAGTATCCCAAGAGCAATACCTGTCACCGATGAAGGTGGAGCGAGTAACGCCGTGGCCAACAAAAGCAACACTGGCGCCTCAACGGCAACAGACACAAACAAACCAATTCAGAGCAGTACAGGATGTATCGCAAGTCACTTACTAGCTCAACTTCTAACAAGCGCCATTTCTTCGGTAATAGGAAAGGCTGCAACCGTAGCGACTGACGCAACCGAACTTGCCACAAGAGTTCCAGTTACCAACGCCAGAACAGGTGATGCTCAAAACAAACAGGCGGAAACCAACGCCAGAACTGGAACATTTTTGGGTGGATCTGGGATTCAAATTGGCGTGAGTTGGGATGATATAGCATGGTGTATTGTCAATACCATTATCGATTACATTGTTAATTCAACAATTCAGTGGGCAAATTCTGGTTTCAAAGGAAACCCAGCCTTCATTAGAAACCCAGAACAATTCTTCCAACAACTAGCAGATAGAGAAGCCGCAGCATTTATACAAGAGTTGGCATACAAAACAACGGGGATAAACGTCTGTGCACCATTTAGAATTGTTATAGCAACTGGCCTTGCTGGTAGTTATACCAACAACTTTGCACAGAGAAGCACTTGTTCCCTGACCCAAATGCAACAAAATGCAATGCAATCTGGAAAATACACCATCACGACCCCAACAGACTGGATCGCATTAACCAAGCCTCAAAATAACGTTTATTACTCATATATAAGTGCGGGTGATGAATTAAACAAAAGAGTAAGTGTTAAACAAAATACAGCAAGACTCGATTTGACAATTAACAGAGGGTTCTTGAGTTACAAGAAGTGTAAGGACGATAGCAAACCTGAAAGTAAGACAAATCCTTGTGATACAACCACACCAGGAAGTCTTATTGCAGATTCTTTGTCTTCTACATTAAATATTCCAAAAAATAGACTTGTTTCGGCACAGAAGTTTGACCAAATGGTGGATGCTATTGTAAACAATCTAATAAAAATCGCACTGAGCAAGGTTCTAGAAGGTGTTACTGGACAGGCAGCTTCTCAACCTATCACATCTGATTATTATACAGCAGTAGCAAATAATGCCACAGGACTATCCCAAAACGGCATGCCAATAGGTTCGAGTATGACAACGGGTCCACAGGGAACAACTGGAACTAGTGGTGTAATGTTGCAAGATATTTTGAATGGTGCATCATTCTCTAATCCAGACTGGAACGCCTATGCTATACAGCAAATAACGATTGCAGATTTGCCAAGTATACCAGTTAGAGATGCTGCCGTTTTCTTTCCAACAGGAACACCAACAGCTCAAGGTTATTTATCTATAATGGCTGCAATTGCAAAAAGAGAATCGGGTGGAATGGCAAAGCCACCAAGATACCTCGAAACAAAAATTGGAGCAGGTAACACATATTCAGTTGGATTAATGAGTTTGACACCAGGTGATTATGGCACAGGAAGTCTAACCTATGACGATCTTGAGAATCCCTACAATAACATTAGAGTAGCTGTTGGTATAATGGGGGTGTTGCTCCGAAAATACAACGTTATTTCAGGTCCACCAGCAAGTGGAACCCCAGCGGGAACAGGATTGTCGGCGTATTGGTCAACGTTTAAGTATAACAACTAGATTGAGGTATTTTTAGTATTGTTTCAATTTCCAGTACAGAATTATTGCAATAATAAATTTATTTTTATTGAATCCACAGGTTGTTAAAAAATAGCTTATTATTTTACTCAATATGATATATAATATTAAAGAATGAAATCGATTGAAAAAATCAAACTTAATATATTAAGCACAAAAACACTGATATTATTTTTGATAGTAATTATTTTTTTATTTAATTACCAAAAAACTGAAGCTAGTTCAATTATTAAAGATGCCAGCACCTTCGGCACCATTACAATATTCACCCCTGAAGAGGTGTCCGCCCAAGCCGCAATAAAGACAAAAACTCTTACTGGTGTTTCTTACGATAATGGCATAAAAATATCTTATGACACAGAGTTCGGTAAGGTTTATGGAGACATGCCGAATGGAGACTCTGCAACTAAACTAAAGGAAGCACTAACCTCATTATATAACAATGTCATGCCGTTAGAACAACAACAGTGGGATGCAATTAACGAAAGAAACAAAATATCAGGGACACAGGCTGGAATAGATTCATCAGCACATAAGGAATTAGATCTTAAAATATCCAACCTGGAAGGGCAAATTCAAACAGCAATAGTCAACTTTAAAAAAAGTGTAAACTGGGACACAACATACGATACAGCACGCGTAGCTGCAGCCAACAAGGAATCTCAGGCCCTGCAGGGCCAGATAATTTATTGTTGGGGTGGAATAACTGTTGGTTTCAGTCTTCCTGGATGTATTGCTATATTTTCATACTTTGTTCTATATTTAACATCTTGGATATTACTTGTTGCTGCGTCTTTATTTGATTACACAATTGGATATTCACTTTCGATGACAGATATCGTTAATAGTTTTTCTGCAATACAGTATACTTGGGAAGTATTCAGAAATTTAATAAATTTATTCTTTATTTTGATATTGATATTTATATCAATATCAACAATATTACAAGTTGATGCTTACGGCCAAAAGAAGTTGTTGGGAAAATTAGTGCTTGCTGCTATTTTGATTAACTTTAGTATGTTTTTTACTAAGGTAATAATAGATGTTAGCAATATAACAGCCCTTGTCTTTTATAAACAAATAATGCTTGATGCTGATAAAAAGGCTGGTGGAGTTGCCGCGGGGGATAATGCTGTTAGTAAAACCGCAGTAGCAGCCCAATCCGGTGCATCAGACATGACAAACAACCATCTTGCTTTGGGCATAATGAACGCCCTGGGAATGCAAACAGTCTGGGGGGTAGCAAAAAATTCAAAAAGTGGATCAACAGAAGCGGGGGCAACAAATGTAGCAAAAGGCTCAGCTGGCAACAATCCAGCAACCAACCCCAGCAACACACCCGCTGGCACCACAGGATCAGCTCCAGTTGTCCTAAACCCATGGAACATGATATTGGTTGGTTTTGGTGGCTCTGTATTTATATTTATACTTTCTTTTGTATTTCTTGCCGCAGCTTTTATGTTTTTGATTAGGACTGCTGTTTTGATAATTCTTTTAATGACATCGCCAATAGCTTTTGCCGCCAACGTTCTACCTCAAACATCAAAATTATCGGCCAGTTGGTGGAAGAGGCTTACTAGTGCGGTATTATTTGCTCCAGTTTACATGATTTTGATGTTTATAACGCTTAAAATGCTATGGGGTAGATCCGATAATATAACAAATCTACTTTCGATGTTTTCGGATAACGGAGCCTCTGGAACAACCGCTAGTTTGAACTCAGTCTTTTTCTTTTTTCTACTATGTATGATGTTAGGGATGACATTGACATCCGCCGCCTCAATTGGAGCAATGGGTTCAACAACAGTGCAGAAGTGGGGGAAGGATTTAAGTACAGGCGCAAAGAAAAGAGCCAAGAATTTTGCAATCAACAGAACAACAGCTGTTCCAAGCCGTCTTGCTGATATGGCCTCCAGAAGTACATTATTAGGCAAAATGGCAACAAGCGATAGTGCAATAGGCAGATTTATCGGGAGCAGAACACTGCAGGGAGCAGATGCAATGGCCAAATCTAAACTTGGAGGTTCCAGCTCATATAGAGACAGGGTTAAAGAGAAGGAGAAAGGAATTGAGGCTAGAGCAAAATTAGCTGAGGCCAATATTAAAAAGAGACCCGGGGAGTCGGATATTGAGTATTATAACAGAACCGGCTATAGAGATGGTGACCTAAAGAAAACAAAGAATGAGACTAATGCCAATTATAAGGCAAGAATGAGTCGCCTAGGTTTCAACCTAACCATGGATGGATACAAAGACGACGACGGCATGAAGGCTGATGTTTCGAAGGCTTATGGTGTTAATACTGATTCAAGTGGTAAGACTTCTTTAAAAGATCTGTATGTATCTAGAGGAAGCAAAGCCGCCGCCATGTCTAGAATTGAAGATTTGGGTAAAAAAGCAAAAGAAAAGAAAAACTCTGCTAGCGAACAGCTGGATCGACTAAAGTCACAATTATATAGACCGGCAGATACAATAATTGATACAGCTACAGGCAGAACATTAGGAACACCGGATGGAGAATTACTAAACCTGGTAAATTATCTCAGGGCTGCTGCTCCAGGTCCAATTGCTAACCGCGCTCACAATATATTTAATTCCACAAATAAAGACAATATTGGAGACAAGGCCTTGGAAATGAAGACTCTTCTTGAAGGACATCGCTCAACCTTAATAAGTAACAGAACCGTAATCAAATCAGAGGCAGAGGATGCTCGCCAGGCAGCAATAGATGCCGTCTCAGCACCAGGTGCAACCGCTGAATCAAAACAAGATGCACACAATGCATTTGTAATTAAAACAGCCGCTCTCACAGAACTGCAAGCGGATATTGACGAGTTTGATAAGACTAAATCTGGACTAGCTTCATACCTCTCAAAAATGGATGAGTTAAACATTGCACAATCCCAACTAGAAGCAGCATCAAGACCTGCAACACCACCAGCGGGAACACCTTAACACACAAAATAACAACAAACATGATGGATATAAAAAAAATTAATGAAAAAATACAGCAGTACCCAACAGAATTATGGGATATGTTGTATTTACCTGAGGAAGATTCTAAAATTTTATCTGTATTTCAAAATAATAATATAAAAGATATGGAGGTAATCCAATCTATATCAAACGGTGTAAAGCTGGTGGCTGTAGAAATAATGTCAAAGTCTAAATTTTATGAATTAATAAAATTTAGATTAAATGATAATGAAGATTTAGCAAAAATTGTTTTTAATGAATTTAATAGTAAAATATTAATTCCAAACAATTTTATTGGATTAATTGAAGATCAGAAGGAAATACCCAACCCAGAATCATCAGCAAAAACAGATGCACCACAAGAAATCCACGAAACGGCCGAAGATATTTTAAAGGAAATTGAGAACCCAACCCCAGCACCAGCATCACTTCCCGCGTTCACCCCAAACCCCATTGCCACAACCTCAAACATAACACCCCCACCAACACTTTATCCTCAGCAAACAACAACCTCCCCTGAATCTATTCAAACAGCGTCATTAACTCAAACGCATACACAAAACACAACGTCTTCACCTCAAACACAAACCCCATCTCCAAACCCCACTTCAATGATTATGCCGACCAAAGAATCAATTCTTGATTCAAAACTTAAAGAACCATCTGCCCAACCTCTTCAAGCAACATATTACAAAGTAGATCCATATAGAGAACAAACAAAATAAAATAAAATGACAGCAAATTCAATAGAAAGAAACGCCGAGAGATTTAATACGCTTCCAGAAGATTTTCAAGAAGCCATTTGCACCAGTGATTATGATTTAGGTCTTCAATTAACAACAAAAAAACACAAACTACATATTGATCAGTCAGCTATTTTGGAAGATTTATTGGCTAGATTTATTTTTGGTGAAATAGAACCTTCAAACCTCATATCGGAAATGGGAAGTAAATTAAATATCACAAAGGAACAAGCGACAGAAATTGCAAAAGAAATTGATGAATTGGTTATTACTCCAATAAGACAAAATCTACAAAAAATACAGTCTCAAAGTACATTACCTAAAGTGGAAGATTTAAAATGAAATACAAAAAAGGAACGTAAAATAATTTTACGATTTAGCAAAATCTCCAACTGGGTGATATAATATTTCGGATAACATGAGATATCAAACACCACAATTTATTGAAGAAGATGAGAAGTTGTTTGGCCCCCTAACATTTAGGCAGTTTGTCTATTTGATAGGGGGTCTTGGTATTTCTTTTGTTGTATACAAGTTACTACCCTTCCTTCTTGCAATACTGGTTATTATACCAATTATGATGACGGCTCTGGCTCTGGCGTTTTATAAAGTAAACGAGAGACCTTTTGTTGACACCCTAGAGGCGGCCTTTTACTTTATTTTTTCCAACAGGCTATATACATATCAAAAGACAGACAAGCCAATACAACAAACAACGACAACTAATCAAAAAACCCAAATTGCACCAGTGGTTAATGTCGGTGTATCTAGTAGCAAGTTGAAGGATTTGGCTTGGAGTTTGGATATCAATGAAAAAACAAACAACAAAAGTGGTGATAATTTGAAAATAAATATATAATTAATTAAATGGCATCAAACACAGAGATAAATTCAAAACCCACACAAGACTTTGTCCCAATAAAGGAGGTTAGAGATGGTGTTGTAATACTTAAAGACGGATCAATGAGAGCTGTTCTTTTGGCCTCATCCATCAACTTTGCCCTAAAATCACAAGACGAGCAACAATCTATTTTATATCAATTTCAAAACTTCTTAAATTCAATCAACTTTTCTGTTCAAATATTTGTACAATCAAGAAGGCTAGACATAGGGCCTTACATCAACCTTCTAGAAGACAGAATAAAGTTTCAATCCAGTGAATTGATGAAAACTCAAACCAGAGAATATATGGATTTCATTAGAAACCTAACAGAATCAGTTAATATTATGACAAAGAGCTTTTTTATTGTAATTCCTTATACTCCTGCGATAATTAATCAAAAAGGGGGGATGTTATCTGGATTATTTGGTGGAAAGAAAGACAAAAAGGAATCTGATAATGAGGAATTTCTTCAATTTGAAGAATACAAAAGCCAACTACAACAAAGGGTTGATGTAGTTGAGCAGGGTCTTGCAAGATGCAGTGTAAGAGTAGCCGAACTTGGAACAGAGGAACTTATTGAATTCTTTTATAAATTATTTAACCCAGGCACAGTTGAAAAGCCAATAAACATGTCGACGGGACAATAATAAAGGCAACAAGGAATAGAATTTTTACGCATTTTAGCGTACAATTAAAACAACATGAGTTTACTAGATTTTTTAAAACCACAACCAAAAGAAAGCTCTCCAATTAGTTCAATTCTACCAAAGGAAATTTATCAATCTGGAGTTTTGGAATTGCAAGATATCATCGCCCCTTCTGGCCTTAAGATTAGCCCTAAAACAATTAACCTTGGGGAAAAGATTGTTAGAACATTCTTCGTTATTTCTTATCCAAGATTTCTTTCATCCAATTGGTTTTCACCAATAATTAACCTAGACAAGGTTTTTGATATTTCGATTTTTATACATCCGATTGACACTTCTACAATTCTTCGACAATTTACAAAAAAAGTTGCTGATATTGAAGTTGACATAAGTACAAGAGAGACAAAGGGATTGGTTAGAGATCCAAAACTAGATACCGCCTATCAAGATCTAGAAGAGCTTCGTGACAAGCTACAGCAAGCACAGGAGAGACTTTTTGATGTTGGACTATACTTATCTATCTATGGAGAAAACGAGCAGGAATTGGACAAAATAGAGTCGGAGATCAAATCAATACTTGAATCTAATCTTGTTTTTATAAAGCCTGCCCTTTTTCAACAAGAGCAAGGCTTCCAAAGTGTACTTCCTATTGGAGAAGACAAGTTGGGAGTTCATTCCAAGCTAAATTCCGAGCCACTATCTAGTATTTTTCCATTTATTTCCTTTGACCTTACATCTGACAAGGGAATTTTGTATGGAATAAACAGACACAACTCTAGTCTAATACTATTTGATCGATTTTCTCTAGAAAACTACAACTCTGTGACCTTTGCTAAGGCGGGATCCGGTAAGTCATATCAGACAAAACTAGAGATTATTAGATCAATGATGTTTGATACGGATGTTATTGTTCTTGACCCAGAAAGAGAGTATGAATATCTAGCCGAAGCAACAGGCGGAAGATATTTCAATATTTCCCTAACATCAGAACACCACATTAATCCATTTGACTTGCCCGTTCCAAGAGAAGGAGAGTCTTCAGCAGACGTTCTACGCTCAAACATCATCAACCTTGTAGGGTTGTTTAGAATAATGCTTGGTGGATTAACACCAGAGGAGGATGCTGTTATAGATAGAGCTATTACTGAGACATATGCGCTTAAAGACATCACTCCAGAATCCAACTTCGCAGCAGCTGAGCCTCCACTTATGTCAGATTTTGAGCTTGTTTTGGGAGGAATGGAAGGTGGAGAATCATTAACTCAGAGATTAACAAAATATACAAAAGGAACATGGGCGGGATTCATTAACAGGCCTTCAAACATTGATATTAATAAGAAATTCGTTGTCTTTTCACTTCGAGATATGGAAGAGGAGTTGAAGCCTGTTGCGATGTATATTGTTATGCACCACATTTGGAATGCTATTAGAAAGGAATTAAAGAAGCGATTGTTAGTTATTGACGAGGCGTGGTATTTGATGAAGTCGGAAGATACGGCATCATTCTTGTTAGGGCTCGCAAAAAGAGGAAGAAAATACTATCTAGGTCTAGCGACAATCACACAAGACGTTGAAGACTTTCTAAAATCTCCTTATGGATTACCAATTATTTCCAACTCCTCCATTCAAATTTTACTCAAACAATCTCCATCTTCAATCGATATTGTTCAAAAAACCTTTAATTTAACTGATGAAGAGAAATATCTTCTTCTTGAGTCAGATGTTGGGGAAGGAATGTTCTTCGCTGGCCTTAAGCACGTAGCAATCAAAGTCATCGCATCTTACACAGAAAATCAAATTATTACATCAAAACCAGCTGAAGTTTTGCAAATTAAGAAAGAAAAGGCGGAGCTGGCGGAGCAAAGGGCGACAGAGATGAGTAATCTAAAGCAGAGCATTTAGGAGCTCAACGACAAACAGATTATTACAATATATTAATATTAGAGTTTTAGAAGCGGATTTACAAAATAATTTGTAAATTCCTTTTTTATTAATTGCCGATTATGCTAATATATAAACAATGAACGAAAGGCAAGCTAGAACTCAACATAGACTATCAACAAGAGGGTATCTTGGTGAAGATTCCTCAGATGATTTTGACGAGGAGGAATATTCTGAAAATTCAAGTGGGGATAAGGGAGAGAAAACAATTACAAAAACAACTTTTATTATAATGATAATTGTTGGTTTAGTTTTGGATATTATTGGATTATTACCTATTTTGGGGTGGTTTGTAAGTTCAGTGATTTTAATTCTTATTTATTTAAAACTTGGGGTTAAATTTCATTTTAAGAATGTTTCAAAATTTGCCGCG
The DNA here is from genome assembly GCA_903848795.1 of uncultured bacterium. Lineage (GTDB taxonomy): Bacteria > Patescibacteriota > Minisyncoccia > Phycocordibacterales > CAIZLB01 > CAIJKW01. The sequence goes on along the minus strand of CAINHC010000001.1, from coordinate 94,583 downwards.
TGCGATCTTATTAAATTAATTCCCATACTTGATATAATTCCAGCCTTTACATTAGCCATAATTCTAAACCTTGCCCCAATGGTTGAAGGGTTGAGTGAATCAATCCCCGGAGGTCCAGCTATTGCAAACAAAGTACAAAAGGCAATGTCTATGACCAAAAAATAATAAGCTACACTAGAATTTATATATTATTTATGCAATTTGTGTATAAATTCTAAACAAAAAATTATTTTCAATGTATAATTAATGTTATAATTAAAAGGAATGATTAAATTAAATAAACAAAACATAAAAATATTTCTATTAATTGGATTCGTTTTTGTGCTTTTTATTTTTAATCGAACCGAAGGTTTTAGTTTGTTCAATAAGGTTACCGCCCAAACCGCGGACTTACTCGGTGGCACAGGTAGCGATAGTTCCTCTGTACCTGGTCAAATAAAAGAAATTAAACAACAGCTGGATATAAATATTTCTCCAGAAACTCCAAAGCCAAACGACGATGTAACCATAACAATTGAAACATATGGATTAGATTTAAACTCAACAGACATACAGTGGTTGCTAAATGGTAAGGAAATATTAAGAGGAGATGGTAAAAAAGTCTTCACATTCAACGTTGGATCAACAGGTGAAAGTAAAGTGAACTTAAATATTTTTCCAAAAGATCAACCTCAAATTGCAAGGACTTTCTCCTTCAATCCATCAAATGTCGACCTACTGTGGCAATCTGAAACATACACACCTCCATTCTATAAAGGAAAGGCTTTGTTTTCTCCAGAGTCATCAGTGACTATGGTTGCTATACCAAATTTTGTCAGTGGCAATTCTAGAGTTAACGATTCGAATGTTGTATATAAATGGAGTATAGATAGAGAAGTCATGGGGGATAACTCTGGGTATGGTAAAAACTATTTTAAATATACAGCTGACATAATCCCCCTAGACAAAGATATGGCTGTCGAAGCATATCCAGCGGGGCAGGAAACGAGAAAGGGGGTTGGTGAGACAACTCTTTCAACCAAAAACTCATTTGCTTTGTTTTATGAAGACAATCCAACAAATGGTGTGATGTTTAACTATTCTCTTACCGATCAAATAAACCTAGGTTTAAGAAACGAATCTAAAATAAGTGTTTTTCCATATAATTTTAGTGTGGACAACAAAAATTCCGGACTAGAATATACTTGGTATGTAAATTCAGAAAAAATTGATATTCCAAGTAATACAAATACAATAACACTGAAGAAAAACGCTCAAGAAAAGGTTGATTTGGCTAGTGTTTTGGTAAACCTATCAAATCCTACACATATAATGCAAACAACAGGGAATATTATAGATTTTCTATTTAACAATAACTAGTTTTTTAAATTATTTGTATACTATTTAAATATACACCAATCATTATTTGTTGTATTATATTAGTAATGAATATTTTTAATAATAAGACCACAAAGTTGGGTATGAGATTTTTATCTACAATCTCAATGATTTCCTTGTTCTGTTATTCTTTTTTAATTTTTGGAACAATCAATGTTGTGGAGGCTGAAATGACAGTTGATTCAAGCGCCCTTACAGGTGAAGGCGACTGGAATCCTCAAAAAAGTTTTTCTAATTCAAAATCTCCTTCAAACCTAATACAGCAGCCACAGACACTAAATGAGTCTAAAACGTCGTTACCACAAAATACCAATATTTCGCCAAACGTCTCATCGCCAGTTATAACACCAAATCAACAGCTGATGTCTGGACCCCCAGCGTCCGCCGCTTGTGGAATATCACCAGCTAACGGTAAGTGGAACTATTGTCTATTGGCACCAATGAATGGATTAATAGGAAACAATTCAGCAAACGGCACAAGTACTGTCGAAGTTTTTGATATTAGTTTGGGTATTCGACCATTCTTTGCAAAAATGTACCGAGTTGGCGTAACGGTAGCTGTAGGGCTGGCCATTGTTATGATTTCATTTGGAGGAATACAACTTGCAACAACCGACTCAATCTCAGGAACAGACGCCGGAAGAAAAAAAATAAATGCTGCCTTTCTTGGTCTTTTTATAGCTCTGTTTTCATATGTTTTGCTTTACACAATAAATCCAGAATTAGTAACAAATGGAGCGGGGGACATATTTCAACCATCAACAACAGTAATAACACCTTAAATAAATGTCTAAAACAAAATTAACAATATTAATATTAATAATTATGAGTATGGCAGTTGGGGTCGTTGCCGGCATCTATTTTTACACACAAAAATCAACCCAAACATCAACACCAACCCCCAATGACAAAACTATTTTTGGAGGAATTGGGGGTGTTAGAAAAGACCTTCCGACTGACAACACAAATAATATTACGCCTGAAAATGGCAATATGAACGACCAACCACAAGGAACATCTACTCCAAAGGCAAATCCACTAAGAATGATTACATCTGGTCCAATATCTGGTGCAGATTTTGTTATCAGAGACATTATTGCAACATCATCACCTTTAACCACTCAAACAACCCCACCATCAACCCCAACAAACACATCAACATCTTCAGTTTCCACAACGTCATCAACAAAAACTTCATCCACAAAAAAGACGACCATAGTTAAGCCCAAAATACTTGGTCAGGAAGAAAATATTAGATACATAGAAAGAGGAACAGGGAGGGTATATGAAGCTCAATCATCAACAACAGCAGTAGAAAGAATCACCAATTCTACATACACCAGATTAAATGAGTCGTTTTTTGACAAGAAAGGAGAAAATATTTTATTAAGAGGATTACTTGGTAATTCAGACAATATTCAAACCAGACTGGGAACAGTGCTTTTTGAAACACCAACATCCACTTCAATGTCTTTGGTAACAAAAGATCTGCCATATAATCTATTATCCTTAACAATGTCACCAGAAAAAGATTCTTTTGCATATTATATTGAACAAAAAGGTGTTGGATCATCTGTAAACATAAGCAGGCTAGATGGAACTGGCATTATAAATCTATACAAATCACCGTTTAGAGAATGGTTGCTGTCTTGGCCTAATAAAGATACGTTGATTTTGAATACCAAGCCATCTTTTTATTCTGAAGGTTTTGCTTATTCTATAAACACAAAAACAAAGGCTTTCAAAAGAATTACAGGTGGACAACTTGGACTAACAACACTTGTTTCACCTGATGGTCAAAACGTTTTGATAGGGGAGAGTATAGATGGAAGTACAAAACTAAGTGTTCTAAATATTAAAACTAACTCTATTAAAGATATTTTTATCAGAACTCTTCCAGAAAAATGTGTTTGGTCATTACTTGAGAAAGATACGATATTTTGTGCAGCAAGTGAATCTATCGTTTATGCACCTTATCCTGACGCGTGGTATCAAGGTTTGGTTTTCTTTAATGATAATATTTGGAAAATTAATATAAACACTCAAGAAAATAACTTATTGTGTGTTGTGAAAGATACTATAAAGGATGGGGTAGATGCAACCAATCTAATACTTAATAAAAATGAAGACTATTTATTATTTACAAACAAGAAGGATCTAAGTTTGTGGGGATTACAAATAGAGAAGCCCCAAAAAGTAACTCCGACAGCCGCCTCAGTAAAGAATTCTAAAACTACCACAAAATCAAACACAGGAACAAGCATAACGGCTACATCATCAAAATCTACCAAATAGGAAATACTTCCAAACTAAATAGTTAGAAAGATCTTGAATTATTTATTTAATTTCAAGATCTTTTTTTACCGTCTTTCTAAAATAAACTTCTTGTGCAATAGCGAAGATGTTCGAGGTTATCCAATATAGAGAAATGGCTGAAGTTAAACTAAAGGATATTAAAAATACTATTGCAGGCATTGTATATCTCATCTGAACATTCATACTTTTTGCGAATTCTTCTTGTTTTCCAGCTTTTCCTGATGATTTATAAGCGGGCACAGAATATCTGATTTGTACAAATTGAGTAATTCCAACAACCACACTTAACCAAAAGTTTTTCTTTGTTATATCCAAAAATCCCAAAAATAGCGTATTAACAACCTTTGGATCTGGTATATAGCTATATAGAAGTGCGGCGTCTATGTGAGGAAGACCAGATCTGTAGAAAATATTAGCCAAGGAAAGGATAATAGGTAATTGAATCAACAATAAAAATATACCGGAAAAAGGATTGAGTTTGTTTATCTTATAGAATTCAAACATCTTTTTGGCTTGTTCTTCTTTATTATCCGCATACTTTTCCTTTATTTTATTCAACTCTGGCTCTAAAGCCTTCATTTTTAACTGAGTTACAACAGAGCTTTTTGAAAGCGGAATTAAAATAAACTTAACAATACAAGTAAAGGCAATAACAGCTAAGCCTAAATCAGCCCCAGGTGTATGATTTATTATAAAAACTAGTCCATTATATAGTGGGTTGTAAAATATTACGCTAAAAAAATTTGATATCATTATCTTATTATATAATCTTTTAATAAAATTTGCTTTATATCTTTAACAATATCAGTAAAACCATCCTTAATTGTGCTTTTTTTAGAAAGAATCACAAAACAGGGTATTGAAACTTTTAAATTATCGTTGTTTATATCTTTTACAGCCTTAATAAACGCCTCCCTCAGTCTTCTTTTGGTCCTATTTCTGTCTACAGCTTTTATGAATACCTTTTTTGAAGACAGGAACGATCCAACGAGGTTATTTTGACCAATATTCACCACACCACCAACCACACCACCAACCACATCGACATCCCCATTTTTTATTAAACCATCATTTTCTCTATTTTCGCCCACTTTCAAAAGAAAAAAGCCTGAATTATAGGCTTTACCCTTTTTCATTATTTCCGCAATTTGCGAGGAAGAAAGGCTTTTGATGGTCATGAATGGCTTTATTTAAGGGTGTTTAAAGATATTTAAGAAACACACCAAAGTAAACAGGGGCTATACTGACAGTTTTTTTCTACCTTTTGCGCGACGAGCAGCCAAAACACGACGTCCCCCATGTGTTGATGTTCTCACAAGGAAACCGTGTGTTTTAGCTCTCTTTCTCTTATTTGGTTGGTATGTTTGAGACATAACAAGGATATTACATCATTTTTGATTTTTTGTAAACTTCAATCACCCTTCAACCACCCTTTAAATATGGTCTTGAAAATTAAGAAACATTTATCTAAAAAGTAAACGAGTTATCCACAGGTATGAACATACTTTTATATTTTCTTCAAGTTTCTTTTAAAAAAGCAGGGGGTATAATATTTACCAATATGGAGATAAAAAAACTATGGGATGGAGTATTAGCACAGATGGAAATAGAAGTCTCAAGAGCTAATTTTTCAACATGGTTTAAAGATACTTACATAAACAAGATAGACAACGGTATTGTTTATCTAGCTGTACCAAACACATTTGCAAAAGAGTGGCTATCTCAAAAATATCATAAAAAAATTCTCGAAATATTAAGAACGGAAGATGAAAATATAAAATCAGTAGAATATATAATTGCCGCACAAAAGAAAAAGAAAGAGGATGGGGAAGATGGAGAATCATCAATAAACAAAGACTTACCACTAAGTGGTCTATTTATTAACCCTGAAGACAATCTTAATCCTCGTTACACCTTTGAAAACTTCGTTGTTGGTCAATTTAATGAACTTGCCCACGCTGCGGCTCAAGCGATAATCAAAAAACCTGTTGCTTATAACCCTCTTTTTTATTACGGCAACACAGGATTAGGTAAAACTCACTTGATGCAGGCTATTGGAAACCACATAAAGAACCACAACAAAGACAGAAGGGTTTTTTATGTTACATCTGAAAAGTTCACAACAGACTATATAACTTCACTACAAGCTGGAAAAATCAATAATTTTAAGGATAAATATAGAAAATATGATGTTTTAATCATAGACGATATACAATTCCTTTCAAATAAGGAAAAAACGCAGGAGGAGTTGTTTCACTTGTTTAATCACTTATATGACAACAATAAGCAAATCATCTTTTCATCAGATGTTCACGTTAATTATCTTCCAAACATTGAAGATCGTCTAAAATCAAGGTTTATGGCTGGAATGATTATTGATATTTCACCAGCTGACACAGAATCAAGAATGGCAATTCTAAAAACTAAGGCTAGAATTAATAACTTTTCACTTTCTAACGATATTGCTATGTGTTTAGCAACTTCTGTTGGGGGGAGTATAAGGGAGTTGGAGGGTATTCTAAACACTGTTATATGCCAATCTCAACTTAAAGGTAGAGATTTAACACTTAATGAGGTTAAACAGTTCACAAAGAACTCTGGTAAGCCCCACAAGAATGTATCCGTTAAGGATGTAGTTAGAGCAGTCTCTGCTTTCTACAATATTGAGGAGGAAGCAATATATAACAAAACAAGAAGGCAGGAGGTTGTGAAGCCAAGACAATTAACGATGTATATATTAAGAGAGTTCTACAACATATCCTTACCATCCATTGGCCAAAAACTTGGGGGAAGAGACCATACGACTGTAATACACTCCTGTGAAAAGATTAAGAATGAGCTTAAAATAAATACCGAATTACAGTCTGAAATCAACCAAATAAAGGCAATGATCTAGTTTAGAATCACACCCAGATCTCCATACCCAGGTTTAAAACAAGCGGAAACAGCGGCCAAAACCGTTGTTTCTCTTATTAAACAACATATATTTGTAGCTGAAAATGTGTATAACTATGTGTATAACCTGTTGGTATTATATGTTTATCATGTATAAAAGCTGTTTAATACTCTGTATACAATGTTAGTTCTATATGTACTTATCAACAGACCTATAAAAGACATTGTTTAAGCCACCATCAGAAACACTGTCTCTTAGTTTGTCTTTTATTAAAAAAGAGTTAAATTAAAGGGTATATCAAAAAGTCCACATATCCACAGGTATAGTAATGATAAGCTTTTTTATTAATAAAGATATATAATTAATACACCATGAAAATAGAATGCATAAGAGAGAGATTAGCTGAGGCTGTTTCAAAAGCTGAAAAAATTACAAGTAAGAACAATACATTACCAGTTCTTAGTTGTATTCTTTTAAAAGCAACTGAAAATAGTTTATTCATTAATTCAACAAATCTGGATGTTGGTATTGAAATTAAAATACCAGCAAAAGTTGAAGTTGAAGGATCTGTAGCAATACCAGGTTCTGTTCTAAATTCATTCTTGAATAGTATTCAACTTGAAAAAACAGTTACCCTAGATTTACAGGATGGAAACCTTCTTGTATCTACTCCAAAAACAAATACAATCATTAAAATATTTCCAAATGATGATTATCCAATAATTCCAAAGGTTGATATGTCTAAATTCATTGAAATCCCCGCAGAAAGCCTTGTAGGAGGTATTAAGTCGGTTTGGTATAGTTCTGCTACTTCAAGTATTAAACCAGAGCTCTCAAGCGTTTGTGTGACCCCTGAAGATGATTCTATTGTGTTTGTTGCAACGGATGGATTACGCCTAGCTGAGAAAACATTAAAACTTAAAAAAATGATCGATTTTTCTCAAGTTTTAATACCCGTTAAGAATGCTGTTGAGATAATTAGATTTTTTGAAGGAATTAATGACGACTTAAAGATTACTATTGAGCAAAACCAAATTGCAATAAGCTACAATGATATTTATCTGGTTTCCAGGATTGTTGAGGGCAATTTTCCTAACTACAAAGCTATTATTCCAAAGGAGTTTGTTTCAGAGATTACGATTTTGAAACAGGATTTGGTGAATTGTTTTAAAACTAGCTCTATTTTTACAGATTCATTTAATCACACAAAGTTTATAATTCACCCAGAGGAGAAAAATATTGAAGTCGTTACAAAAAACAATAATGTAGGAGAGAATACAGTTACAATACCTGGAAATATAACGGGGGAGGCGTTGAATATTAACTTTAATTACAAATACATAATGGATGCCTTGGTTTCCATAAGTTCCGACAGTCTAATACTCTCCTTTAGTGGAGTTAATAAACCGATGATTATGAAAGCTTTTGGAGATCAAGGTTTCTTGTATTTGTTGATGCCAATGAATAAATAATTAATATGATAAATATAGGTGATTTATTAAGTGCTTATACAAAGATTAAAAATCCGCTTGATGATAAGAAAATAGTTTCTGAAGCTATAAAAAACACTTTTGGTTTAGAAGTTGATAGTGATCAAGTTTTCTTTAGAAAGAACATATTGATTTTAAAGGTTAATTCAGTTCAGAAGAGTTTTTTGTATATAAGGAAGGATAAATTACTAGAGATTATAAAACAAGCGGTTCCCGACAGGTTAATTAGTACAATTAATTTTTAAAATAAAAAACACCCCATTCTTTTGTAGAGAGGTGTTTTTTTGGTTTAGAATATTTATTTAATTGAATAGGCAGCTGTTGCTTCTCTTTGGTTTCCATCTGAATCTTTCTCTATTGCTTTTAGTTCGTCTTCAAAATCACTAGATGGTGTGTCTTTTGGTACATAAGAATAAACAAAAGGGGGTTCTGTTGATTTACCTATTGATACACCATTTATATAATATTCAACAGATACAGTGCTGCTTTTAAGTCCGGAAACAATAATTGATTGCCTTGATTGTTTATCGATTGTTGAAAAATTTGCAGGTTGAGTTATTTTAAATACATTGTTAACCATCTGATCTGTCGAACCTGGAGTTGCTGGAGTGGTAATTGGTGTATTTTGAATTAATGTTGTAGCTTGAGCACCTCTTGACCAATTTAATACTCCGTATTCCCAATTTTTAAATTGCTCATCGTTGGAATTAATTCCAGGTGTTGATCCCTTAGGATCTCTTCTATCTATCCAATATAATTCAGAATGTACTTCATTACCTGGACCCATCCATGTGCCAGTTAGAAATGGTTTAAGACCTGTCTCTGTTGGCTCGGGGGCATCAAAACTCTCAACTGGAACCCTTGCTAATTCAAAGTCCATTATACTTTTCCATAGTGGACCAACGATTCTAGCGGATGCTTGTTGTGCCATGGGTGTGTTGTCGTTATTTCCCATCCATGTACCAATTGAAATACTTGGTGTATATCCAATTTCCCACGCATCTCTTGAATTGTTTGTGGTACCAGTTTTGATTGCAACAGCTCTATCTCCAAACATACTTGGTGCAAAGATTGAGGACCTAGCTTGTTTATCAGATAAAACATCATTTATTAATTTTGCTGACTGTTCTGTTATAACTTGTTCCTCTTTAACTTGATCAGGCGCTTGTTCTAATACATCACCTTTATCTGTTTCTATTTTAAGAACCGAAATTATTGGTGTTTTTTTACCATTATTTGCAAATACCCCATAGGCCGATGTCATATCAAGTGGAGAAACTTCGCCTCCTCCAAGAACTAGAGTTAATCCATATTGTGATGCTGGGCCTAAATCATTAACACCCATCTTTGTTGCTGTTTGGATTGTGTCATCCACCCCAGCTAGATAAAGCACCTTAACAGATGGAACGTTTCTTGATTGAGCAAGAGCTGATCTAAATGTCATCAAGCCTTTAAAACCACCCTCGTAGTTTTGGGGTGTATAACAACCTGGTTTTTCTTTATCTTTTTCATTAACAAGCGGTTCACATTTAACATTAAATTCTGTTTGAACGTCAAATAGTGGTGTGTTCGGAACGTACCCTTTCATAAAGGCTGTTACATAAGCAAATGGTTTGAAAGCTGAACCTGGCTGTCTATGGGCAGTTGTAACGTTAAAATTACCGTTGTTTTCTTTGTCAAAATAATCTTTTGATCCCACCATCATTAATATTTGACCTGTTTTAGGATCTACCGCAACGGAGGCGGCGTTTGAGGCTTTGAATGAAGGGCCACTTTTTGTTACGTAATTATAAATTAATTCCTCTGATTTTTGCTGTAATTCATAATCTAGTGTCGTTGTAATTTTTAGACCACCTTTTGCCAGGATTTCTTCACCGTATTTTTCAACTAAGTAGTCCTTAACATACATTACGAAGTGTGGAGCTTTTATTCCAGCCATTGATTTTGGTTGAAACACAACTTTTTCAGTCTTAGCTTTGTTATATTCATCTTGTGTAATCATTTTTGCATCCAGGGCCTTTTGTAGAACTAGATTCTTTCTAGCCTCTAATTTATCCTTGTTTTTTCCGTAAGGAGATAAAACTGTAGGGGATTGCGGAAGTGAAGCTAAATATGCAGATTCAGCTAATGTTAATTCGCTTGATTTTTTATTAAAATACAAAGAACTAGCTTCTTCTATTCCATAAATATTTCCACCGTATGGGGCTTCATTTAAATACATATTGAGAATTGTATCTTTTGATGCCGTCCTTTCTAATTTAATAGCCAAAATCCACTCCTTAATTTTTCTGGTTACAGTTTTATTTTGAGAGAGAAGGGAGTTCTTAACAACTTGTTGGGTGATGGTCGATCCGCCCTGGCTAAATTTTAATGTAAAAATGTTTGCAAACACAGCTCTTATTATTGAAGAGATTTTTATTCCTCCGTGATTATAGTAATCAACATCCTCGATGGCGATTGTTGTCTTTTTTACATAAGGAGATATTTGATCAAAGGGTGTTACAGTTCTCCTGACCTTTTCACTTAAGTCATAAAGTAAAACATTGCCCGTTCTATCATAAATTTTTGCAGACTGACCGAGTAGTCTATCGTCGAAGGAAGAAAGATCTGGAGTCTTGATTGTGGATGCCCAAATTAAGAATATTCCAGTTAAAACTACAAAAGCAATTATTGCAATTAAAATAGTGTTTTTTAGGATGAATCTGAAACGTTTTGTGTTGTATTTTTTAAACATTTTATTTATGTAATGGTTTTGCCTATTGTACAACAAAAAACACACTTTTTATAGTGTGTTGATCGAGTTATTAAAGCCAAGTTTTAGTTTGTGTTTTTTAATTAAAATAAGTTTTCATCGACTTCTTCCTCAACATCATCTTCATCTACATCATCTTCTACAACCTCTCCATTTTCATCCATCTTAAGTGTTCCAAAACCAAAAGGGTCTTCATCGTCTGGTGCAACTTCGGCATCCTCTTCAGGTAGTTCATCAGCATCTTCATCGAGTGGAGTGCTTAATAATGGATCAGCATCACTCTCTTCAAGATCAGCGTCAATCTCGTCCAAGTCCGCATCTTCAGCTGGAGCTTCGTCCTCAGTAACATCGTCAGTAAGTGAATCGTTCAATAGGTCGTCAGTCATGTTTGTTGTTATTTGATTATTTTATTAAAACTTATTTGATATATTTATCACATAAACAGAAATATGCAAGTAAAACTGTGGATATTGTATGAAAGATTCATCTGGATTGTAAAAATTGTAAGAAAATTTAAATTAGTATCTAATTAGAGCGCAACAGGCTAGTCCACAAGCAATTGCGTCGTACTCATCATCAGTTGCTTTTTTATCTATTTTTAAAATCAACTGAACCATTTTTGTCATTTGTTGTTTGTCACTTTTTCCATCGCCAGTTACAGCTAATTTAATTTCCATGGGATTAATTTCTTTTATATTTAATTTATTTTTCTTTGCAATATAAATAATAGTTCCTCTTGTTTCCGCAACGCGCATTGCGGTCTTGGTATTTTTGCTAAAGAATAATGTTTCTATTGCTAAAACAAAAGGTGAATAATTATTTATTAACTCTTCTACTTTATTTCCGATTTCTAACAATCTGTCTTCAAAAGGAATTTTTGCGTCAGTTTTGAAACATTCGGAATATATAAGAGAGTCTTTTTTACCACGCTCTTTTTCTATTATTGCGATACCTAATCTTTCGTATCCCGGGTCAATCGATAATATTTTCATCTTTAAATAAATTTTTTATATTAACATTAAAAATTTGATAATATCGTGGGGACATTACGCAAATTTAATTTGTCTCTCTGTTGGGTAGTCTATTCCCAAATGCGCGTAACCTTGAGCTGTAACAACCCGTCCGCGAGGAGTTCTCTCAATAAAACCTAGTTGAATTAAATATGGTTCACTGAATTCTTCGATAGTTGCTTCATCTTCTGAGAGGGAAGCTGAGATTGTTCCAAGCCCAACAGGTCCACCATCGTATTTATCTATAATTGTTGAAAGGATAGAGCGATCCATTGCTGTTAATCCTCGTCTATCAATTGAAAGTAGCGCCAAAGCCTCTTCGACTACATCTTTTGTTAATTGTTTCTTTAGAACTTGTGAATAATCCCTACATCTCTTTAGTAGATAGTTTGCGGTACGAGGGGTAGAACGACTTCGCTTTGCAATTTCGTCTATTGCTCCATCGTCGATGTTTAAACTTAATATTTTTGCAGATCTAGAAACAATTTTTGATATTTCAGATTCTGTATAAAACTCAAGGCGGAACACTCCTCCAGAGAATCTTGATCGAAGGGGGGAAGAGACCATGGCAACTCTTGTTGTTGCTGAAATTAGTGTAAACGGTGGAAGATCAAGTTGAATAGTTCGGGCCGATGGACCTTTTCCTATAATAATATCTATTTGGCCTGATTCCATTGCTGGGTACAGGACCTCTTCAACGGTTTTGTTTAAACGGTGGATTTCATCAATAAACAGAATATCTCCTGGGGATAGGTTGGTTAAGACTGAGGCAAGATCTCCTACACGCTCTATAACAGGTCCTGATGTTATTTTAATCTGAGAGCCTGTCTCTTTAGCGATAAGGTGGGCAAGAGTAGTCTTACCAAGTCCTGGTGGGCCATAAAACAACAGGTGTTCTGGTGGGTGATTGCGCTCTTTTGCGGCAGTTAGGAGTATTTTTAGGTTATTTTTAATCTGTTCCTGTCCGATATACTCCTCAAAATTACTGGGTCGAAGCTCTTGGTCTAGCACCTTATCACCAATTTTTTCCAAAACTTCGTCGGTTATTGGTGCGTTTAAAGGGTTATTTCCGATATTTGTATTAAAATCTTGAGTCATTTGTGTATATTATTCTATATTTTAACTCCTAATCTATAGAATGACCGCTTGACATAAAAAAATAAGTATGCTACGATACTTATGAACTTGAAATGGACTTGCCAGATGGTTTTGACATGTTAAAATAGGTTTTTGTAGTTCAGATACAAAAAGGGATTTATCTTTGTATAATATTCTTATGGAATAAAACAGCTCCTTAAATCTCTAAGCGATACAACCTTTGCGGGTCTATCGGTTTTTCTTAAAGGACGTTCTGGTGCGGGCTTTATGCTACGTTCCTGGAACTATCCTTAAAGAACTATCGGGCTTTAGGTCTTAGGACTTAAAGCATCGCTTAGAGATTTAAAGTGCTGTTTTTTTGTATCAATTTTCTGAAATCATTTCCAACCCTTTTAAATTGATAACATAACAATACCTGCGAGTTCATTCTAAGTCAACGGAGATTTACACAGTTTTGATTTGGATAATTATTTATTTGAAGTGTCAAATAAATGGAATTTTAAAATTAATTTTTTTTATAATAAATACTTACAGATGGGCGTGAATTTGAATTTGTGTGTATTTTGGAAAAATTATATAAGTGGTGTTTCCTCTATAAAATCATCTTTTACTAAATCAATAACTCGCTCCAATTCTTCAAAAGAAGTTAAACCGTGTAAAACCTTTACAACACCATCTTGTCTCATATCCATAAAACCTTGTTTTTTAGCCACAGCTTTAATTTCTCTTTCACTTGGATTTTCTCTAACTATTCTTTCTATTGAAGCATCAGTTAGAATTAATTCATGAATTCCAATTCTGTCGAAATAACCTGTGTTGTTACAAGCTTCACATCCAGCCGGCATATAAATTTCAGTTGGCTTTTCTAAAAATTCCTTACTTTCCTCCATATTCTTAATTGATTCTAAAACATCATCAACCAAAGCAACTCTCACTGCTGGTATTGGAACTTTCTTTTTACATTTATCACAAAGAACGCGAACGAGACGTTGTGCAATCGCTGCGTGAATTGCTGACGTTAGTGTTTTTGGATCCGCCCCTAGATCAATTAATCTTGTGAACGTTCCAGCGGCATTGTTTGTGTGAAGAGTAGAGAACACAAGGTGACCAGTGAGGGCTGCATTTATTGCAGTAATCGCTGTTTCTGCATCTCGAATTTCTCCAACCATTATAATGTCAGGGTCTTGTCTCATTGCAGACTTAAGTCCAGCTTCAAAAGTATAACCTTTAGATTCTTCAACCTGAGTTTGAACAATACCTGGAAGGTGATATTCAACAGGATCTTCAATTGTGATTATCTTATATTCAGGGTTAGACACTTCTCGGAGAAACGCGTAAAGAGTTGTGGTTTTTCCAGAACCGGTTGGTCCGGTTGTTAAAATAAGGCCGTTTGGTCTAGCTATTTCCTTCCTTACTGCCTCGAGGAAGCGTTTTGACATACCCAATTTATCCATTGTAACCATTATAGACTCAGGGTTAAGAATACGCATAACCACGGACTCTCCGTATGAGCCTGGAATTGTTGAGGTTCTTATTTCAATATCAGTATTCTTGATTTTAACCGTAAATCTACCATCTTGAGCGTTTTCTTTGATATTTATCTTTAGTCCTGATAACAACTTGATACGAGAAAGGGTTAGTTCATAAGTTTCCTTATCAAATTCCGCAACTGTAGTTAAAACACCATCTATCCTGTATCGAAGTCTAGCTTTAAACTCCCCAGCTTCAAGGTGAACATCGGAAGACTTAGTGGAAAGAGCGCCGGCCATAACAATTGAAAGCATTTTTGATACTCTGTGAGTTTTTTTCATCTCCAGTGCTTCTTCGATCCACTTTGAAATATCCTCAAGGTTCTTGGTTCTTTGAACTAATGACTCAATTTCTTCATTTGAAATATCAAGTGATCCCGCTTCAGTCTCTGTGGCGAAGTTAATATCCTTATATCTCTCCCAGGCTTTTTCTAGACTGTGAATTGAAGCTATAAAAACCGTTGCTTTATAGCCGTTTCTCTCTAGGGTATCCAAAACGTCTTTGGTTTCATTACTTTCTGGGGAGTGAACAGCAATTGAAATTTTGGTTCCAACTATATCAAATATGGCCACCTGACTATCTCTGGCTGTTTTCTCTTCAATTAATCGCAATCCATCAGAATTGATAGAAACAGTCGTAAGGTCAATATATGTAACAGCATATTTCTCCGCCAACATTTGCATCGCAGCCTCCTCTTCGTCAAGAAGGAGTTTTTTCATTCTTGTGTTTTGTTTATCTTCGTCAAAGTGAATTGTCATGGTGATATTTTATACTGTTTTTGGAGAATGCGCTATAAATAATTAAAATAGCGAATCTATATAAGTCTTTGTTTGACGAAAGTGTCTGGTGGGAATACAATTAGTGTATTGTCAAAATAATAAAAATATAATGAGCGAAAAAGCACCACAGCCAGTTTCTTCCGATTCAGAATATAAACCAAAAGACTGGTTAAAAGAGCATGTAGATGAAAAAGGTTTAGCTCCAGAGGCAGAAGATTTACTGACTAAATATTCCTTCGACAATAATAATACAACGGAAGTATCTCAAGCTCCTGAATCCACGGAATATACACCACAGTCTGCGTGGTTGGAAAAACACCTAAAAGATAATCAAATTGATGTATCTGAAGCGGATGCTTTAGCTGAAAAATATTATAACAAAGCTCCTGAGTCTGAGAATGGTCAACCTGCACAAACAGACTATTCTCCAAAATCAGAATGGTTAGAAAACTACATCAAAGAACATCCAGAATATTCACAGAATGAATTGGTTGATAAGTATTCTAATAGAGATGAGCGTATGGCGGTTGGACCAGAAGCGATTAAAATAGCTTCCAATCCAACTGTTGTTCCCAATGAGAAACAGGTTGTCTCAACAGAAGATGGTGGAAAAAGTTTCTCAAATGATCAGGGGGTTTTGGAGGATGAAATAGATTTAACTCCAGATGTTTATACTTTGGGTGTTAATAAAATAAATAGAAATTTTGATACACACCCCCTTGATAACGAAAGTGAGGGGGAGGGATTATTATCGGAGCATCCAGAGAGTGACAGTGAACCAACACCTACACCTGCACCCACACCAACTACACCAGAGGTGATTATTCCAGAAAAAATTCCAATGATTCCTCCATCGCCTCCTAATTCTAGAGATGCTGTTCCGTCAACACAAGAAGTCTCAAAAGAGGATTTGGGTGTTAATTCCAATATCCCAGAAGAAAATAACTCTTTATTAGGTAGGATTCACAGAGAAAATAGACTTACCACAGAGGTTGTCAATGATATAAAGATTGATTCTGAGGTCGGCTGGTTTAAATCTAATTTTAATAAATTTAAAATAAAAATGGGATGGTTTGAGGACGTTAGTAATTTTTCTGATTTAAACACGGAAGTTAAGGTGGATATGATGTATGATACCTTTTCAAATGACAACCTGATTATAAGGAAAAAGGATGAAATTACTCGTATTGATAGAAAAATACGACAAGAAATAAACAATCCAGCAAATGAAAGATTGGGTAGAGAAAATGTTGATAGAATAGATAAGTCTATTGAGGAGGCGAAAGCTCGAGGAGACCTAAATATGGTACGAACTTTGACGGAAGCAAGAAATACTATTGTGGAAAATGTGGTAAACAAAAGAGATCAGCTTCAGACAGAAAAGAACGCCTTAAATGAACAGCTCAGATGGTATAACGAGAGAAAGATTTCGATAATGGATAATTTTATTGCCAGTATTGAGATAGAGACAGAAAAGATTAGACAAAAAACAAATTATTACGAGAACATTTCAAAGCTTAAAATAATAAATACAGAGACAAACAGGATGCAGGGTGTTATTGCAGAAACAGATAGTCAAATTATAAGTCTAAAAAAGGCGTTGGCATCCACAAAAAACAGGGTGGATCGCGCTGAGATTAAGAGTGCAATCAATGAATATGAATTTGCAGTAAATGAAAGTAAATCAAAACTCAGCCTTTATGAAGAGGCGGGGCATAATCTCGGTAGTTTTATAGAACTTACAGACAATAGGACAAAAAGATTTGATGGTTTAAAAGATAAATATGTAGGGGAGCGAGACAGGTCGAAAGAAAAAATTGATAATGGTGGAGTTGTTAAACAAATAATTTCAGCCTCAAAATCAAATTCTACACCGTCTTCAACACCACCACCTTTACCATCATCCACTCTAAAACAAAAACAACCAAAATCTGTAACAACACCCGCGGTGTCAGAGACAACCCCAGCTTCGGCACCAACATTTGAGCCATCACGAGAACCAGAGTCAGAGGACGTGATAAATCCAGAGGTTGAAAAAAGACGTGGAGAAAAACTGACAAAATTAAAAGATGAAATTGAGAAGTTCCGTCAGGTGTTTAAGGGTGAAAAGCAGTCAGCATCTACCCCTAGCCCAACCATTCAAAGTGTCGCTGAAAAATTAGCCCGTAGTTTTCTTGTTGTAAAAGAAGATGCTGATTTTGATGGAAAAGAAACAAGGTTGTTTAAAGATGCCGGAGCAATAATTGTTCAATTTTTAACAAAGGCAAAAGAAGATGGTGGTGTTATTACAGACAATAATAAAGAATTTATAAAAAAAGGATCGGGTGTCTTTGAACAAATAAGTAAACTAAAATAAAAACATGAATCCAATACCAAACAACAATTCAAACCCGTTAACCGCTGATGAAATAAGCAAACTTCATGGAGATGAACTTAAGCAGGCATTAAGTCAAAGACTGCAGGGATATAAAGACAGAATTGCAGAAGTGGATGCAGTACTTAAGCCAATTTGTGATGAGGTAGTAGCCATGCCGAAAATTGATGGAGCTAATATAATAGGGGAGGATAATGAGGTAATTGATACGATAGAGAAACAATTAGACATGGATCTAAACAACGCAGCGCTTGAAATGGCCACAGAAGATAAAATATTAAATGATATTCCAGCAGAAGAATAATTCACCTACACAGCAAGAAAACACTAAACAAGGCCTAAAAACCTTGTTTTGTTTTTGGTGTTTTTTAATTAAATACGGTATATAATATGAATATTATATAAAATTCAGATAAAAATCAGTAATGTACAAAATCACATCATATTCACTCGAAGATACCAAAAAGTTTGCAAGGCTTGTGTTGGGGGAGGTTTTAAACAACAGGGTAAAAATAACTAATGGTGGTGAAAATAAAGCCACTGTTTTGGTATTGAAAGGAGACCTCGGTTCTGGAAAAACCGCGTTTACAAAATGTATCGGCGAGATATTGGGTGTTAGTGAAGAAATAACTAGTCCAACTTTTTCAATAGAAAAGAGGTATAAAATACACCCCGAGCACAGTTCGTTTGAATATAAAGAAACACTCGAAATTTGTGGGTTGGAGACCTTAATTCACATCGATGCTTTCAGGCTAGAATCCGGAAATGAAATATTAGCTATTAATTTTGAAGAAACTCTAAAAGACCCCAAAAACCTAATCTGCTTTGAGTGGCCAGAAATGGTTTCTGATATGAATATTCTTCCACAAGACGCTCCGATTGTTGAATTTGAATTTGTTGATGAAAATACCAGGAAGATGTACTTTAGTCCGTCTCAAAATACTATGGAATTGCTGGGCGAAGACAATACAGAAACAAACTAACACTTAAATTGGTTTTTTATAAGGTTCAGTCAAAAAGACAAATGGGGTATAATGTACCCGAAGTGAAAAAAACACCAACAACAGACAAAAATGAGAGCTTGGAGAAGCTGGATAAAAAGAACTTGGTCCAAAAGGAGGCCTTAAATAAAACCTTGGTCTTATTAGACTCCCACGCAATCATTCATCGCGGATATCACGCTCTTCCTGATTTTGCTACATCCCATGGTGTACCGACGGGGGCACTTTACGGTCTTTCCTCCATGCTTATTGGAATAATCGAGAAGTTTAATCCAGATTATATTGTTGCTTGTTATGATCTTCCTCAGCCGACATATAGGCATGAGGCTTATAAGGATTATAAAGCTGGAAGAAAAAAGAGTGATGATGAGCTGGTGGATCAACTAAAATCATCTAGAAAGATATTTGAGAACTTTAATATTCCAATGTTTGATAAGCCTGGATTTGAAGCTGATGATATGCTTGGAACCATTGTTGAACAAACAAAAGATATTAAGGGTTTGAAAGTTGTGATTGCGTCAGGGGACATGGACACATTACAGCTTGTGCGTGACAAAGAAGTGCAAGTTTTTACCTTAAAGAAAGGAATAAAGGATACTGTCACATATGATGAAGATGCTGTTGTTGAAAGATTTGGTTTTCATCCGGAATATCTACCAGACTATAAGGGATTGCGAGGTGACACATCAGATAACATTATTGGAATTGTTGGAATTGGCGAAAAGACAGCAACGACATTAATTTCTCATTTTCATACGATTGAAAAACTATACGAGACTTTAAAAAAGGAGGGTGGGCCAAATGAAATTAAGAAACTTGGAATCACCGACAGGATTATTGATTTACTTGAAAAAGGCGAAGATGAAGCAGTGTTCAGTAAGATGCTCGCAACAATAAGGCGAGATGCCCCAATTAAATTTGAACTTCCAGAAAAAACATGGAAGGATTCCTTTGATATAAATAAGGCGGAGCAAATATTTGATGAGTTTGAATTTAGAACCCTTGGTACGCGGTTAAAGAATATTATGAGTAGAAACGGTGTTGATGTTTCTGGTGCAAATTCGGAACCGGGTGGTTTGTTTGGAGGCGTTGGTGTTGTGGGTGGTGGTGGAACATCTGGGGTGAATCAGGCAAAAGCACAAATTGAGCCGGCGGAGGATATAACAGAAGAACAAAAATCTAGGGTGTGTATCGCTTTGTGGGTTCTGAATTCCAGCTTAACCTCCCCAACGTATGAGGATGTTTTAAAATATACAAAATCTAAAAAATACGAACAAATTGAAAAATATCTCCTGGGAGAAATTGAAAAACAGGGTCTGACATATGTTTTAAAAGAAATTGAATGGCCACTTATTCCAGTTGTTTCTAAAATGGAGGAAGATGGAATATTGCTCGATAGGAAGTATTTAAAGAAATTATCTGAAGATTATCACAAAGAATTAAGTAGGCTTGAAGGTGAGATCTGGAAAATGGCAGGACGTGAATTTAATGTCGATTCTCCAAAACAACTAGGTGTAGTTATTTTTGATGAAATGAATCTTGGAGAGGGAATGGGTGCGAAGCGTCTCAAAAAGACAGCTGGAGGCGCACGTTCAACAAAAGAATCGGAATTAGAAAAACTTAAAGGAGTGCATCCGATAATTGATAAAATATTGGAATATAGAGAGCTAGCCAAGCTTCTTTCGACTTACATTGATCCATTGCCACTTCTCACAGACTCAAAAGATAGACTGCATGCAAAGTTTTTGCAGGCTGGTACAACGACAGGTAGAATGTCTTCTCAAAATCCGAATATTCAAAATATTCCAACAAAGACAGATTTAGGTAGAAAGGTTAGGGGTGGTTTTATCACAGAAAAGGGTTGCGTTCTGTTATCATTTGATTATTCTCAAATTGAACTTAGAATTGCGGCCATAATGTCCGGTGATAAAAATTTGATAGACATATTTAAGAAAGGCGAAGATGTTCACACTGGTGTTGCTTCAAGAGTGTTTGGTGTAAAAGAAGATGAGGTTACAAAAGATATGAGAAGACAAGCTAAGGTGATTAACTTCGGAATTCTTTATGGAATGGGAGTAAATGCACTCAAGACCAATCTTGGAAGCACGAAAGACGAAGCTCAAACTTTTTATAATGAATATTTTAGAACATTTAGTAGGGTCGCAGAGTTTCTGGAGGAAACCAAAAGATTTGCTGAACAAAATGGTTATACAGAGACGCTATTTGGCCGCAGGAGATACTTTGAGGGTATAAGGTCTAAACTACCATTCATCAGAGCTGCCGCTGAGCGTATGGCCATTAACGCCCCAATACAGGGAACTTCAGCAGACATTATAAAGATTAGCATGAGAAAAATTTATGATTATATAAATGATTCAAAAAATAAGGAAGTTTATGGAAGAGTAAAGATGCTTTTACAGGTTCATGACGAATTGGTATTTGAGGTGGAGGATGATAAAGAATTTATAAAGAAAATCTCTAAAAAGATTCAAGATATTATGCAGAACATTTTAACTGATGAACAATCAAAGGGGGTGCCGGTTGTAACATCTTCAAATATTGGATTGAATTGGGGAGAGATGGCTGAGCAATAAAATACAAAAAACACAAACCAAAATGCTTTATTTAATCTACGGAACAAATACAAATAAAATAAGGGCCAAACAAAAAGAACTTGTTGGTATTATGCAGAGTAAACAACCCAATGTTTCTGTTTATCGAGTAACTACTGAAAACTGGAAAGATTTTTCATTGGAAGAATTATTGGGAAGCCAAGGTTTATTTTTAGCAAAATACATTGTGACCTTGGATAAAGTGTTGGAAGATAAGGAGATTGGCGCGGATGTTATTGGGTTGCTAGAAGAAATGAAGGAGAGTGAGCATGCTTGGATAATTCTAGAAGATAAGGTTTCTGCTCCTAATCTTAAAAAAATAGAAAAGTTTGCGTATAAAGTTTTTGATTTTAATGAGCCTGCGGGTGCCGGTGTGCAGGGTGCTGAAAAAAAGCGACCACTTGCTTTTGATTTTGCAGAACAGTTTGCGGGTAAAAATAAAGTAGGGGCGTGGAGTGAATTTATTAAACTAAAAGAAGCGGAGCTTGCGGGGGAGGAAATACATGGGGTGTTGTGGTGGCAAATGAAATCTGTATATTTAGCTAAGTTTTCAAAGACCGCTGATGAGTCTGGGCTAACCCCATATTCTTTCCAGAAAGCCTTGAGATTATCTAAGGGTTGGGAGCTTAGGGAGCTAAACATGTTACTGGATAAACTGGTTGAAATATATCACGAGGCTCACCGTGGTGGGGGAGATTTGATGGTGGAGTTGGAAGGAATGTCTTTAGGGCTTTAATACTAGCCTTATTCATACCTTGAGGCTCATTTTGTAACTTAATAAAAAATCATCAAAATATCGTAACTTTATAAAGTTACGATATTTTTGCAAAACTTTATAAAGTTTGGTATGATAACCTTGGTTTGATTATTTTACTTCTAAAAGACTATGAATATACCTAAAAAGCTAGAAACAATACAAAAGACACTAGGTCTAACCCAAACTAAGCTTGCACTACAGCTTGGTGTTTCTTTTCCTACCTTAAATAGTTGGTTGGTTGGTAAAAGTACTCCCAGGGCAAAAAAAGACAAAATAATTAATAATTTGTTTTTGGAGGTTACTGGCCAGAAGCAAATTTCAGAAGAGGAATTAAAGAAGAAAAGAAAAATTCTACAATATAAAACATTGGGTTATAAGAGTGTTTTGCGTGAGATTTTGGATAATCCAGATATTAGAGATCAGTTTGTTTTAAAATTGACGTATCACAGTAACAGCATCGAAGGTAGTACACTTACCGAACCGGACACTGCCAACATACTATTCAACAATATTGCCATGTCCGAAAAGACTTTAATTGAACACCTAGAGGCGAAAAATCACCAAACAGCTCTGCTGTATTTATTTGAGCATATAGCAAATAAACAAAAGATAGATGAAGAATTAATACTTAAACTACACAGTATTTTAATGAACGGCATAATACCAAATGCTGGTTTATATCGTAATCATGCTGTTAGGATTGTAGGTGTAAATTTGCCAACCTCAAATTATTTGAGTGTTAAAAAGAATATTCACGAATTAATGCAATTTAAAGACAAATTTTTAAGTAAAAAGGAATCAAATATTATTTCCTTCTCAGCAATATTTCATAGTAAATTTGAACAAATTCATCCATTTTCTGATGGAAATGGACGTATTGGACGTTTACTTTTGAATGCCTTTTTGTTAAGTGTAAATATGGCGCCCGCCGTTATTCGACAAGAAAAGAAACAACTGTATTATACTTATTTATATAAATCTCAAGTTAAGGAAGAATATAGCCAATTCGAGGATTATTTGTGTGATGCAATTATGACGGGATTTACAATTCTCGAGAGGGAAGATGGAGAGTGGTAAAAAAGTAGCGGTGTGGTTTTAGGGGAAAATTTGTCCGCTCGGTAGGAATCGAACCTACGACCCTCTGCTTAAAAGGCAGGTGCTCTACCGACTGAGCTACGAGCGGGTATATTTGGCATATGTTCAATTTCTTGTACGTATTATCAAATAATGTTAAAACTATATCAAAAAAACAAGAAATGTCTAATATTAAAGGGGATAAAAGCAAAATAAACAAAAAAAGCTATAATTTGGCTGATAATTCAGAATGTAGTGCCGTTAAGACGGGTGGTTTTGAAGTGATTGTTGTTTTGCCCGACATAAGAAGTGCCCATAATGTTGGCTCTATTTTTAGAACCGCAGATGCTGCAGGAGTCGGTACAATATATCTATCTGGCTACACTCCAACGCCATTAAACAAATTCAATAAACCTCAACCTCAAATTACAAAGACCGCGCTGGGCGCAGAGAAGACACTTGTTTGGAAATATTTCGAAAGTCACACCACCTTGTTAAATAAATTAAAAAAGGATGGTTTTAAAATTATTGCAGTTGAACAAACAAAGAACTCTATAAATTATAAAGATTTAGATTTGAAGGATTTGTTCACAGACAAGACGAAAAAAGCCGGGGTTAAGTCTGAGGTAGAGACTTTAGATAAAAAGGTCGCCTTTGTATTTGGTAACGAAGTTTTAGGATTACCCAAGAAAATTCTAGAAAAAGTCGATGTGTGTGTTGAGTTACCAATGAATGGAATGAAGGAGTCCTTAAATGTTTCGGTGACCGCCGGTATTGTTTTGTTTCAATACTTAGTTTGATGATTTTCACAATAGTGAGTGCTTCGGCCTCCAACTACAATCCTTTTAATAACGCCAACTTTTGGATTTAGTTTGTTTTCTTTTTTGCACGCCGGTTTTGAACAGGCCTGACCTGTTTTTCTATAAGCATTATGTCTCTCTTGAAATGAACCCCGCTCTCCATCAATGTTTCTGTAATCAGACATTGAATCGCCGCCAAAATCTATTCCATTCTTAAGAACCGTCAAAACCGCATCAAAAAGTCTTTTAAGCTCAGCATCGGGAATGCTTTTAACCAAACTCTCTGGATGAATATTTGCAAGCCACAATGCCTCATCAGAATAAATATTCCCAATACCTGCAATTATAGTTTGATCCAAAAGGGTAGTTTTTATTTTTCCGTTAGGTTTTTTATTTATTTGTTCTTTAAATATCTTAAAACTAAATTCCTTGGTGAGGGGCTCTGGGCCAAGGTGAGATAAATCGGGGGATTGAAATATGTGGTCCGTTTTGGTTACGGTAACTTTCGCAAATTTTCTAGTGTCGGATAAAACTAGGTGCTTATTATCGAGGCTAAAAACAAGCCTGATATGTCGATTAAATGGGTCGTTCAGGGCGATATCGTTTTTGTCTACTGGTCTCCACGGATCATTTTTGTCGGCAGAGCCTTTGATATATTCCCCAAACATCAAATGCCCTGTCATCTTCATGTGAATCAAGATTGTTTCTTTATTGTCTAGGTGAATTAGAATGTTTTTTGCCCGACGCTCAGCATTAATAATTTTAGATCCAATTGTTCTATCTTTGAACTCTTTAAAAAATTTTGGATCCTTAATATTTTCCTTTGATTTATAATATGGACTATTATAAATACTCCAGACATCAATTATTTTTGCGCCTTTAACTTTTTTATTTAAACCATTAACGGTTGTCTGTACTTCTGGTAGTTCCGGCATTTTTTTGAGAATTTGTAATAATGGTTTTTGAGAAACTGAAAAGATTTGTGCCTAATATATAAAATTGACGAAAAAACCGTCAATTTTATATAGTAAGGGTAACCCCGGGAATGATTTGTTTTAACTCAATACCTTTAGTGTTGCCTTCAATATTGCGCTTATATCCTTTGAATCTTTAATATCCTTTGGAACATTTTCTAGCGCCTCCCTTGCTTCTCGCTGAGTATACCCCAACGCCTTGAGAGCTTCAAGTGCCTCAACTTCAATACCCCTACTCTGTTTATTGTTGGATAATATTCCAACTCCATCAGATTCATCATTATCGCCGCCAAGAACTTTTCCTTTCAATTCCAAAACTATCTTTTCTGCTATCTTTTTACTGATTCCAGAAACGTTCGTTAAGTATGAAATATCTTGAGAAACAATTGCCTGCCTTAGGTTTTGAGTATTTGCCAAGCCGAGAATGTTGAGGGCGGACTTTGGCCCTATTCCAGAAACACTGAGAAGAAGATCGAAGAAATCCAAGGACCCCTTATTTTTGAACCCATATAAATCTATGGCGTCGTCTTTAACTACGGTGTGAATCCACATTTCGACGTGGTCTAAATTCTCTGTCTCTGCAATAAAGTCTGGCGTTGTATACACCTTGTAGCCAACGCCGTTCTGGTCACCCCCAGTATTTATTATCAAAAATTTCAAATCCCTATAAATAATGTCTCCTTTTAGATATCCAATCATGAGGATATTATACCACCTACTGGCGCCCGTTCCTATAAGTCAATCGTGCAGTTGTCAAAAAACAACTTTTCTGCTATTGTTTGCAATACATATGCCAATAACCCAATCAGCAAAAAAAGCACTTAGAGGCTCAGAGAGAAAGAGAATTGTTAATGTTCGTCGTAAGAAGAAAGTAGACATCGCCGTTAAGGGTGTTAAGACTCTTACTGCGGGAGACAAAACTACTGCTCAAACAGCTCTATCTAAGGCTTATAAGGAATTAGACAAGGCTGCAAAGAACGGTCTTATCAAGAAAGGTGCAGCAGATAGAAAGAAGTCAAGACTAAGTAAAATGGTTAAGAAATTAGGCTAATTTATCAAGTCTTTTTAATAAACAAAAAGCACCCAGAGGGTGTTTTTTGTTTGGTTGAATTTTGCGGTGGAAAATGCGGTGGAGCGGGAATGGGGTGGGGCTAAATTCCGTTCTGAATATCATTGTCCACCTCACTTCCAGCGTTATTTGCATCTTCCGAACTTTCTGTCACAAGGTGTGTTGGAATGCCGTGGTCTTCAACTAGGACATGTCTATGTGGGTGGCCGAGTTTGCCGTCACCACCCGCCTCATTTTCTTCCTCCTCTTCGATTATAAGTTCCATAATAACATCCTTGACTCTTTGTGGATTAGGAACCTGCTCAAAGAAAAACTTGTTATCCTTACTAGCTGTTTGTATTTCTACGAGTCCATAATTAAAGAATGTCGGTATTAGGCCCTGTACTTTGTATGATACGTCCTGAATCTTATCAAGCTGAAGTTCAGCAACCCTTCTGTTGAAGAATCCTGTCTGAAGGCTGTCGACGACTCTTTTTGTGGTAACAACCCAGTTGTCCAAAGAATACATTGTAATCACGTAGAATAACCAGAACCATAGGAATAGATAATAGGTAACCCAAGCAAAAGAATAAATTGATATTAAGTTATATGTGACAATTAGTGAACTAAAAACAACGAGAAAAACAAAAGGTAAGAAAGCAAAAAAGAGCACCATGGTTATTTTTGCTACCAATGTAACGACATGTCTATGAAGAACTAAAATTACATCTTCTTCATCTTCTTTTCCATCGAAAAACCAATTTTGTTTTCTAAGTACTATTTTTGGCATATTATTGTGTTTTTTGTTTAAAATTATCCATGAAACTATTATTGCTTTGCAGTAGTTTGCCACCAAAAAGTTGTTGAAAATTTATTTGAGTGAAGAGCATGAAGCTGAGAATGCTGAGTACAATAGATCCAGCCAAAAACAATCCAGCCATTCTTTTTGGCCAGTATGTAATACCATATTTTAGTAGGTGATATACGATAAAAAATGCCCCTATCCAATATATCAATAGGTATATTACGGGGATTATGAGTGATAAATTATTCATACTCAGTATTTTATCATAGAATCTCAAATCACACTCCTATATTGTGCCCCCGGTAGGAATCTTCCCTTACAGGGACGGTATAGGTTTCGTATTGTGCTCGCTACGCATCGCACAATATACTCAACCTTTTCGATTTCTACACAGAAGCTAATAAATTAGCTTCTTCGCTCGCCCGAAAAATAAAAAACACCTTAGGGTGTTTTTTATTTTCATGTGCTCCCGGTAGGAATCGAACCTACATTTTAACTTCCGCAAAGTCATGTCCTATCCATTGAACGACGAGAGCGATACCCTAAAAAGTACCACAGATTTGCTAAAAACCCAAATTTTCTAGTATTATCTGGGAAAGTGACTCCTCCATTTCCTTTTCGAGTAGGTTATACAATAAGAAATCCCGGATCTCGTGAGTCTCAATTCCGTCGATTGGAATTATAAGTAAGGGCACCATTGTCTTTCTTGATTTGATTAAAAGCTGAGATGGTCTATCGTGCTCCTCATTGTCTTGAACCCAAAAAGCTTCAAGAGTTGCGTATGGGAATAATTTATTACCAATTCTAATACCCATTTTGTTTAATTCAAAAATAGTTAACTTTGGATGTTTAGAGCCAACAACGGCAAGTGATACGCCAATGACAATAAGTAATATTCCGAAAAGATAATTACCAAAAATAATTGATAAAACAGAAGCTGTAACAATTAAAATTCCAAGAGACCAATACCAATCCTTACTTTTTTCACGATGTTCGTGCTCGTAAGTTTCCCAGGTTATAGATTTGACTTGTGGTTCATCGTTCATGATTAAAATTATTATATCACTCAGTAGATGATATTGCTATATCACCTATTGTGTATTTTGATAAATATCTCTTCAAATTTAAAATTTAAAAGTTAAAAAGTTTCATGCTATGCTTACATTATGAAAACAGTGCTAATTACAGGAGTTTCGAGGGGAATAGGGGAGGCGCTCCAATTTAAATTTATAAAAGAAGGTTTTAATGTTTTAGGGACGGTTTATATTGGCGTAGATAAGGTGGCTACAGACAACGACGTCGGCTCTAGAGATGAGGTGCCTAAAACTAAAATATTTAAGCTTGATTTATCTTCTCCAGAAAGTATAGAGCAATGCGTGAATGAAATAATTTTCGCTGGTACGAAAATTGATATTTTAATAAACAACGCAGGCGCGCTTTTTGATGAAGATGATACTAGTGTAATTGTCGAGAAACTTAGAAAAACATTAGAAGTTAATCTAATAGGCCCAATCGACTTTACAGAAAGGTTAATTTCTCAGATAAACTCTGGCGGACAAATTATAAATATTTCTTCATCCGCGGGATCGCTAGAAAAAGCAGGTAGGGCTGAAAGTCATTATCCATATCATTATCCAAGCTATAAAATATCAAAAGCTGGACTAAATATGTATACATGTACTCTGGCGCAGAGATTAAAGAAGTCTAATATAACAGTTTCGTCAGTTCATCCTGGGTGGGTTAAGACCGATCTTGGTGGGTCTGAGGCTGATATAACAGCAGAAGAAGCGGCGGAGGGTATTTATGGTGTTATTGTTTCAGATAAGGAGACAGGAGGCTTTTGGTTTGGAAAGGAGAGAATGCCTTGGTAGATAAAATAACACATGGCTTGTAAATAAAAAAACGACCCTGGGGGGGGCGCTTTTTTAATTATCGGCGGAGGAGGTGAGATTCGAACTCACGGTCCCCGTAAAGAGACTCTTGTTTTCAAGACAAGTGCATTAGACCACTCTGCCACTCCTCCGTGCTTGTCATATTAGCAAAAATAAAGAAAAAAACAATAGACGAGGGCAAGATGGTAGCTCGGTCAACATTCACGGCTTTTTGTCAGTATTTTATCGACATAATTAGCCACAAATCATTCTTTTTGATAGACTACCAATAATATATGAATAAAGACGTTTCCGAAATAAATAAAAGAATAATTGGCCTAGATTTTGGATCAAAGAGGATTGGCGTAGCGGTCGGAGACGTGCTTGGACTGTTGGCCTTCCCATTGACTGTTGTCGCTGGTTTTGGTCACGACATAGACAAGAGAGAGGAAAGAATAAAGCAGGCTGTACAGGAGGTAGTTGATATTCTAAAAGACCGGCAGGCTCAAACCGCTATAATTGGACACTCAGTAGATCTCAAGGGGGTTGATAATACAATCATGGTAGATGCTAGATTTTTTGGGTCAAAACTGGAAGAGGCTGGGTTTAATGTTGTTTATGAACCAGAATTATACTCCACGGTTCAGGCTACTAAGTTCCAGGGTGAAAACAAGAATGTAGACGCATCGGCAGCGGCGATCATTTTACAAAGTTATTTGGATAGAATAAAATTTAAAAATATGAATACACAATCACAAGATACAGAAATAAAGGATAACAATATTGATAATAATACCCAAACGGAAACATTGGAAAATCCAAAGGCGGAGGCTGGGGTCAGTAAAACATCAGATTATATATCGATTGACGATTTTCTAAAGGTAGAGATAAAAATGGGCCAAATTTTAGTAGTTGAAAACATAGAAGGTTCTGATAAATTACTAAAACTTTCAGTTGATTTTGGTGAAGAAAGGCCACGACAGGTTCTTTCTGGAATAGCAAGACATGTTGATGCTGTAGATCTGGTTGGAAAGCAGTTTCCCTTTGTTACAAACTTGGCCCCTAGAATGATGATGGGACAAGAAAGCCAAGCTATGATATTGGCTGGAGGTGACGGTAAAAATATTGCCCTACTTAATCCAAGCAAGAGTTTGCCAAATGGTACAAAGTTGAAATAGTCATAACTAAAAATAAAAGCTTAAAAAAGTTGCAAAATAATTATAACAAAATCTTTTTGTTATGATAGAATAGTAGTACATGTCGTACCTAGATACACTAAATAAATATTTTCCAACATCTCACTATCTAGAAATGTCCCACGCTGGTTTTGATATCAGCTCTTCTGCTGTTCATATGGCTGAAATTATTAGAACTGCTAAGGGTCTAAAATTAAGGTGTTGCGCCGAGGAGAAGCTGGATTCACCAATGTTACCAAACGAATCTCTGTTATCTAATAAAAACCTTATAGATATTCTAAAAAAGATTCAGAAGAAATATAAATTAAAGTTTGTAGAAATATCGATTCCAGAAGAAAAGGCCTATTTGTTTACTATTGAGGTGGTTGATGGAACAAAGGAAGAAATCAGAAACAGAATTGAGATGCATCTCGAAGAGAATGTTCCGATATCGATAGATGATGCAATTTTTGATTATCATAGAATAAAGAAAAATGAGAGTACAGGCATGCAATTTCTTGCTGTGTCTGTAGTGCCCACCGTTGTTATAAATGAATATATTGAGCTATTCGAATCTTGCGGAATGTTTCCAATTTCCTTCTTGATTGAAAACCAGGCATTGTCCCGAGCTATTATAAAAAAAGGTGACAGAGAAAATTATTTCATTGTTAACATTAGCCATAAGAGTACAGTTCTTTCTGTTGTTAATGATGAGGCGGTTCAGTTTACATCAACAATTTCTATTGGGTCGGAGGATTTTACCAATGCAATTATGAAAGGAGCATCTCTTGATGAAGATTCTGCTACTTCAATAAAGTTTGAAAAAGGTTTTTCACGGGATGCTAGTAATGAGGTCGTTTCTAATGCATTAATGTCGACAGCAAATTTGTTGGTTGAGGAAATCAGAAAGGTGTTTATTTACTGGAATAGTATAAATAATTTTAAAAGTAATATTGATATAGTTTCAGGATTACCAACTAAGGGTAATTCCTCTGCTGGAGTTAAGAAGATACTAATAGCTGGTAAGGAGGCTGGTGTTATCGGGTTTAGAGACTTCCTTGCGATATCACTAAAGACTCCAGTTGAGGTTGCGAATGTTTGGACAAATATTCTATCGTTTGAGAATGAGATACCAGAAATTTCCATGCGAGAATCCTTGGGATATGGTACTGCTTTTGGACTTGCTTTATTAAAAGATCAATAAAAAGATGTTACACCTACTACCAGAATTACAAAAGAAAAAGGTCATAAAAGAGTACAAAATGAGGCTTGTAATAGTGGTTTGTTGGATTGTCTTTTTTATCTCAATGGTTGGAATGGCGTGTCTTTTGCCTAGTTATTTATATGCGGCTGGTAGGGTAAATATAGTTAAAAGTGAAAATCAAAACAAAGAGAAGTCTTTGCAGTCACTAAGAGACCAAAATTTTCAAGATAAAATTAAGTTAGTAAATTCAAGTTTGGAAGCACTTAAAAATTCAATAAACATTTTATCTCCCAAGGAAGCATATAATAAAATTTTGAACAGTTTACCAGATGGAGCTTATATAGATAGATACACTTATGGATTAATTGATGATAATAGCGCTTCGATTAGTATAAGTGGTGTGGCTCCAGATAGAGATAAGTTAATTGAATTACAAAAAAAGATTAACTCAAACCCAGAATTCACAAGTATCAATATACCAATCACCAGTTTTACCAGAAAGAAGGACTTGAGCTTTTCCTTTAATTTTAATTTAATTAAGCCTATTAAAAAATAGAAATGATTAAAAAAACTTACTACACATTAATAATATCAATAATACTTGCGCTAGTATCTATCTCTGGATATTTTTTTGCCGTGGTTTATGTTGGAAATATGGGAGGAGACTTGGTCAGTATTTATAAGAAATCAAATGATCTAAAAAAGGAGGAGGACAGTTTGAATTCTATCAAGAGGGTTGCTCAGAATGCAGACGCGAGAAATGCAGATTTGATGAAATATATTGTCCCGGTCGATAATGAGGGTTCAATAAAATTTGTTCAGACGATAGAAGATTTGGCGGTATTAAATAGCTTAACATTCAGTACAAACGCCATTGAGATTGTTCAAGATGATAATTTATCTAAAGTAGATAAGGAATATTTAAGTATAAAGGAAAGTGTTTCTGGTACGGGGGGGTCGGTCTCAAATTTTGTGGATAAGGTCGAGTCTCTGCCTTTTAATATAAAGATAAAAAATTATTCGACTACAAAGACTGGTGGGTTGCAGGTTGCAACAAGTTCAGGGCAGTTAGATTTACAAATATTAGTAGTCAAAGAAAAATAATATGAATATAGAACTAGGACAATTTGGAAATAAATTAAGGAATATGTATATATTCGGCAGTCGACCAGTCCAAGATTGGCAAAGAATTATGGTTGTAGCTTTTTCTATTATTCTTGGAGTTTTTATTTGGAGTTATTTTTTCTATTTTTCTGTTCAGACATCTTTAATGTCTGATTCTGGCGAGGCGACAGATTTTGTTCCAGTTAAGGACAAGGAAGCGGAGATTAAAAGCGTGATTGAGAAGTATCAAGGCAAGGAGGCATCTTGGGCGGGGATGACGGTCGCTACTGCGACCACGGCAGGTGCTAAGGTTGGCGTGGTGGCAACTACAACGAATGCATCAACCACCAACAATACAGCGACCAGCCCTGCTGGAGCGGGGGTGGTGTCTGGGGCTGGTAAAATTTAAAAAATATGCTATTGTACATGCATGCTCTTGTAGTTCAATGGATAGAACTGCGGACTTCTAAGCCGTTAATGTAGGTTCGATTCCTACCGAGAGCACAAATATTAAAACGCCGAAAGGCGTTTTAATTTTGGGCTCGAGAGCAAGCCGATTGATCGGCTTGCGTGTAGGAATCGAAAAGGTTGAGTATATTGTGCGAAGCATAGCGAGCACAATACGAAACCTGTACCGTCCCCGTAGGGGAAGATTCCTACCGAGAGCACAAATTCGTTCATTGGATAAGGATATTATCTTTTGTGGCGGAGGATTTTTTTGGAAGTTTTTTACTTATAAAATAAGATAAGTGTTCGGCTTCAAAAGCGAAAGCAGGGTGATAAAATAATTCCAATCATCGAATTTTTTTACAAAATACCCATGAACGAAAAACTCCGCTTCTATTGAATGCCTTGCGAGTTGCAACGAGCGGGCGATTTCCTGTCGACGGAAATCGAATTTTCAGCAGAAAATTGGTGTGCATTCAATAGAAGCGGAGTTTTGAGTGAATTGTGGGCGATAAGGGACTCGGGGCTTACCCAGTAGGCGATTCTGCTGAATCGCAGCCCCAGTACACCTTTGCAATTTTCTCGAATCTTTCAGATTCTCGAAAATATAGCAAAGCTTTTCTCGTCCCTTGCGGAGGTGACTCAAGGCACCTCCTATCGCCCCAACACAAACGAAAAATAACAGGAATAAATTCCTGTTATTTTTGTTTTGTGGGCGATAAGGGACTCGAACCCCTGACCTTCTCAGTGTAAATGAGTTGCTCTACCAACTGAGCTAATCGCCCTCATTTGGTTCCCATAATATATACTATTATTGAAATAATATCAATATCGAGTATGATAACGGTAATGTTATCAATAATATACCAAGATAAGGACGTTTTGATCATAAATAAACCCGCCGGCATTATGGTTCACGGCGATGGTAAAACAAAGGAAAAAACCTTATGTGATTTTATTGAAGAAGAATTTCCAGAGACTAAGGATGTGGGTGAGCCTATGACAATCGGCAGGGGTCCAAACAAAGAACCTACAATTTTAAGAAGACCAGGTGTTGTTCATAGGCTAGATAAAGAAACCTCGGGCGTTATGGTTGTGGCTAGAAATCAAGAGGCTTTTGAAATACTTAAAAAACAATTTCAGGATCATATAATCAAAAAAACATACAATACTTTTGTGTGGGGTTTTGTTAAAGAGGATGAGGGTGTAATAGACAGACACATCGGAAGAAGTAAGGGGGACTTTAGAAAGTGGAGTGCCCAACGTTTTTCTC
This sequence comes from uncultured bacterium, assembly GCA_903848795.1. GTDB lineage: Bacteria > Patescibacteriota > Minisyncoccia > Phycocordibacterales > CAIZLB01 > CAIJKW01. The sequence goes on along the minus strand of CAINHC010000001.1, from coordinate 60,816 downwards.
GAGGTGAGCTTCGTCCCGCGGTGACAGAATATAAAGTGCTAAAAAGATTTGATGGAGATCCTGTGATGAAGAGAGGTGCAATAATGGTTGGCAAAGGTAATTCCAAAATACCCTTGATGTTTACTTTTGTTGAGGTTCATCCACTAACTGGAAGAACGCATCAGATTAGAGTTCATTTTAAGGCCATAAATCACCCTGTGGTGGGCGATAGTTTGTATGCCGAGAATCACCCTAAGGCTTTGGGTTTTGATCGCCTAGCGCTTCATGCTCGCAAATTAAAGCTAATTTTACCATCCAACGCATTAGTGGGTGACGAAGGTGGGGTGAGCGGAGAAATGAGCGAATTCGAGGTAGAACTTCCAGCTGATTTCAAAAAAGCGACAGACGCGATATTATAGTAATAATGAAAAGTAAAACTAAGGGACTTCGAACTTGGATTGAAATAGACAAAAATTCAGTATTAAATAATTTGAAATCATTTCGTGATTTGGTTGGCAATAATGTCAAAATAATGTCCGTTGTTAAATCTAATGCCTATGGACACGGTCTTTGGGATTTTGCGAATATTGTAAAGAATAATAAAGATCTTGATTGGTTTGGTGTAGATTCCGTTGTTGAAGGTGTTGCTTTGAGAAAAGAGGGGGTTAAGAAACCGATTCTTGTTCTTGGATATGTCTTACCAGAGATGTTGGCGGTGGCAGAGGAGAACGATTTGAGTGTAGCTGCGTCTTCCTTTGAAACTATTAAAGAAATTCAAAATACTAAATTTAGCAAAAAACTAAAGATTCATTTAAAGGTGGATACTGGGATGCATCGGCATGGTTTCAGCGTGAACCAAATACCCGAGGTGTCTTCCACTCTTAGGAATATTTTGTCTAAGGTTGAGATTGAGGGTATTTTTACCCATTTTTCATCTGCAAAAGATCCAAACGATAAGGTTCACACCAACAAGCAGATAGCTGAATTTACAGAATGGGCTGATTTTTTGTCGAGTCAATTTAATATAACACCAATCAGACATGCATCTGCAACTGGTGGCGGTTTGATTTATAAAACTGCCCATTTCGACATGATTAGGGTTGGCATTGGAATGTATGGCTTGTGGCCGTCTACAGAAGCAAGGAAATATAAATCTAAGAGCTTAAAGCTAAAGCCAGTACTGGCGTGGAAAACAATTGTTGCAGAGATTAAGGATGTCAAAAAGGGAGAGGGGGTCGGTTATGATTTATCTGAAAGACTAAATAAAGATACCAAGATAGCTATTTTACCAATAGGTTATTGGCACGGTTTTCCTCGTGCTCTTTCTAGAATTGGCTATGTTTATGTAAGAGGCATGGCTTGTAAGGTGTTGGGCAACGTTTGTATGGACATAATAATGGTGGATGCTACAAGGGTTTCAGATATAAAGGTTGGTGATGAGGTTGAAATAGTTGGTCTGGATGATAATTTCAAAAATAGCTTGGTAAATATGGCTAATTTGGCAAATATGTCCATTTATGAGCTTGTCACCAGAATCAACCCCTTAATCAAAAGAATTGTCGTCTGATTTTGTATTAAATGCTCGTTTTACCACAACAGCAAGGCCGCCTCTCAGCCCACCCAAGAGACTTGCGAACTGCAGTGAGCAGAGCCAATTCTCAGCAGAGAATTGGCGTGCTCTTGGGTGGGCTGAGAGGCGGTCGCGTCGTATTTGCAAAAACCCAGCATCTCTGCTATATTGCTCCCTATGACAGCAGCTATAAAAACAGTTAAAAAGGAGGTTAAGGTGGCTAAAACAGATGCTACTAGAAAGGATTTTGATATGCGCGTAGGCGATACGGTTAAGGTGTATCAAAAAATTCAAGAAAAAGGCAAGACTCGTCTTCAGGTTTTTGAGGGTCTTGTTCTTGCTAGAAAGCATGGAAGTGAAGCTGGAGGTACTTTTACCGTTAGAAAGGTTTCAGGAGGCTATGGAGTAGAAAGAATCTTCCCGTTGTTCTCACCTAATATTGATAAAATAGAAGTTACAAAGCGTGCCAAGGTTCGTCGTGCTAAGCTTTACTACATTAGAGACAAAGCGGCTAAGGAAATTAGTAAGAGAATGAAGATGGAAATGACAAAGCGTGATTCATCTCATCTAACTAAAGCAGAAGCTGCAAGACTAGAAGCAGAGGAAGCTGCAACAGCCGTGCTAGAGCCTGAGGTGGAAGTAGTAGAGGCAGTAGAGGCAACAGCAGAGGAGGCTACAGCTACAGAATAATTTAAATAAATCATTCACTATCGATAAACACAAAACAAGACCACTCAAGTGATCTTGTTTTGTTGTTGGCTTTTATGCATAATATACCCATGCGCGGGTGGAGAAACGGTAGACTCGCTACCTTGAGGTGGTAGTGCCCGTAAGGGCGTGGAGGTTCAAATCCTCTCTCGCGCACTTGGAATATATTTACGATTGTAAGTTTTATGTACAATGAGCATGTATATTATATTGACATCATTCATAATGGGTATATAATGTAGTCATGATTAAAGGCAAATTTTTAATAGAACTTAGAAACAACCAAGGCGTCTCTCAGGCTTTTGTTGCTGAAAAAATTGGTATTTCAAGAGCAAGTTATATAGAGGTCGAAAAAGGGGCAAAAGAGCTAACCGTCGGAGAGGCGAGTAAGATCGCTGAGATTTTTAATATTTCTCTAGAAGATCTTATTTCTGGTAAAAAAACTTCAGATGTTAAGGTATATATATCTGATGAATCAAATGAATCCAAGAAGAAAGAAAAACAAGAAATTCGTATTGATGTACCGCAAAAAAATCTAAAGAAGTTTAAAGAGGTGCTTCTGTATGTCCTAGAAAAAGTTGGAAGTAAGTCCAATGTGGGAATGACTGTTTTGTATAAACTCCTTTATTTTATTGATTTTGACTATTATGAAAAATTTGAAGAACAGCTAATTGGAGCAACATATATTAAGAACCATTTTGGACCAACTCCAGTAGAGTTTAAGGAAATTGTAAAATTGATGGAGTCCAAGGGGGAGCTTGAGACAGTCAAGAGTAAGTACTTTCTACATGAACAAACAAAGTATTTACCACGAAGAGCGTCCGACATCTCTGTATTAAATGCCAATGAAATAAAGCATATTGATGAGGTTATTTCTCGTCTTTCAGATAAATCCGCAGTTGAACTGAGTAATTATTCCCATGAGGATGTTCCGTGGATTACCGCTCTATATGGTCAACCTTTATCCTATGAGTCAGTGTTTTATCGTACAAAGAATACTTCCGTTAGAGAATATGAACTTGATAACTTATAAAAATACACCAGTTTTTGATAAAGATTTGAAAAGATTGCTCAAGAAATTTAGAACGCTTGAGGGTGATATTGAAGTTGTTAAAAAGAACGCAATCGAGTTATTTCATTTGCAAAAAATAGATAATAACTCAGTCGAACTAATTCCAAGTTTTTGCACCAATGAACTGAAGGTTTGTAAGATTAGGAAATTTGCATGCAAAGCTCTTAAGGGTTTTGGTGTACAAAGCGGTATTCGTATTATTTATGCTTACCATGTTGTGAATAATACGGTGGATTTTATCGAAATATACTTTAAGGGTGAATCAGAGAATGAAGACAAATCAAGAATTAAGGAGTATTTAGACGGAGGCTTTTAGCCAAATAATTCCGAGTGACTACCAATAGATATTGCTGTTAATATCATGTTAATATTGTCTTTTTCGTAAATCAGCAGTAGATCTGGGCGAATATGACATTCATAAAAACCAGTATATTCACCACTTAATTTATGATTCTTAAACCTCACATCTAGCATCTTTCCCATGGCCAATGTATTAATAACATCATTAACCTCAGATTCCGTATATCTTCCAGATGACAAGACTTTTGCCAATTGTTTCTTAAAATTGTTGGTATAAAATATTCTATACATAATGCATAGGATATCATTTGTACCCTGAAGAAATGCCAAAGAAAATATAAATTTTTACTTCCTTAAGATGTCATCCAACATTTCTTCACTTGTTGCAAACCCCTTACCTTTCTTCTTTGCTTCAGCAATCTCCTGTTTGAGCATCTCATAATTCAGAAGTTTCTTACCTTTTGCCGTTGAGGGGATAAAGGGGACAGACTCACTAGTAACAACCTCTTTTAGAAAGAGTTTGATTCCAGAAGAAAGATCCAGTCCGATATTCTTAAGTACGTCAGATGCTTTTTCTTTTAGGTCTTCTTCAATTCTTATTTGTATAGTTGTTTGAATACTCATGTCAGAAGTATAATGCAATTGTCATTACATTGTCAACTACCGTTCTAGCTTGGCCATATGTCTATATTCTACTATTCAACCTTTCCCTTAAATTCTTCAGAAATATTTATCTCAGTAAAGACATCCTCCTTTTTGAAATAAAGCGATAGGTGTTTGGCTCCCTTGTCATAATTTGCTTTTACCACACTTTCTAAATATTCATTAATTGTTTTGATTTTCTTGCCAGAAGCTATTTGTCTTTCTGCTGATTCTGCAACGTCTCCACTTAAAAACTCGCTAGCTAGAGTCCTATCTATAACAATTTTTCGCTCTCGTTCACAATCTTCCTTGTACTCTCCCTTAATAAATCTATCGATTGTATCCCAAATTATAGTTTCAGCGTCTTTCAAATTTTCTGGAGCAACCTTAACCCAGATATTTTGAGAAACATATTTTGGATTTCTGAAAAAGTTAACTCCAACTCCATAACACCAACTGTTATCGTGTCGTAGTCGTCTAAACAGAACTTCTCTTAAAACAGTTTCGATTAGGCCGAGAGTATCTTCGTCGGTCTTTTTGATCTCTAATATTCTGTCTATCTCAAGTAAGGCTTGCTTATTGTCCGTTCGTCCAATTTCGGTATAAGTCTTAACCCATCTTTTTTCTTTAGGAATATTAATTTTGCTTGGTATTCTAAATGGAGTTCTCTTCTTTCCTGTTGGGAGCTGATCAATAATGCGCTTTATTTCCTTGATTGTATTGTCATTCACAATACCAGCCAAGATTATAGCTGAATTTTCTCTAACGTAATTCTTATGAGCCGACTTAAGATCCTTTTTGCTTATTTTAGCAACAGTATCAATCCATCCTAAGGGTGAAGACATTCGACTTTTTTCTGGAATGTCGCTGTATAAATTTTTACTCCACTTCTTTAGATAATCTATATATTTTTCATTTAATAAATATCCCCAGCCTTCTTGGGTGATAACCTTTCTCTCATGCTCAATATCCTCATCTCGCATTAGTGGTTTAAAAATTAGACGATGTATTCCTTCAAGAGCAGGGGCGGTCTTTTGTGGTAGGAATTTACAGACATAACAAGTGTCGGTAAAACGAGTGTGTGCATTTAAAGAGTCCAATAAATGCTCTTTAGAAAATAAATCTATCGTCTTCTTATCTCCATATAAGTCATTTCCATCAAACATGATGTGTTCCAAGAAATGGGCAGTCCCTTCTGTTCCAATCTTGTCATCCTGTGCTCCATGGTTAATAATCCACTTTAAAAAAGTACAATTGGCCCAAGGAAGGGCTTTTGTGTAGATATCTACACCCCTGTATGTTTGCTTCTTATAATCATATGGGTCAAACGCTACTTTGGGGATTTTATTGATCGGAGTTTTGTTTTGTTCTTTCTTAATCATGTTGGTATGATATCATTATCACAATTTATTAAAAGCCCCGACACTTAATTAAAACCACAACCAAAAATATGACATTATACACAGGAAAGGGGGATAAGGGCACAACAAAGACCTTTGGTTGTGACCAGAGGATTTCAAAAAGTTCGAATGTCACCGAGGCGCTTGGGGCGCTTGATGAAATTAATTCATTTTTGGGATTGATTAAAGTTAAGGCTGATGGCGGGGTGGTTAAAATGGAAATACTTGGGGATGCCTTTGATAAAATTACTAGCGATATACAGCAAAACCTTTTTATAATTCAAGCCGAGGTCGCTGGTTCTGATATGACAATTACTGAAGAAAAACTGAGGGAGTGTGAAGCCTATGTTGATGAGGGAGAAAAGATATTACCACCAATAAAGAGTTTCTTCATTTCAGGTGGGACAGAGATGGCGGTTCTTTGTGATATTTCTAGGACTATAGTCAGAAGAGCTGAGAGGAGAGTGATTGCTATTGTTGGTGAAGTTGATGTAAAAAAACATTCTCATATTAATACCGATGAGTATCTTGGCGAATCTAATGGAAAACAATCTATTGGAAAATGGACACTTGCATATTTGAATAGATTATCTTCACTTTTGTATGTAATGGCGAGATTGGCGAATTATTTTAACGGCTTATCTGAGGATTCTCCTTCTTATAAATAAGATCGTTGGAATAAAACAGAAATTTCACCTATAAATAAAGCTATAAATAAGGCAAGCATAATCATCTAAATGATGTTATTATAAAATCAAAATAAATTAAATATAAAGTAAAATCAAAAATGCCACCAAATATAGAAAAAAAAACAAAAAAATATTCAAAAATTTTAATAAATATAAGGACCGTTGTGGGAGTTGTTGTATTTGTTTTGGCCTTATCTTTTTTGGTTTACAAGGGCGGTAACCTATTGATTAGCTGGGCTGGGGTTTCTAATTCCTCTGAATTTTTGGGGTATTCGAACGGTGATGCCGATTCTGTTTCTGAAGGTGATGCCGATACTGCTAATACAGTTGAAAAGATTAGCTCGCACGCCACGGGAACTTCAGAAATATCAGCCTCATCCTCAGCTACATATTCAGATATTCAATATGTTATCTTCTCCTTTGATGGATCGAGATCGTTGAGTATGTGGAAAGAAACTCGTCAGTTTTCAAAAGATATGATTGCTAAAGGGAAGCCTATTCATTTTACTTATTTTATTAATCCAATTTATCTAATTACCAAAGAGACCGCTAAGTATGTCTATCAGCCTCCACGAGCCAAAATGGGCGCATCCATGATTGGGTATGCTGATAGTGAGCAAGATGTTAAAGATAGGGTGGAGCAAATAAACTTGGCATATTCTGAGGGAAATGAGATTGGATCACACAATGTTGGTCACTTCAATGGATCCAAATGGAGTTACGATGAATGGCTTCAAGAATCTAACTCTTTTGATTCAATAATAATGAATGTTCAAAAGAATAATCCAAACGTGGTTATCGCACCATGGACTTTTAATATATCTGAATTCGTTGGTTTTAGAGCGCCAGAGCTTGGGGTTAATAATAGTCTGTATAAGGTTTTATCTCTGAAAAAATATTTATATGATGCTAGTGGTATAAGGATGCCAACAAAATATCCCGTAAAGGATAAGGATGGAGTCTGGCATATTGGACTTGGTATTATTAAGTCACCTGATTTGCATTCACAATTAAATAGTCCAAGCACTACGGGTAAAAGTAATTACGTTCTTTCTATGGATTATAATTTTTGGATGATGCAATCACATGTGAAGAACGTCGCCAAGAAGGGGACGCCTCTTTGGAATAGCTTTTTTAATGAAATGAAGGGCGCTTATCTGAATTACTTCAATAAAAATTACGAAGGAAATCACGCTCCAGTTGTAATTGGCCACCATTTTTCAACATGGAATGATGGTGTATACTGGGAGGCCATGAAATCATTTGCTGAGGATGTGTGTGGAAAGCCTAAGGTAAAATGTGTAACTTTTAAGGAGTATGCGGATTATTTGAATTCGGTGGCTAAGTAATCGTCAGCGTGGCTTTTGTGTTTTATGCGGTTTTGGTGTGGAGATAGGGCTACGGCGGATAAAACTACGGCGGATAAAAGCTGGATAAAAAACTCGTCAAAAGACAATATTTATGATATATATAGTTGGCGTCAGTGGGTATTGTAAATGCTCAGTGACGCCAAATACATGGTGCCTATAGTTTAGTGGTAAAACTCCGGTTTGTGGAACCGGTATCGAGAGTCCGATTCTCTCTAGGCACCCCACAATGTTCACCGTCTACATCCTCGAATGTGCTGATAAGACCCTGTATGTCGGTTGCACTAATGACCTTGAAAAAAGACTCAATCAACATAATAACCTAAAATCCGGCGCGCATTACACAAAAATTAGACGCCCAGTATTTTTGAAATATTCGGAAACCTTCCAGACCCTAAATGAAGCTCGAGGTAGGGAGGCGGAAATTAAAAGGTGGAAAAAAGAGCAAAAACTAGAATTAATTAAGAATGATAAAAAGTGTGGAAAGTACTAGATATTTTAAATCTAAAATGTAGTACAATAGTACAATGATTCAGACAATGTCATTTTTAACCGGTTTATTAGGTTTTGCTTCTTACTTTAGATATCCTCTCATTGGTGTTGGAGTAATTTTTGAAGGCCCAGTTCTAATGGTTGCCTCAGGTCTTTTATACAGAACTGGTTTTTTTGAATTAACTCCACTTTTTATAGCGATTCTTATAGGGGACTTAGTTGGCGATGTGTTTTGGTATGTCGTGGGTAGATATTTTGCAGACCCTATTCTGAAAAAACAAGGTAAGTTTATTGGAATAACTCCAGAAAGATTTGAAAAAATTAAGGGGTTATTTTCAAAATATCATGAGAGAATATTGATTTTTTCTAAATTAACTCTTGGACTTGGCTTTGCCGTTGGAGTTTTGACAGTTGCTGGTATGACAAGGGTTTCTTTCAAAAGGTATATGCTTATAAACTTTGTCGGTGAGTTTTTCCTTGTTTCAATATTGCTTTCCATTGGATATTTCTTTGGAGAATTGTATTTAGGAATTTCAGATAATTTAAAAGATCTATTTTTGATCATATTGGCTGTTGTGGTTATATCTTCAATTTATTTCTTCTCTAGGTATGTTGCAAAAAAATCTAAGGAATTGGAATATTAGAATTAATATGGACAAACTGTAGACAGTCTGCAAACCAATAATTGTTTGAATAATTAGTATAAAATATAAAAATAAACATGATTTCTTTTGTAATCCCAGCATTAAATGAGGAAAAGACCATTGAGGACACATTGAAATCCTTGAATGCTTTCTCTGGAGAAAAGGAAATTATAATTTCAGACGGCAGGAGTAGGGATAGAACTATCGAGATTGTTAAGAAATATACGAATAAAATTGTTGTTTACAATGAAGAGAAGAAACAAAAAATTTCTCAGGCGAGAAATGATGGGGCTAAACTAGCGACGGGGGAGTACGTTATATTTGTTGATGCCGACGTGATTATTCCAGACATAAACGATCTTATAAAACGAGCTGAGAAATATTTTGATAGGGATAAAAAACTTGTTGCGGTTACAGCGGAATGTGTTGTTTTGAAAGATATGGCTAATGTCTATGATATTATCATCTTTAAAATTGTTGCATATTATTTTTCCTTTTTGAACTTTATCAGGTTTGGAGCTGCGGGAGGCGAGTTTCAGATGATTAAGAGGGAAGCTTTTTTGGCGGTTAATGGTTTTGATGAAAGAATAACGGTTAGTGAGGATATGGATTTGTTTTGGCGCCTTGCAAAAATTGGTAGAACAAAATTACCGCTTGAATTGAAGGTATATCATACTGGGAGAAGGGCGCACAAGATTGGATGGCCCAAGCTTTTATGGCAATGGATTTCTAATACCGTTATGGTTTTTTTCTTTAAGCAATCTGACGAGGAATGGAAGGAGATCAGATAGATAAATTTTATTAGTGATGCTGTGATATACTGAATTGTATATAATTTATAAAAATACGGAATAATAAAAGAAGGGTAAAATAGAATTATGCAACAAGATGCAGACACATACCCTAGATTTCTATATGAAAAAAGACAAAAAGACAAAAAAAGGATTTACATTGATTGAGCTTTTGGTTGTTTTGTCGATAATCTCACTTCTTTCTAGTATTGTTATGGCTGGTGTAAGTACTGCTAGAAATAAAGCTAATGAAAAAGCCTTCAGATCAGAAATTATGCAATTTGTTAATGCTTTAGAGATGTATAAAAATGATAATGGTAAATATCCGTTTGAGTCTACATTATCGCAAAGATATGCTTATCAGGCATTCAACAACCCACAGAAAACGCCTATTGAAACTATAGGGTCTGGGTTACCGGCATTGATGTCAAAATACATGAAAATATTACCTAATCCAAGGGGGAAAGATGATAATGAAGCGTGGATCTTTTTTGTGAATACAGATGTTCTTGGCGCACAAAAATTTAGATGTACAGGAGATATTCGAATCCCAAAATATATAATTGTGATTTCAGACTATTTTTGGGGCTCTAATTTCAGTGATTGGCCTACCTATGAAAGTTCATCTGACGAATTTGTGACTGTCATTACTCCATCCTCCAACACTCACTGCTTTTCTCTAAAATAATTCACAACTTACATAAATATTATTTTGTTGATGTCGCCATGGTCGATGTTGCACTTGTTAATGTGCTTGATGTCGTACTCGTGGTGGCCTCTGAAAAATTCAAAAAGTCTTGAATGGTTATTTTTTCTGTAAAAATGTCGTTTGCGTTATCTACACCAATGTATCTAAAGTGCCACGGTTCATAAATATAACCAGTCTCCTTTTGCTTTTTGTCTGGGTAACTCATAATAAAACCATATTTATAACTATTCTGAGCCATCCATTTTCCTTCTTTACTATTCGCAAAACTTGGGCTGACACCAGCATTGCCTATACTTTTTCCTGAGACGTCTATTGTTGTTCCGAGTTGATGCTCAGAGTGACCTGCTTCTGCGATTCCAGCTTTGGCTGCAGCGCCACTTTGATTAATCCACATCGAGTATAAAAACTTTTGCATATCAGCACTTCTATAAGAAGATGTTATGGCAATATCTAGTTTTTGTTTTTTTGCATCAGAAATCATTTCTTGAAGATGTCGAATAATTCTGTCTGATACACACATTATGCCAATTGTTTTGATTGAATTTGGAACTCTTACCAAATCATGGGGAATATAATTGAGTGGAATAGATTTTGATCGATTAAGATTTTCAAATACTTTGTCAAAATCACTCTCAACCATGTTGTCCTGGCCTATAACCCTAATTGCAGTTGGACAAAGCTCTCTAAACATTAGATCGTTAATTGCTAGTCTTGTGGCTTGGTCAAGTATGCCTGTTATGGGAAGATTTAGTTTGGCTTGAACTGTCTGTAAATTATTGTAGGTCATTGGTCCAAAATATCCATTGGCTGAATTTTTAGTTTTGTCATTAGTTAGTGATTTGAGAATAATCTGAAGCACTAACACATCATTGCCTTTAGATCCTTTCTTGAGTGTTCGCGTGAAATCTCCGTTTTCCTGCCAAACTTTCACAGCATTGATCTGAATAATTGAAGACGAGCTGTTATTTAGCGAATTATAGTTTGTGGTACTGCTGGCGTTTAGTATATCTATGAAAGGTGAGTAGGGTGAGGTTGTAGCGCCTGCGTGCTTAATTGTTAAAAAAGAGGATAAAAAATGGTGCAAAGGGGACGTCGGGACAATTAAGGTTGTCGCGGTTGTCGCGGAAGTCGTTATTGATATTAGGGCTATTAAAAATCCTAATTTCATTGTGCGATTCTTAATTTTATTGAATTTGGGGATATCTAAAATCATCTTAGTTTATTTAGGTAGTATACTATAAGTATGACAAATTTTGCTAACAAAAAAATAAATCCATTTTTCAATTCGTTTGGCTGTGCTGTAAAAGGTCTTAGATATGTTCTTAGGAATGAGAGAAATTTTAGGTTACACATTATAATTTCTATCTTTGTTTTATTTACAGCTTTTTATCTAGATTTTAGTTGGATTGATTTTGCACTTCTGATAATTGTGATATCAATAGTGCTGGTGGCTGAAATGGTAAATAGCGCCATTGAATATACTTGGGATAAATTGGAACCGAATCATCATCCTGTTGTCGGTATAATAAAAGACACAATAGCTGGCTCTGTCCTGCTAGCATCTATCTCGGCTGTAGCTGTGGGGGCGATAATTATATTTAAACATTTTATTTAATATTATAAAACAATATATGAATTCTTTTTTTCTTCTACTGGCTCATAAAATTGATTTGAATGTTATAGGCTGGATGCCATCTTTTATAACCCCGTTTGGTGTTAAAGTGGCTTTATTTGTGAGTAGTGTGGGAAGTCCTCAATCATTTTTACTATTGACGATTGCAACCGCTATGTTGTTTTGGTTGTATAAGAAACCGTATTATTTGCTACAGTTTTTTATAACCCTGGGAGTTGGCGCCTTAACCGTATATATTATGAAAGTTTTAATCGCTCGGACACGTCCACTTGAAGCAATTGTTCAGGTTGATGGGTATTCATTTCCAAGTGGCCATGCAGCTATCGCAACCCTATTTTGTTCATTGCTAATATTTGCGTACAAGGATCACATTAGAAATATTTTTTTAAGAATGTTGTTTATTATAATTCTTTCACTGTTGGCACTTACCATTGCGTTTAGTAGGGTATATTTATCTGTTCATTATTTGAGCGATGTAATAGTGGGTATTGTTCTTGGATTACTAATTTCATCCATTTCCGTTTTCATATTTGAGAACTTCTTTAAAAAGAGGGAGTTAAATAATGATTAATTTATCACGAATATTTTGGGTAATCACCCAAATAATAATTTTGGTTACGATTCAGCAGAATCGCCAGCATTCTCTTTCAGTGGGGGATTTTTGAGAATCGCCCACCTGATGATACAATGTCTCTATGAATATAATCCACGCAATAATTTTAGGTATAATTGAAGGTGTTACAGAGTTTTTACCGATATCCTCCACTGGTCATATGATATTAGCTTCCAAGTTATTGGGGTTACAAGAGACAGATTTTTTGAAGACCTTTGAAATATTTATTCAGCTTGGTGCAATACTCTCCGTTGTTGTCTTATATTTTAAAAGATTGATAACCTCTAAAGATACAATAAAAAAGGTGATTGTCGCGTTTATCCCTACAGCAATTCTCGGTTTGGCACTACATGGTGTAGTCAAGAAGTATTTGCTCGGTAGTTCTTGGGTAGTCTCCATCTCATCAATAGTCGGTGGTATCTTGATAATTTGGTTTGAGAAACGCAATGCAAAGTATCAGTCCAGATTAAATATTCAGCATGGTCTGAATGGTGACTTAAATGTTGGCTACACGCAAGCTGTTAAGGTTGGTTTTTACCAAGCGATTGCTATGGTTCCTGGGGTTTCAAGATCTGCTGCAACAATCATTGGAGGACAAATCTCTGGAGTCTCTCGTTCGGACATCGTAGAATTTTCTTTCCTTCTTGCTATACCAACAATGCTAGCTGCATCTTTTTTGGATTTGTATAAGGGGGTAGGGGAAATTGGTCACAATGAGATTGTTCTATTGGCAACAGGTTTCATTACAGCTTTCATTGTTGCTATTTTGGCAATCAAGGGATTTATAAGTTACATCCAGAAGCATAATTTTATTGGATTTGCCTATTATAGAATTATCGTCGGTGTCTTGTTTTTGATTCTGCTGTCTGCCTTTGGATTATAGGTCTAAACTCGACATGTCTTGCGGTATTTCGTATTGCGCGCTCTTCATTGTATTATATACCTTTGTGTTATAGACTTTAGATATGAATACAGAAAATAAATCTCAAATGTTTAAATCAAGTTTTGTAATTGGTGTTGCAATACTTTTATCGGCCATTATCGGTGCCTATGCTTTTTATAGTATAAAGGCGATGGATGATTCGGTTTCAGTGACTGGGTCCGCCAGAAAGAGCGTTATTGCAGATCAAGCTAAGTGGTCAATTAATTTTATGAGACCGGTGACGCTTGATACAGTAAAGGACGGGTATACCCAAATGGATAGCGATTTGAAAATAGTTAAAGCTTTTTTTGTTAAAAATGGTTTCAATGAAGCTGATTTGAAAATTACTCCAGTTCTTATGAATGAAGTTTACGAAAGCAATCCAAGTTCATCAGTAAAAAAGTACAATCTTAGTCAGACAATTAGTATTTCATCGAGTGATGTTAAGTTGGTTGATACTATGTCTAAGAATATAAAAGATTTGATTTTTGCTGGTGTTGTTGTTTCTCCACAAAATCCTGAATATTATTTCTCCGGTCTGCAGGACATTAAGGTTAGTTTATTACCAGAAGCACTTAAGGACGCTAAAGCAAGAGCTGATGCAATTGTTAAACCGGCAGGAAGCTCGGTTGGAAAAATAAAATCAGCAGGAGCGGGTGTTGTTCAGGTTATGACTTCTGGTTCTAATGATGTGTCTGATTATGGATCTTATGATACTTCAACTATCGACAAAGATGTGATGGTTACAGTCAAGGCTTCGTTTCAAATTAAATAGGTATTTTTAATAGATATTTCAAATTTCAAATTCAACAAAATGATTTTACTTCGAGGAATAGATATCAGAGATAATAAGAAAGAGAATTTACGTTCTCGTATTAATGAGATAAAAGAAAGAGAGGGGGATAGTTTTATTCCTCCAACGCTCGTAATATTTCAAATAGGGGACAATAAAGCTTCTACTGTTTATATTGGTCAAAAGAAAAAGTTTGCTGAGTATATCGGTGCAGAAGTTTTGCATATTATGTTACCGGAGTATGTAAGTGAATCTGATTTAATTGCGGAGATTCAAAACTATAATAATGATGATTCTGTACATGGAATAATTGTTCAGCTACCACTGCCAAGGCACCTATTGGTTCATAACATTACGAACGCAATTGATTACAGAAAAGATGTAGATGGATTAAGTAGTACGAGTCTTGGGCTATTGGTTCAAAGAAATTTTAAAGCAGATGAATCTGTGGGCGACAGTGAGACCTCTATTTTTTCAGTTCAGGCTTTCAATGCATCTGAGTTCTTGAATGAAAAAATAGATAAATTTAAAAAAACTATATTTAAAGGCTTCATTCCAGCAACGGCCAAGGGGGTTTTGAGTTTGTTAAATGAATATGATATTGATGTTGTAGGTAAAAGAGTTTGCATAATTGGAAGATCTGTTTTGGTGGGCAAGCCGATTGCTCTTGTTATGTTGGCGAAAGATGCAACCGTTACGATTTGTCATTCTAAAACTTTTAATCTAAAAGAAATAACTAAAGCCTCGGACATTTTAATATCAGCAATTGGAGCTCCCGGCTTTATTGATAAGAGTTTTTTATCTTATGATCAAATTTTAATTGATGTTGGGATTACGTCTGTTGATATTTCAGTCGGCGAAAGTGAAAATCTTAGAAAGATATGTGGAGATTTTGCGTTTGATGATGTTTCTAATGTTGCGAAAGCTATCACTCCAGTGCCAGGTGGTGTTGGTCCACTGACAGTTGCGTCTCTCTTTGAAAACTTATTTGAATCTTTTCATGATTCTCTGCTATAATGTATGTATGGTAATCAAAAAAGATATTAAAAATACTAATGAGTCAAAAAAAATCCTAGAACTAAATTCATTATTAAAATTCGTTTCAATTTTATTCATATTGTCAGTAACCATTCTTGCTATATCTAAAATTTCAACAGAAGACAAGGGGGGTGGGAATATAAATCAAAATACTATCACTGTATCAGGTCATAGTGAAATTAGCGTGAAGCCAGACACTACAAAATTTACAATATCAGTAACAGAATTTGGAAAGGATATTAAGTCATCGCAAGATGCTACGACAAATAAAATAAATTCTGCTATTGTTATCCTAAAACAAAATGGAGTTTTAGATAAAAATATTAAGACATTAAATTTTAATACATATCCAAAATATAGTTCGAGAACTACTTCTTGTTCATCAGCCCAAGCGACTGTTGTGAAGGGGAAGGTGGCGACCTTAATTTCTTCTGCTAAAGCTCCTTCTGCGGTTTCTGCAAGTAAGATGATTGGTGCACCCACCTCAGTATCAACTATTCAGGTTGCTCCATCTGTGTCTTCTGTTTCTGCCTGTGTCGATAGAACATCAGAGATTGTTGGATACGAGACCAATCAATCGATGGAAGTAAAAATCACAGAAATAAGTAAAAATCCAGATTTGGCTGGTACTTTAGTTAATTTGGTTGGAAATGCTGGGGTTACTGTCAATGACCTTGCAAGCTTTGTAGATAATATGGATAAGATAAAACAATCTCTTCAGGGTCAGGCTATTCAAAAAGCAAAACTTCAGGCCGTCGATATCGCCAGCGCCCTGGGGGTAAAATTGGGTAAGGTAACATCTTTTTCTGAAAATGCAGGTGGTGGATATCCATACCCCGTTATGATGAGTGAAAAAATGGTAGGCGCAGCTGATTCATTGTCTGCTAATTTACCTGTTGGGGAAGATAAAATTACGTCTGATGTGAGTGTTACTTATAGTATAAAATAGATTTATTCAGTGTCAGCTCGACATCTGCGTCTGCATGATACAAATTCATTAAAGACCTTAATAGAATGGTCTTTTTTGTTTTGGTATAAAATTAACCCCGCCGAATGGCGGGGTTAAGTGTAAGACACTTTTGAGTTCTATCCATGATGGGTCTCTTCGTCATCCTTCATGGTAAAATATATAGCTAGGCCAAATAGTCCCATCAGCACGAAACCGAAGAACATCTTGAGGAAGTGGGTGATATTCATCGTCATTGGGTTGATTTTCTTGTGATGGCAATAGCCAAAAAAATTTATAAATCCAATTAGAAACGATATTGAAATCATAACTGTGATCACTTCTTGTGGGCTTGAAATAAATTTTTGGAACATTTTATTAAATTGGTGGAATTGACTACACTCTCAATCTCTCAATTTTCCAACCTCGGGGAGGATGGTGGGGGACTGATTTGTATAGTAAATTTGTCTATGGTACTAAAACTATATGCTAGTATGCAATATTCGATTTAAATGTCAAATATTGACTTTTGACATTTTACACTATATACTTCTTTGTGTTAAAATAACAACTAAAGGCGCCCGAAAGGGTGTTTTAAAATACCAAAATATATGTCAATAAAACAATATATAAGTGAGACAACATCAGAAATGAAACATGTAAGCTGGCCAACAAGAAAGCAGACTATTGTTTACACAACACTAGTTATTGTTGTTTCGTTGGTTGTTGCTTTGTATGTTTCTGGTCTTGATACCGTTTTTACAGGCTTGTTCAAAAGCTTTATATTACGTTCATTTTAAAAGCTAATTTTTAAATAACCATGTCAAAACAAGAACAAGGAGAGAGGAATTGGTATGCAATTCACACATACGCTGGATATGAAAACGCCGTTATGAGAAACCTCAAACAGCGTATTGAGTCATTGTGTATGGACGATCGTATATTCAATGTAATTGTTCCAACAGAAAAGAAGATTAAGATAAAGGGAAGTAAAAGAATAGAGGAGGATGAAAAAATTTACCCAGGATATATCTTGGTGGATATGATCGTGAACGATGATACGTGGTATATGGTTAGAAATACACCTAGAGTTACTGGATTCGTAGGTTCTGGTACAACTCCTGTTCCTCTTGAGAAGAAGGAGGTTGAGGAATTATTCAGAAGAATGTCTAGTGATAACATAAAACACACCATTAATCTAAACATCGGAGACCTTGTTAAGGTGGCTGACGGCCCATTTAAGGACCTAGAAGGCAAGGTTTCAGAGGTTGATACAGATAGAGGAAAGGTTAGGGTCCTTGTATCAATGTTCGGTCGTGAGACACCTGTTGAGCTGGACTTCTTGCAAGTTAAGACAATTTAAGGTATTTTATAAGAACTTTGGCCAGATACGCCTGCGCTTCTCTCGCGTCTTGTGGCCATAAATAAAGAAAAACAATTAATATATATTTATGGCAAAAAAAATAATCAAATCATTAAAATTACAAATTCCTGCTGGAAAGGCAAATCCTGCTCCACCGGTAGGTCCTGCACTTGGTCAAGCTGGTGTTAACATTGGTGAATTCGTAAAAAGATTCAACGATGCAACAGCTACTATGGTAGGCGACATTATTCCTGTTGTAATCTCAGTTTTTGAGGATAGAACTTTTGATTTTGTTCTTAAGACTCCTCCCGCAGCTTCTCTTGTTCTAAAGGCAATTGGAGTTGAGAAGGGATCAGGTCACCCAAATACAAAGAAAGTTGGAAAGATTACAAAAGCTCAAGTTAAGGCAATCGCAGAGAGAAAGATGCCTGACCTGAACTCAAAGGATATAGAAGGAGCCATGAAGATGATAGAGGGAACATGTGCTTCTTTGGGAATTGACGTTGTAGCATAATCTTCCTATTCTATATAGGACTCGGAATCGAGCCTGATCGAGCCTGTAAAGGTCTCATAACAAAACCTCATGGACAAAACCGTGAGGTTTTGTAGGTTTAGATAATAAACTCGTTATAGTTTTCCATATTTATATTTTTCCATGTAGATTTAGGGTAGTCATTGACCCAGGACTGTTTGGATTTGTTATTTCTCTTTTCTTTAATGGAGAATTCATAACCGCTGATCGTGTCGTTATATATTTCTATAAAATCAACCTCTGCTCCAGTAGATTTTCTCCAGAAATATATTGATTTATATGGTTCTATATATTTATTTCTCTTAATCCTTTCTACTATTAAGAAATTTTCCCACAAGGCACCCATATCATTTCTGGTGCTTATCTCGTTGAAATTCTCTATTAAAGTATTTCTTATTCCAAGATCGTAAAAATAGTATTTTTCTTTCTTCCGTATCTCATTTCTTAAGTTTTTTGCATAAGAACGTAGGGAAAATATAATAAAGTTTTGTTCTAGCAAATTAAGCAATCTATTTACAGTATCCCTCGCTATGGATAATCTGGTGGCAATCTCGTGAATAGAAACCTCGCTTCCCACTTGATAAGCGAGAAGTTTGAGCAAATCTAAAATCAATTTGGAGTTTTTAACCCTTTCAAAGGCTAATATATCTTTGAGCAAATATCCATTGACTATGTTAGTTAGGATTTCTTTTTTTTCATCAATAATTTGTGTTTTTACAACTGCAGGGTATCTACCAAAGCGTAAGGCGAAGTCCATGTTATCTATAAAATCATTTAAATGAGATTCTGCAACCTCCTTTTCCCAAAAAGGGAATAGGGTGATGACATTCATTCTGCCAACAAGGGGTTCTCCAATTTGACCTGAAAGTTCAAAAGATGAAGATCCGGTCGCAATTACTTTTAGGTTTGGGTGTGTATCAACTAGAAGTTTAAGAGATGTGCCAACATTAGGTATAACTTGAGCTTCATCCAAGATGATCAGGTTGGTGTTCCCAATAGCTTCGTTTAGTGTCTTGAGATTCATAGAGGAAAAGATGGATTGAACATTTACGTCTTCTCCGTTGAAAAATAGGTATTTTTCATCTAATCCACCTAGGTAATGTTTTACAAGAGAAGATTTACCTACTTGTCTGGCACCATAAATAACTAGCACTTTGCCGGCCTCTATTTTATCTTCAATTTTTGGAAATCTGTTTATATACATGTATTTAGTATATCAAATAAACAAATGTGACGCAAGTATTGTAGTGTCATACTACAATATCGCTGTATAACCTACCATAAGCTTATTTTGAGCCGTGCAAATGATGAAATAACCCCTATAAGCAAGAGAAAGTATTTACACAACGTTTGCATAGTCTCTGATGTTACCTTCAAGTTTCGGGTTTGTATCTCTCCAGTCTTTTGCTGTGATACCAAACCGTGAGGTGTGCCGACAATAACACGCCCCTGTTTGGTCCGAGTGCTTCTTTGTCCACAGAGGCTAAAAAGTTTGAGGATTCTTTCAAGAAGTATTATAGTGATTACCCAAGTATTAATCAGGCTGTTGGCGCTAGATCTTATGATGCACTCATGGCTATTGGAAGTGTCTTATCTAAATGTAAAAAACCAGATTCCGAATGTTTTAAAAATAATCTTTATGACCTAAAAGATTTTAGGGGTGCAACCGGTCCAATAGGTTTTGACAAAAACGGTGATCTAACCGAGGCGGCGTATGAAATGTATAAGGTTGAGAACGGGAAGTTTGTTGATGTAAAATAATTTTTTAAAAATTATATAACAATGGATTAAAATAAATAGGTTCTAATGCTGTGTACTATAATTTAGAAACAATACTTTGTGATAAAACGATTAGATTTTGTTTTATATTTTACGTTTTATAAAAAATATAATATTATTGTGAGCAATGTTAAATTTTCAACCAAAACCAGGGTCGGTAGTCTATTGTGACTATGAAGGTTTTATAGAGCCAGAAATGGTCAAGAAAAGACCTGTGATTGTTATTTCAAAACATAGGCACAACAAGAGAATTAATAAGTGTTGTTCCAATAAGTGTAACAAAGCCAGATCCAATGCTTGATTATCACATACAAATGGATCCACTGTTTTGTTCAATTCATCTAGACAATAAAAAGTCTTGGATAAAATGCGATATGATAAATGTTGTATGTTTGGAGAGGCTATATCTCGTTAGGGATTCTAAAACAGGATTGAGGAGTTCCCCAGAAATTGATCCCGATTTATTGTCATCCGTAAAAGATGCGGTCAAAAAAGCTCATCGATTATAGAATAAAAGTGAGTATTTCTAATATCATACGTCACTATTTATAAAATATTCAAAAGAAAAAACCGTACAAGACGGTTTTTTCTAGACGGTATAGTTGGCTTGCTTTCGCCGTTACTATACCGTGCCTGTTTTACCAGGTCTTAAAAGCCCCATAAAGGGAACTCATATATAATAGCACTTTCAACAGAATCGTCAAATTTTTTCAAAATAGATATTGTGATTCTGCGATTGCATGATAATATACCACTATGAATAAAGTTATTATTGAAGCTATATTAGGGGCCGTCTCAGAGCATGGGCAGGACGATTTTTTGACTGGAAAGAATCTACTGGACAGACCGGGGGATTTATCTCATGGAGATTATTCGACAAATGTAGCTATGATATTGGCGCCAAAGCTTGGCGTGAAGCCGGTGGAGTTAGCGAATCAAATTTTAGAAAAGCTTCAGGTGTTTATTTCTGGGGGTTCATTGAGTGGTGTTAAAAAAGTTGAAGTGGCGGGTCCTGGATTCATTAACTTCTATATGACGGAGGAGGTTACGTTGGAATTGATAAAAGAAATATTGGATGAAACTAAGGGTGGGTCAGGAGGAGAAAATTATGGAAAATCAAACTTGCACAATGGCAAGAAAATGATTTACGAGTATACAGACCCTAACCCATTTAAACAATTTCATATTGGGCATCTTATGTCGAATGCAATCGGTGAGTCTTTGGCTAGAATTGGGGAGTGGTCTGGGGGAAATGTTAAAAGATATTGCTATCAGGGGGACGTTGGTAGGCATGTTGCTTTTACATTCTACGGTTTTGATTTACTAAAAAAGGAAGAGGGAATGGAGTGGCCAAGTGATTCAATGTCACTTAGCGATAAAGTTGCCTTTTTGGGGAAAATATACGCAAAAGGCGCAACTCATTTTAAGGATCATCCAGAGGATGAAGCTATTGTTCAAGAAATAAATAAAAAGATTTATGATAAGTCTGATTTCGAAATGAATGCTCTGTATGATTTAGGAAAGAAATGGAGCATGGATCACTTCGAGGAAATTTACAAAGTACTTGGAACTAAATTCAACGAGTATTTCTTTGAGAGTGATAGCTCGGTGGTGGGGCTTGAGGAAGTTCAGAAAGGAATAAAGAGTGGGATTTTTGAAGAGAGTGAAGGGGCTATTATCTTTAAGGGAGAAAACTATGGACTAAACACTCGTGTATTCATAAACAAATTTGGTCTACCGACTTATGAGGCAAAGGAAGTAGGTTTGGCACTTCTAAAATACAATAAAGATCCATACGATATTTCCTATACAATTACTGCTAACGAACAAGATAATGTCTTGGCTGTTTCTTATAAAGCCATTGAACAAATTTATCCAGAAATTGCAAAGAAGAATTTTCACCTATCACACGGAATGCTCCGTCTGACTACAGGAAAGATGTCTTCAAGAACCGGAGATGTTGTTACGGGGGAATCGATGCTGCATGACATGACTGAGTTGGCACTAGAAAAAATGAAAGAACGTGAGATTGGGGCTGGGGAGCGAAAGGAAATTGCAGAGCAAATCGCTGTTGCGGCAATCAAATATACGATACTTAGACAAACAATTGGAAAGGACATAATATTTGATCCACAAAAATCCCTTTCATTTGAGGGTGACTCGGGACCATACCTTCAATATTCTTGTGTGCGTGCTAAATCTGTATTAGAAAAAGCAAAGAAGCAGGGTGTTTCAATTAACGTGGAGGATATTAATCTAGGAGATTTGAACAATGATTTGAATAATGCAAATAGTCCAAAAATCTGCCAACTAGATTGGGCGGGAGGTAAGTTAGAAAAGATGCTTGTAAGATTCCCTGAGGTCCTTTTGCGATCTGAGACTGAACATGCCCCCCATTATGTTGGACAATATTTGCTGGACATCGCATCTGAATTTAATTCCTTTTATGCTAATACTCAAATTGTTGTAGAGGGAGATATTTTGACTCCATATAAGGTTCTGCTAACTAAGGCGGTACTGACTGTATTAACTAATGGTTTGAATGTTTTGGGAATTAAGGTGCCAAGTAGGATGTAACGATGATTCTGGTGAATCACCTACTGGGCGATTTTGGAGAATCGTCCAAACGACGATTTTGGAGAATCGTCCACCGGGTGCTATAATCTCACCATGACAGATGAAATACAAAACATTAAAGACAAAATCACTCCAATCTTAAAGGAACAGGAGTTTGTTTTGCGTGCATCTTTGTTTGGTAGTTTTGCTAGGGGAGATAATAATACAGAAAGTGACGTAGATATTTTGATTAAAATATCTAAACCTATAGATCTATTAGATTTCTTTGATTTGAGAGAAAAATTAGAAGCGGTTTTATCTAAAAAGGTTGATTTGGTGTCCGAGGACGCTGTAATTTCTCATTTTCATGATTATATTTATAAAGATCTAATTCCTCTATATAAAGATGAAAAACAAGGATAGTCTAGCTTATTTAAAACTTATTTTAGGGGCTATGAATAAAATAGGTCTATATATTGAAGGTTTAGATTATGATTCATTTTCTATTGATTCAAAAACTCAAAGCGCCGTACTTATGCAATTGCAAATAATTGGAGAATTAGCAAAAAGAATTCCGGAAGACGTTTTGTCTGAAATTGAAATACCTTGGAAGAAAATAACGGGATTAAGAGATATAGTTTCTCATGACTATTTCAGTATAGATATTAAAATGGTCTGGAAAACTATCAACGGCAGTATCCATGATGCCCAAAACAAAATCTGTTTATATTTGCAGGCCCACCATTTGTAAGCTCTCAGGTAACAAAACTCATTTTTTATGCTAGTATGTTTCCATGACTTCAAAACAAAATGATTTGGCCGAAGATAAAAGCCAAAACGGGGTAGGGCTACCCGTTCAAACTAAGTCTGAGACTAATAAAAAAGCTGGTGTCACAAATTCCGCAAACATTACAAACGCTACGGGTACCACAGATACTGCGGTTAGTGCAATTTCAACAAAAGAAAAAGCCGTACTTGCTTTCTGGAATGAGAATCATATTTTTGAACAAACTCTTAAAAAGGACGCACCATTTGGGGAATTCGTATTTTATGATGGACCTCCTTATGCAACAGGTCTTCCTCACTACGGACATATTTTGCCAAATTCCCTAAAGGATTTAATGCCGAGATATAAAACCATGCGTGGATTTCATGTTGATAGAAAGTGGGGGTGGGATTGTCACGGTCTACCTATTGAAAACTTGATAGAAAAAAAGCTTGGCTTGAAGGATAAGAAAGCTATTGAAGAATACGGTATTGATAAATTTAACAATGCTGCAAGAGAAAGTGTTTTGGAATACACAGGAGAGTGGAAAGATAGAATGCAAAGAATTGGTAGGTGGTCTGATATGGACAATGACTACAGAACAATGGACTCAAGTTACACAGAGTCTGTTTGGTGGTCATTTAGTGAGTTGAATAAAAAGGGTTTGGTATTCGAAGACTACAAAGTGATGCAAATTTGCCCTCGTTGTGGAACTCCACTTTCAAACTTTGAGGTGGCACAGGGCTATAAGGACATTGCTGATATTTCAGTCTTTGTAAAATTTGAAATCAAGGAAGACTCGCTTGGCGTTATTAAATCTTTTTATAATCTAGGTGACGGTTCGACGGCAGGTTCCAAAACATCTTTTGTAGCCTGGACAACAACCCCATGGACACTCCCTGGAAACGTAGCTCTTGCAGTGAACCCAGAATTGAATTACGTTTGTGTTTCTGTTAAGGCGCCAGCTGGCGCGGATGGCGTAGTTAGCGCAGAAAATTATATCTTTGCAGAAAGTCTTTTGGAAACTTTAAAAAATAAAAAGGTAATTCCTGAGGATTGTGTCGTGTTTCCTTTAATAGACTTTAATAAGCCACTACTTGGAAAAGATTTGGTTGGTATTTCATACGAGCCTGTTTTTGACTATTATAAAAAAGAGGGGACACTAGAAACGTCTGAAAAGAATAGACAAAATATTTGGAAGGTTTGCGACGCTGCTTTTGTCACAGCGGAAGACGGAACTGGAATTGTACATATCGCGCCAGCTTATGGGGATGATGATATGAAGCTATCTAAGGCTAATAATCTTCCTGTCATTAAGCACGTTGGATTTGATGGATGTTTTGTTGATTTAATAACTGAAATGAAGGGTAAGCCAGCAAAGCCAAAAGAGGATCATCAAAGTGCGGATGTTGAAATAATAAAAATCTTGGCGGGTAAGGGAGTTCTTCTTGCAAAAGAAAAGATGATTCACTCGTATCCTCATTGTTGGAGATGCGAGACTCCGCTTATAAACTTTGCAACAACAAGTTTATTTGTAAGGACTACGTCTTTGAAAAACGAATTGATCACAGAAAATAATAAAATAAACTGGGTGCCAAAAGAAATCGGCTCTGGCCGTTTTGGTGAGTGGTTGGAAAACATAAGAGACTGGGCAATTTCAAGGACCAGATATTGGGGTGCTCCTGTTCCAATGTGGAAATCTGAAAGTGGTAAGACAGAAATAATCGGATCTTTTGCAGAGCTGAAAGAAAAGATTAGGCAGGGTTCAAATAATAATAAATATGTTCTGATGCGACATGGAGAGGCCGAGTCAAATGTAAGGGGTATTATAAATTCCCATGATTTGAATCTCTATGGTTTAACTGAAAAGGGGATTACGCAAATTAAGGAATCTGCGGATAAATTAAAGAATAGTGGGGTATCTGAAAACGTCGTAGCTAGTGGCAATAATCGTGCAATAACAAAAATCTACGCTTCTGATTTTAGAAGAACAAAAGAGTCTGCAAAGATTATTGCAGAAGCTCTTGGGTTGGAGGAATCAAAAATAATTTATGATGTACGCCTCAGGGAGTGTGACGGAGGAGAGTTGGAGGGTCGTTCTTGGGATGAAAGGTTGGCAGATTTTAAAACAGAAGATCAGAGAATTTTTGCAAAACCTGCAGGAGGCGAGTCTGTTGCTGAAGTTAAAAGACGTGTAGCTGAGTGTTTGTATGAAATAGATTCAGTAAACAAGGATGAGAACATTCTTATTGTCGCCCACGGTTTGCCAATTAGAATGATGAAGGAGGTTGCTAATGGAAGAACGACACGAGACATGATTAGAAGTGGATGGCACGATGCATCCGATCCAAATGGCTCACTTCACTATATTGATTTTGTGCAATGGCCTCATACTGAAAACTTTGAGTTAGATATTCACAGACCGCTAATTGATTCCATTACTTGGAAAAATGAGGACGGAGAAATCATGAGAAGAATCCCCGATGTCTTTGATGTTTGGTACGATTCTGGATCTATGCCGTTTGCCTCACAACACTATCCATTTGAAAACAAAGAAGAGTTTGAAAAGGCTGATAGTAAACTATTTCCAGCTGACTTTATTGCTGAGGGACTAGATCAGACTCGTGGTTGGTTTTATTCGCTACTATGTTTGGGAGTGAGCTTGTTTGGTAAGTCTCCATTCAAAAATGTTTCTGTAAACGGTTTGATTTTGGCGGAAGATGGAAGAAAGATGGCGAAGAGCTTGAATAACTATCCAGAGTTAATGGGGGTGGTTGAGAAGTATGGTGCAGACTCACTTCGATATTTCCTTGTTACTTCTCCTGCGGTAACTGCAGAGGAAGTCTCTTTTTCTGAAAAGTCACTGGACGAGATTAATAAAAAAATATTTAATAGATTGGATAATGTTTATACATTCTATAAAACATATTCAGAGATGTCTGGGGAGGATTCCGTGCACAGCTTCTGTTCACTTAAATCTGAAAATGTTCTAGATCAATGGATTTGGGCAAGATTGAAAAAGTTGAATTCTGATATGACCAGAGATTTGGATGCTTATATGATTTCTAAAGCGATTCGACCAATTGCTTCGTTCATTGATGATTTATCTACTTGGTACTTAAGAAGATCTAGAGATAGATTCAAGGGTGACAATGTTGTTGATAGAGATTTTGCTATATCCACCCTCCGTGCTGTTTTGTTAAATTTTTCAAAATTGATAGCACCAGCTGTGCCATTTTCTGCTGAAGACTTGTATCAGAAAGTTAAAGTTGTCGATTGTGACCAAATAAATGCATCCGCAAATACAGAGAACGGAATGCTAAGTGTTCACTTAGAAAAATGGCCAGATTTGGGTGCGCTTTCTGAAAAGGAGGAAATACTACTTTCGAATATGGAATCAGCAAGAGCTTTGGTTGAAGCTGGATTGTCACTTCGTGCTAAGTCTCAATTGAAGGTTAGACAACCTTTAGCATCCTTCATCTACAATAACAAGGAAGGTAAGTCATTGAGTAAGGATTTGGAAGAAATTATAAAAGACGAGTTGAATGTAAAAAGTGTTGCTATTGGAAATGAAATTATACTTGATACTGCATTAACTGAAGATTTGAAAGAAGAGGGAATGTCCAGAGATTTAATTAGAGCTGTTCAAGAAGCTAGAAAAGCATTTGGTTTTTCTCCACAAGACAAAATAATTTTGGAAATTGAAGATTCGAATGTTGGAAAGATGTTGATAGAAAAATATTCCAAGATGATTTCTAAAACTGTGCTGGCTGAAAGTCTAATCCTTCAGGATTTTGAGGGAGGGGAAGCTGTATCTGTGGGTGATCAAGAGGTAAGGTTTATTATTAGACCTGTAAAATAAATAACAAATGTGTCATATAGAATTTATCACACAGAAGGTTATATTATAGATAGTGGAGATTCGGGAGAATCTAATAAAACCTTTACTATTCTAACGAGTGAATTGGGGACTATTATTGCAACAGCTCAAGGCGTTCGTAAATTACAATCAAAACTTAGATATAGTTTGCAGGATTTAACATTTGCTAAATTCGCATTGGTCCGAGGTAAAGAAATATGGAGAATTACTGGTGCTGAGAAGATTACGAATATTTATGATAAAAATATTCCAGTTCAGGTCAAACAATCTCTTGCTCGTGTTTTGAACTTTATAAAACGACTTTCCCCGGGGGAGGCGGTTAATAAGGTGGTGTTTGAAGAATTCGGTAGAATGTATCAAGCGTTGACCGCGACGAGGTTTATTAGAAACCATGATGATTTAATTTCCATCGAAAATCTTGCGTATCTTAGAATCGCACATCACTTTGGTTATGGAACTCCTAGTGAAAAGTTAAAGGATATAGTTTATTCTCCGCTTTGGAATACTGAGATTAGAGGTGTTGCGGTAGATTTGATTGAAGAGCTGAAAAGGGAATCGGCGTCGGTGTTGGCGGAGACTCAGTTGTAGATTTTCCAGGTGTTTGAGCATTCGCTTTTGAAGCCGAACACTTGTGCGGTATTTTGATATGCAGTATCTAGTTGGTGATTGTACTTAATTACCCAAAGGGTGATATAATTTATCGCATGAAAGACGAAGGAAAAATGGAGGAATTAAAAAAGAAACTAGATTCTACATCTGGTGATTTGCCAAAGATGAAGCATGTAAAAATGCATGAGCATCATGTTTCTGTAAATAGAGATTGGGATGATGAGGAAGGAAATAAGAATAGCGAACCCATTGAAGAGAATAAGAAAAAAGAAGACCCTTTTTCAGTTTCCAATTTAGATAATAGGGCAAATAGAAATGCAATTTCGGAAAAATCAAAGTCCATCGACAAAAACAGCGACGCCTCCAAAATATACTCCTTTCTAAAAGGTCTAACAGTCTTTTCTATTGTTTTCTTGATTATCGCCGCCGGGGTCGCTTATTACTACTTTACAATAAACCCAAATATAATATCTGGTAGCAATATTGAGCTCAGTGTTTCTGGTCCAATTATAATTTCCGCCGGACAGGAATTGTCGCTTGATGTAAATGTGTTCAATAACAATTCGGATGCATTGGAGGGTGTTGATTTGATAATGACATATCCGGACGGCACAAGACGTGCAGATGATAAAGTAACAAGTCTTGTGACTGACAGAATTCCACTCGGCACTATAGCCGCTGGCGGAACTCAAAGGACGACTGTTAAGTCTATTATCCTAGGCGAAGAAGGTTCCACAAAGAATATTAGCGTTTCATTGGAATACAAACTTCCTGGGACAAATAGTTTATTCGCCAAGCAAAAGACTTATCCAATAGGTATTGGGGCAGGGCCTGTTTCAATCACTGTAGATTTTGTGAAGGAAATTATTCCAGAGCAGGCTACAAAATTTGTAGTATCTGTTAAATCCAACTCTGCTGATGTTATTAAAGATGTTGTCCTTAGTGCCGAATACCCATTTGGCTTTGATTATGTTTCTGCCGATCCAGATCCATCTTTGGCGACTGATCACTGGAGATTAGGGGATATTGCACCAGGGGAGGTTAAAAAGATTGAAATTAATGCAAAGATATTTGGTCAAACAAATCAAGAGCGAACGGTTAGATTTTTTGCAGGAACTGCACAGAATAAAAATCCCAATGAGATAGATACAACTTTTGCTTCAGCAATAAGTACAATTAATTTGAGTGCACCATTTTTGGGTGCGGATGTCGCTGTTAATGGAAGTGGAGATGAAATTGTTGTTGCAAATA
Organism: uncultured bacterium; assembly: GCA_903848795.1. GTDB lineage: Bacteria > Patescibacteriota > Minisyncoccia > Phycocordibacterales > CAIZLB01 > CAIJKW01. The sequence goes on along the minus strand of CAINHC010000001.1, from coordinate 31,772 downwards.
GTGGTCAATTATTGCAAGGTGAAATTTTATGGAAAAACAATCTCGATGTTTCAATTCACGACGTTTCCATTGAAGGTAAACTTTCTGGTTTGATGGTTGATAGAGATAGCGTGGCGGTCCCCAATGGATTTTACAAGTCTGACAACGATACACTCTACTGGGAAAAGAGTAACGATCCTCAAATGGAAGATGTAGCGCCAAACAAAAGCGGAACCTCGAACTTCAATATGAAGATCTTTGATTTGACAAAAGACTTGGCTTCAAATATAAGACGACCTGAAATTACTTTAAATTTTACAGTTAAAGGAAATCGATTGAATGAGAATAAGGTTACCGAAGAGGTTACATCACAATCATCTCGTAAGATTAGAATAGTTAGTGATCTCGGGCTGGATACAGGTTTGCTTTATTATGATGGTCCATTCACAAACACCGGTCCAATGCCAACCAAGGCAAATGTTAAAACAACATATACAGTTAATGTAAAAATTAGCAATTCATACAACAGTGTTAAGGGTTTGATTTATACTGCAAAACTTCCAATTTATGTTAATTGGTTGGGTAAGGTCTCACCAGAAACTGCTAGTTCAACTGTTGTGTACGATTCAGCTAATAGAACAATCACTTGGAAGGCTGGAGACATTGCACCAGGAACTGGATATATTTCTAATCCAAAGGAAATGTCTTATCAAGTTGAGTTTTTACCAAGTCTCTCACAAGTTAATCAATCCCCGATTATCGTTAACTCCCAAAAGATTGCTGGAACAGATAGTTTTACAAACACTGTCGTTAGCGCAAATGGATACTCTCTAAATACTCAAATAAAGTCTGATTCAAAATATGACATGAGTTTGGATAGGGTGTTAGGGAAGTAGCTTGGTTTTGAATGTGGTTTGTATGGTGCAAAAGTCTGCCTGCTTGACAGCGATGGCGAGTTATGTTTATATTCTAGGTGGAACAGTACCGCCAAAACTGAACTGGATTGATGAGTTTTCATGGGGGTAAAACCTTCTGGAACGGCACGTCGCCCATCGTCCTACACTCTGGCAAGAAAGACAAACTACTTGAACACAACACTCCTTATCCTGTTAACTTTCGCCATTACAACCCTCCTGCCCACCGTGGTAGTGATTCAACACTTCGTCATGAATGTGCTCACACCCAACAAGAGTCTCGGATCGATCTGGTCTGATATTTGTGCATCCTGGAAAGACTATTGGGGTTTCCGTTGGACGGTGAGGATTGCAGTCGCCAGCTTTCTGGTTATCGTCGTAGTCGTTGTCACCCTGTTCGCTCGTCTGTAACGACAGTCTTGGGTGGTAACAAACCACACCGCGTCCCTCCCCAGGGACGCGGTGTTTTGCTTTCCTCAAAAAACTGCTACTATATCAATATATGGAAGAAATAATTGCATTAGCTAAAAGACGAGGTTTTATATACCAAGGTTCGGAAATTTATGGAGGTCTCGCTGGAACTTGGGACTATGGGCATCTAGGACTTGCACTAAAGAACAACATCAAGAACACTTGGTGGAAGCGTTTTGTGCTAGATAGAGACGATATGTATGGAGTCGATGCTGCAATTCTAATGAATCAAAATGTTTGGAAGGCGAGTGGTCACGTTGCGGGATTCTTTGACCCACTTGTTGATGATATAAAAACTAACAAAAGATACAGAGCTGATCACTTACTACAAGAGGCCGGTGTTGATATCAAAGGAATGTCACTTAAGGAAATGGACTCTGCTATCAAAGAAAAGGGAATTAAGAGTCCAGAAGGTAATGCGCTTGGCGATGTTAGACAATTCAAGATGATGTTCACAACGCATGTTGGTGCAAATCAAGATGAAGATTCTGTCTCATATCTTCGCCCAGAAACTGCACAAGGAATGTTTGTAAACTTCAAGAATACCCTAGACTCATTCCATCCGAAGCTACCATTTGGTATGGCACAAATCGGAAAGGCATTTAGAAATGAGATTGCTCCTCGTGATTTTATATTCAGAACTCGTGAGTTTGAGCAAATGGAAATAGAGTATTTTGTTAATCCAAATAGTTGGGAAGAGTCTTTTGAGCATTTTAGACAACAGGTGCACGCTTTCGCTGATGATGTTGGTCTAACTCCTGCTAAAATTCACGATGTAGAAATTGCACCCGAGGACCTAGCTCACTATTCAAAGCGCACAATAGACTTTGAGTTTGATTTTCCAATGGGTCAAAAAGAGCTTTACGGTCTTGCTTATAGAACAGACTTCGATTTAAAGAGTCACTCTGATGCATCGGGAACCGATCTGTCTTTCTTTGATGAGGAAACAAAAGAGCGATTTATTCCACATTGTATTGAGCCATCACTTGGAGTGGACAGAACAGTGTTAGCGGTGCTTACCGATGCTTATTCTGAAGATGAAGTTGGCGGAGAGAAAAGAGTTTATCTAAAGTTGTCACCAAGGATTGCACCAGTTTTGATTGCGGTTTCTCCATTGCTAAAAAATAAGCCACAACTAGTCGAGAAGGCTAGGGAAGTGTATTCAATGCTGAAGAAGGAATTCCCTGGAAGAATAATGTTTGATGATAATGGAAACATTGGTAAAAGATATAGAAGACAAGATGAAATCGGTACACCATATTGTATAACCGTGGATTTTGACACAGTAGAAAAGGATCAAACCATGACTTTGAGATATAGAGATTCGGCTACACAAGATAGATTGTCTATTGAGCAGATTGTGGATGTGGTGAAAATGGCGCTTTAGGGGAATTGTCTAACTTTTTTGTGTTGGCAAGCAAAATTTAGATTCAAATATTGTTTTATATAAATGAAAACCGCTCGTGACACGAGCGGTTTTCGTGAGGAGCGGTGACCTTGAATTACTTGATGGGATTACCATCGATGTCGTATCTGATGAAATGTTCCCCCTTTTCCTTGTCTGTCCATTTCATCCAATAGACGCCTACTCTACTAACGCCATGGAGTTCAATTTGTACGGTGTCACCAACTTCGAGTTTGGGTGGAGGGTCAATTTCTGCCGCCGCCCCTCCTTCGAATTCAATCAGCCCACACCCTAAGCGACTTACTACATGTTCTTTCATATAATCTCCTTTGTTAATTGTTGTTGGTTTTAGGTTACCCAGCTAAATATTAGCTCTAATTTTCTTTATGTCAATTAGAAGATCTTTGTGATAGACAGAATTGGCCTTTGCAGTAGAAGCCAACTAGTGGTATTCTTTAATTGTGACTGATAAGACTAATTCAATAAATTTAAATATAAGCTTCAAGACACTCTTCAAAATAGCTGTATTTTTGTTGGGTGTATACTTCCTATTTGCTCTTCGGGGCTTGGGATTAATAATTCTTACAGGTATCGTTATTGCCTCAGTTGTTGAGCCTGCAGTTAAATACTTTGTTAAGAAGAATGTTCCAAGAGCACTGGCTGCAATTTTTGTTTACGCTCTGATTATAGGTGCAATATCAGTGTTATTTTCCTTTGCTGTTCCGATACTCCTGGGCGAGACAGTTTCAGCTGTTAACAGTATTCCAAAATATATTAAGACAATTGATATATTTAGCCCAATAAATAAAAACGCATACTCTAGCACAAAGCTCTTTTTCCCAGATATTCCAAGTACAATTTCTGTTGGAGATATTATTTCAAAGGTAACCGATACCGTTTCCAATTTCTCTGGAGGAATGTTCGACACTGTTGCGGGATTCTTTGGTGGAATTATTAGCACCATCCTAGTTATGGTGATTGCCTTCTATCTATCTGTTAGGGAAGACGGGGTGGGAGAGTTCCTCTCAATTGTCACTCCTCCAGAAAAGGAAAAATATGTAAGAGGACTATGGCAAAGATCGGAGACAAAAATCGCACGATGGATGCAGGGGCAATTGGTGCTAGGTCTTGTCGTGTTCGTGTTTATCTATATTGGATTAATGATAATAGGTGTGAAGCACGCATTGTTACTCGCGTTAATTGCTGGGGTATTTGAATTGATTCCGGTCGTTGGAATGACACTTTCTGCGATCCCTGCATTTTTCCTAGGAATACTAGATGGTGGAATTGGCGTTGGTTTGTTTATTGTTGGACTCTATTTGATTGTTCAACAGATTGAAGCTCACGTTTTCTATCCACTAGTTGTTAAGAAGTTGGTTGGTGTTCCGCCACTTCTTGTAATTATTGCTCTTGTTGCTGGTGCTGAGCTTGCTGGTATTGTTGGCGCTATTCTCGCTGTTCCCGTCTCTGTTGCACTCATGGAATACATAGATGATGTAGAGAGACGTAAAAAGGATTCTGCTACTGGGGTGGAAAATCTGAATATGTAAAGCTTAGAAGTTTACATTTTGCAGAAATTTTCTGCTGTTGCGGCGTGGAAATTGTTAAATTAAGAATGTTGATAAATTAAGAATAAAGTTATGTCTCAAAATACAAAAAATCAAGATAAGAAAAGCTTTTATATTACTACAACCCTTCCTTATGTGAATGGTGATCCTCATATTGGATTTGCGATGGAAATAATTAGAGCGGATGTTATTGCTAGATACAAAAAAGCGTTAGGCTTTGATGTGTTTTTTAATACTGGAACAGATGAGCATGGTCTCAAATTGTATGAGACGGCAAAAGAAAGGGGGATGGATATAATGGATTTTTTGGACAAGGCTTCTTCAAAGTTTAAGAATCTTATTGGAGATCTTGATATTTTGTCAGATATTCACTTTATAAGAACTACAGATAAGCATCATATAACTAGTTCTCAAACGCTGTGGAATAGTGTTAAAGAAAGAGGGTACATTTATAAAAAGAATTATCAGACCAAATATTGTGTTGGATGTGAAGAAAATAAAACTGATTCAGAGCTTGTGGACGGTAAATGCCCAGTTCACCCAAATCGTGATATAGAAATCATTGACGAAGAGAATTATTTCTTTAAACTATCGGCGCTCGCTGATCAGCTATATACTCTATTTGAATCGAATCCACAAATTGTCATTCCAGAATCAAGACTAAATGAGATGAAGGAGTTTGTGAAAAGGGGATTGGAGGACTTTAGTATTTCAAGACTGAAGGTAAAAATGCCTTGGGGAATTGATGTACCGGAGGATAATGATCATGTGATGTATGTTTGGTTTGATGCTCTTACAAACTATATCTCTACTTTAGGTTGGCCGGAGAATGAAAATGGCTCGGACAGCGATTTTAACAAATATTGGCGAGATGGAAATCCAGTTCAATATTGTGGAAAGGATAATACTAGATTCCAAGCTGTAACTTGGCAATCTATGCTTTTGGCGGCTGGTCTACCTAATACTCATAAGATTATTATAAATGGCTGGATAACTGGCGAAGGCGGGGTAAAGATGTCAAAGTCATTGGGAAATACAGTCAATCCAACTGAAGTTGTTGAAGAGTATGGAGCCGATGCACTTAGATTCTTTGTTACAAAAGAGCTTCAGCCATTTGAAGATTCACCTTTTGCGATGAATAAGTTTAAGGAAGTTTATAATGCCCACCTTGCAAATGGAATCGGAAATCTAGTTTCAAGGGTTATGAAGATGGCAGTTTCTTATGAGTCTAAACTAACTGAAGAACAAATACAGGGTGCTAAGTCGTCAGTTGATATTCTAAATGGAAAAGAAAATAAACATATCGAGGACTTTAGATTAGATCTCTATGTTCAAGAAATTTTTGATAACTTTACAAAGCTGGATCGATTTATTCAAGAAGAACAACCATTCAAGAAATTTAAAGTTGAGCCGGAATTGGCGCGTAAGGATTTGATTCATTTGCAAGAACAATTATTAATCGGCGCTTATAAACTTTCTATTGTAATGCCAAATACTTCATCTTTAATTATTGATTGCATTACAAATCATAAGATGCCAGAGGCTCCATTGTTTTTGAGAAAGGACTAAAGCTTAAATAGAGGTCGTGGATTACTGTATGTTTTTCCAAGAAATTATATTGACGTCTCCTGATTTTTGATTTTCATCACCACCGTATATTACATTCTTAGTGACGTCTATTGCTAGTTCATTAGATAAAAACTCTAACCCTTTAGTGAAGTCTTTTGAAAAAGTTTTATGTAATTTAAGCTCACACATTTCTAGTTTATCCACCCCGCGTTCTATTATAAGGTCTACTTCATTTCCATCATGGTCTCTATAGAAAAACAAGCTATGTAAATTATTTTCCAAGGATTCCATTTTAAGGTATTCATTGATTATATAATTTTCAAATATAAAACCTGAGAACGGGTGTGTTTGTATGTCGCTCGGGCTTTTTATGTTAAGCAGGGAACACAGTAGACCTGTATCGTTAAAATACACCTTAGGCGATTTAACCAATCTCTTTTTGATGTTTTTGTGATAAGGATTAATTTTAAATATAATGAAGCTTGCTTCAAGAATGGAAACCCAGTCTCGTATTGTTCCAGCAGATACCTGAACTTCATTTGCGATACTTGTATAATTAATAATACTCCCAACTCTTGTTGCTAAGATTTGCAAAAAAATAAAAAATCTATCAATCATGTGTATCGAGGCTGTATCTCGTATATCTTTTTCCAGGTATGTTTGAACATAACTCTTATACCAATCTTCGGGTTTTTCTTGGCCATTGATTATTCTAGGGTATCCTCCATTGTAGATACTTTGGTATAGATTTTCTGATAGATTATCAGAGGTTTTAATCTCATGTAGCGAAAGTGTGGGTATGGAAAACAAAGCGACTCTTCCAGCTAATGATTGGGATATTTTGTGAAGCAGGTTGAAGTTGTTTGATCCAGTTAGAACAAATCTTTTATCCTTATCTTCATCTACAAAACCTTGTATATATGAGAACAATTCAGGTACCCATTGTATCTCGTCTATTATCATTTTGTCTGATTGTTGTAAAAAGCTCCTCGGATCGTTTTTGGCAGTAGCTCTTACGTCGGGGAATTCAAGGTTAACATACAAATAATCAGGAAACAGTTCCTTAGCCAGGGTTGTTTTGCCAGTCTGTCTAGCCCCAGTTATTGTAATGACTGGGGTATTCGATAGGCTCTTTATTTTTAGGCTTATATCTCTGTTTATGAATTTCATGGCTATATTATAGCAAAATCCTGAAAATCAGCAATGCCACTTCCGATAATCGGGATTTTGGGTCTTCAAAATGCGGATTTTCCGAATTCGGGTATCATTTTGTATTAGGTGCGACTTAAGTTTGTATAAGAACCTAACTAATATATAATACAAATAAAAGACATAATTATATGAATTTCCAATACATAGATACTCACGCACACGTCAATTTTCCTGAGTTCGATGCGGATAGGGAAGATGTTTTAAGGAGGGCCTTAGATGAAGGCGTTTTTGTGGTAAATGTTGGAACTGATATTGAATCTTCAAAGCGGGCCATTAGCATTGCCGAAAAATATGATGAAGGAGTTTATGCAATTGTTGGAATTCATCCGCACGAGGTAGTGGATTTGGATACGGCGGGGGCGGTAGAAAGTACGCTTGCTGAACTCAAGGAATTAGCAAAACATCCAAAGGTTATTGGAATAGGAGAGTGTGGGTTGGATTTCTTCAAATTAGCTGAATATAATCCGGATATAGACGTCCTAAAAGTTAAAGAAATACAGGAGAAAATATTTAGAGGACAAATTGACATCGCTATAGCTATTGACAAACCTTTAATGTTGCATTGTAGAGACAGTTATGACGAAACTTTAGAAATTCTTAATAATTACATTAGGGTCCAAGGTGTAAGATTGCGAGGGAATGCACACTTCTTTGCTGGTTCAATAGAGCAAGCAAAAGCATTCATTAGTTGCGGATTTACAATTTCATTCACGGGGGTTATTACCTTTGCTAAGGACTACGAATCCATAATCAAGGAAATACCCTTAGATAAAATTCTTTCTGAGACGGATTGCCCATATGTTGCGCCTGTTCCGTTTAGAGGCAAGAGGGCTGAACCTTTACACGTTAAGTTGGTAGTTCAAAAAATAGCCGAAATTAAGGGTATTTCTGTAGAGGAGGCGAGGGAGCAGATAGGGGCGAATGTAGGGCGGATGTTTTTTGGGGTCAGGCCCCGTGTATAAAGCAAAAAATGTGTTGTAATTAGGGAATTTTTAAGCATCACATTTAATTGCATATTATGGGGCTTGATGGTTCAAACATGGGTGTACCCTCAAATTACAACACACTTTTTTGCGATTCGGGGTAGTCGCCACTACGATCGAGGATCGCCTGACCCCAAATTTGCTCATATCGGCCATTTGTGTTAGTCTTCTGACATGGCAAAAAAAGTTGAACTTATAGAAGAGGACCAACAGCTTGAAAACAGAGTCTATGAACTCGGTTTTCACTTTGTCTCAACAATAGTTGAGGACGAGGTCGCTGTACAATTCTCGCACCTTAAGTCACTTATTGAGAAGCGCGGAGGACAATTTATCGCAGAAGAAATGCCTAAGTTTAAAAACCTTGCGTATCCAATAAGTAAGACAGTAAAGGCGGATAGAAAGAATTATTTAACATCATATTTCGGATGGGTTAAGTTTGAAATTAATCCTGAGGAGATAGTTCCACTAGAGAAGGAGATAAAGGCCTTTGGTCCAATGCTTCGTTTTCTATTAATCAAGACTGTTAGGGAAAATACTTTCCTTGGAGCAGTTGCCGAGATTAAGGCTGATTCATCATCAAAGATCGTTAAGATTGCCGATGAGCCAGTTGAGGATATAACAACAGAAGATGATGCTACTGAAGTTCCTGCAGAAGATGCAGTTACAACTGTCGCAACACCTGATGATGCCGTTAGTGAAATTGTAGATACTGAAAAAGTGGCTGATATTGCAACTGAATAGTGGTATTAATCAAACCTAAAGTATTATATAATAAGCATTATGTATTTAAACAAAGCAATAATTATCGGAAATTTAACTCGTGATCCAGAGCTTAAGGCTTTGCCATCAGGAATTACAGTTACATCATTCTCTGTTGCTACAAACAGAGTTTGGAAGAACAAGGACGGAGCAAAGCAAGAAGCAGTGGACTTCCACAACGTTGTGGTGTTCGGTCGTCAAGCTGAGACTTCCGCTCAATATCTTAAAAAGGGAAGTAGCGTACTAGTTGAAGGTAGAATGCAGACTCGTTCTTGGGATGGTGCTGATGGAAAGAAGCTTTATAGAACAGAGGTTATCGCAGACAATATTCAATTTGGAAACAGACCTGGAGAAGCTGGAGGTTCAAGTTCTTACGGAAACGCAGGAGCAGGATCTGATACTGGAGCGGGCGCAGGATTTAGCGCTGGTTCAGCTAAAAAAGCAGACGATACAGGAAATGCACTAAATCAATTGGATTCAATAGAATATCCAGAGGAAGAAATCAATCCAGAGGATATTCCATTCTAATCTAGCGCAATCTTGACCGATACAGCTCGGTCCAGATACTTACAGGAAAATTAAATAGGAAAATTAAATTAAAAATATGACAAAACATTGTTATTTCTCACAAAACAACATTAAACATGTTGACTACAAAGATACAGAGCTTCTAAAGAAGTTTCTTAATCCACATGCAAGACTTCTTTCAAGAAAGAAAACTGGCGTTAGTGCTAAGAGCCAACGTAAGCTGGCTTTGGCTGTGAAGAGAGCTAGATTTATGGCTATACTGCCATTCATCGCTCAATAGGCAGTTTAGGCCCGATTAGGACTATCTTTAAGCCTCATTGTAGAAGATAAAACAAAAACCCCAGAGTTAAATCTTGGGGTTTTTGTTTTGGTGCTGACAGTTTGGGGTTCTGTGCCAGTATGCCGATATGCCATGCTGAGCTAAGGCTTATTTAACTCGCTCTACATATTCGCCTGTCTCTGTGTTGATTCTAACAACATCTCCCTCAACTACGAACATTGGGACGTTAAGTCCTGCTCCAGTTTCAAGAACAACAAGCTTGTTTCCACTTTTTGAAGAGTCGCCTCTTAGAACTGGGGGAGCTTCTTTAACAACCAGTTCAACCTTGATAGGTAGATCTACTCTAAAGATATGCTCATCAAAAACTGAGGCCTCAACCACGGTATTTGGCTTGAGGAATTTGCCACTGTTTCCAAGTACGCTCTCGTCTATCTTAAAACGAGCTGCTGGATTGTTCTCTTCGCAGAACCACCATTCTCCCTTATTTGAATATAGGAATTTGATTTTCTTTGAGTCGATTTCTGCTTGATATACCTTGTCAGTTGCACCGAATGAATGCTCTACAATTCTACCGTTTAATAAGTTTTTTAATTTTGTGTCGTTAACCGGCTTTCTCATTTGCTTTCTGAAAATATGAGAACTCATAACTTCATATGGCTCACCCTCGAAAACGATAAACTTTCTTACTGTAATTTCATTATAATCATACATAATATGGCCATTGTAGACCATAAGAGGGGAGATGTCCATGCTTCTGTCGGATCTTCTTTGGTTTTGGTTTGGCAGGTAAATTTGGATATAAAAACTTTCGAAATTCTTTAGAAAATCTTTACGGGAAATTCGGGGTTGGTTTGTTAGAATGGGCGGAACAAAAATGGAGATAGAAATAAAGACCGATTTTAATACTCAAGACAAATGTCCCCAACAAAAGACTTTCATAAGACTGGGTGATATTTTTTGGTGTTATCTTGGTATTAATGTGGGGTATGAACAAAATGGGGTTGGTCCTAATCTGGTTAGACCTGTTGTTATAATTAACGTATTTTCTGATAATTTCTTCTTGGCGGCACCGCTGACAACTAAAAAACATGACGGTAACTGGTATATAAAGGTTTCGTTTAATGAGTCATTTGTTATTTTAAATCAAATAAGACCTATTGATATAAATAGATTAAAAGAAATTATGGGTTACTTACCTGAAGATGAACTAAAAAATATAATAGATAGATATATTCAACTTATCAAATATATATAATATATATAACGAAAAAAACACCAAGCAAATGGTGTTTTAATCGCTAAAATAAAAGTATTTGCATACTTTCGACGGGGTTTCCCCAAACTGTCCTTAATTAATTGTCATCTGCCTAACGAGTAGGTCAGAATCGAAAAGATTAATATTGCTACTAATCTGAAAGGTATCTAAAGCTTACCAAAAACTTTTTGACTGTCAAGTTCCGCTGGTCCCCACACTAGATCAAGCTAAATTTGAAGGTTCTAAAGCTCCTTCAAATGCTCTCTAATCTTCTTTAATATCTCGTTACTAATCTTTGTATTAGCTCGTAGGAATTGACGAGTTGCATCATATCCACGGCCCAGCTTTTCTTCTCCATAAGAATAACTTGTTCCGCTTTTGTTGATGATGTCCAACTTCTCGCCTAGTGCGATAATCTCTCCCTCCTTTGAAATACCTTCGTTGTACATTAAATCAAACTCAGTTTGTCTAAATGGGGCAGCGACCTTATTCTTTACAACCTTAACTCGAACACGTCCTCCCATTATTTCTTCACCCTTTTTGATTTGAGCAATTCTTCTGATGTCTAATCTAACTGAAGTATAGAACTTAAGAGCCTTTCCTCCTGGAGTTGTTTCTGGATTACCAAACATAACACCAATTTGCATTCTGATTTGGTTGATAAAGATTACGATAGTCTTACTTCGTGCAACGATTGCAGTCAGCTTGCGCAAGGCTTGAGACATTAATCTTGCTTGCTTACCCATGTGCGATGCACCCATATCTCCCTCAATTTCATCCTTTGGAGTTAAGGCTGCGACTGAGTCGATGACAATAACATCTAGCTTTCCTGATCTAACTAAACTCTCAACAATCTCCAATGCTTGCTCACCAGTGTCTGGTTGTGAAATTAAAAGTTCATCAATCTTAACACCAAGTCGCTTTGCATATTCTGGATCCATTGCGTGCTCTGCGTCGATAAATGCACAGATTCCATCTTTCTTCTGCGCTTCCGCAATGACGTGAAGAGAAAGCGTTGTCTTACCAGAAGATTCTGGTCCAAATATTTCTATAATACGTCCACGAGGAAGACCTCCGACGCCAAGAGCAGCATCAAGTCCGATTGATCCAGTTGGAATTGCATTAACGTCAACTCTTGGTTTTTCTCCAAGACGCATAATTGCATCGTCACCGAATTTTGTTTTGATTTGTGCGATAGTGTCTTTGATCGATGAATCATTACTCTTTTCTTTCGAGCCCTTTTTCTTGGAACCAAAAGAAGATTTTGAAGATGGCTTGGAGGAAGGGGACTCATCGTCTTCTCCATCATCCTCGTCTTCTGCAGTCTCAGGCATTGATTCCTCGGGTGCTTCAGCGAGAGCTTTTTTTACATCTTCTAATTCATCCATTTCCTTTCTGGCTGGCTTATTACCAAGCTCTTTAATCACAGCTTTTTTTGCGACTTTTTCATCCGCTTTTTTTTCTGTAACTTTCTTACTAATTTCTACTTTTTTATTTGCCATAATATTAATAAAATTATTTATTTAATTTATATAAAACCGAATAAAACCGATTCTTAATTTTGATAATGAGATAATCGCTACGGACTTTCGAATCAATCCAAATTATTTACTGTGCGTACTACCTGCGCTAGTGGTTGCGATAGTTGTGCTTGCTACAGCAGTGGTTGTTGATGTGGTTGCAGTGTCAGATTCACTTTGGTCGCTCTGATTAGGATTGGCTTGATCGCCGGCACCATCCTTTTTGTCAGTGTAAACCACTTGAAGTTCCTTTGTTACACAAGCTCCAAATTTATCTGTCGCCTTTAGTTTGATAACGTTATATCCTGGATAAAGAAGAATTTTTTCTTTAAATTGACCCGCTTCATCTATTGGTATTAATCTATCGTTCAAAGTTACAACAGAAACATTTTTGACTACACCTGACACATCCACTGCTCCATCATTTGCATTTGTTGAGCTGGGGCTTTGTATTGTGATTTGAGGACCACTAATTATTTTTTTTGATTGAAATCCTGCGTATCCGCCAATTGCGCAAATTATAATAACAATAAGAGCGTTTCTAATTATTGTTTTTCCTTCTCTAATGTTTTTGCGCGTTCCTATCATACTATTATTGGGTTAATGCTTCTGTGAAGAATTTCTAAAGAAATTCCAAATTTAAAATGTAGTAATAATTAATCTTCCTCGACCTTATTTTCTATTATATCATCATTCTCATCTCTATCGTTACTTTTTGGCGTACTAGTATTATATCCACTATCTAGTATATCATTACTGCCATTATTTGTTCCATTGTTATATCCTCCAGCCTGACCACCACCGCTTCCGTTTCCGCCATCCCCGCTATTACCTCCTTGATTTCCACTATAGCTCAATATCTCTCTTGGCTTTGAACCATCGGATGGCCCAATAACACCCTTGTCTTCCAGAATATCCATTAATCTTGCGGCGCGAGCGTATCCAACACGTAGTTTTCTTTGTAAATACGAAGTTGATGCGCGTCCCGCTTCTATAACAAGTTGTTTTGCCTCATCATAGAGATCATCTTCGTCTTCATCATCACTTCCTCCAAAGGATGAGTTAAATACTGGGTCAGGGGTAGGGGAAGCACCTTGATCACCGTTGAATGATATCTCTTGTGGTAATGAATCAGCTGAGTCTATCAAGTACTTTACCAATTTCTTGGTCTCATTCTCTGTAACATAGGCACATTGAATTCTAATGGGTGTTGGGATATCGCCTGAAAGGAATAGCATATCTCCAGCTCCCAAGAGTTCTTCAGCTCCTCTCATATCAAGAATTGTTCTTGAGTCAATTTGAGAAGCAACTTGAAGGGCGATACGCGCTGGAACGTTAGCTTTAATAAGACCTGTGATAACGTTAACGGAAGGGCGTTGTGTAGAAATGATAAGGTGAATTCCAACAGCTCTAGACATCTGAGCTAGTTTAACAATTCCAGATTCCAATTCTCTTGGATAGGCCTGCATAATATCTGCTAACTCGTCCAAAACAATCACAATATATGGCATTGTCTCAGGTGCTTCCTCTCCTTTTACAAATCCATCGTTCTTGCGTTTCTCTAGTAACGGTTTAAGGATATTCTTGTGGTATGAATCGATATCACGAATACCGTGCTTCTCAAGAATGTTGTATCTCCTTTCCATTTCCTTTGCTGCCCATTTAAGAGAAAGGATGGATTTCTTGGCATCTGTAATAACTGGAGTTAGGAGATGAGGGATCTTATTATACATTGTTAGCTCCACTCTCTTTGGGTCAATCATTATGAACTTAAGATTGTCTGATGAGTTCTTATATAGAAGGGAAGCAATGATGGCGTGAATTGTAACTGATTTTCCAGAACCAGTTGCTCCGGCAATAAGCATGTGGGGAGCTTTTGCAAGATTTGTAAAATATGATCTACCTGAAATACCTTTTCCAAGTGCGACCATTAGTGGCTTTTCTGATTTTTGATATTCTTCCTGTGCAAGAAGGGAGCCAAGTCCAACTGTGGTCTTGATTGTATTTGGAATTTCGATTCCAACCAGGGATTTTCCTGGGATTGGAGCTTCGATTCTTATTGGGTGAGCAGCGAGTGCAAGGGAAAGATTGTTTTGAAGTCCTAGAATTTTTGATAGCTTCACACCTTCTGCTGGTTTAAGAGCATATCTTGTGACTGATGGACCAATTGAAACTTCATCCATCTCAACGTCAATTCCAAAATTCTGCAAAGTTCTTTTGATGATATTTGCATTCGCTTTAATATCTCCAACCCCCGGCTTTCCTTTGTCTTGCTCTAGTATTGATAGTGGGGGAGGAACAAAAGCTTTTCCACTCCAAGTATGTTTTGCTTTAAGGTCAATTGATTCATCTTCCTTATCTTTCGATGATTTTCCATCAGGAGAACCTGCCTTGTTTTGATCTTGAGTCTTTAGATTTCCATTGGCGTCCGTGCTACCAGTTTGGTTTCCTGGTTTTGTAGCTGTCGCATCAAGAACAGCTTTATTGCCCGCAGCGCTAGCCTCAGCATCTTTGATAGATTTGGAAATCTTTTCATCCTCAGTCTCTTTGATTGTTCCATCGTTTACCAACGCTAGAGCTTCGGCGTCAGATTTTTTGCTAAAGAATTTCCAGAACATTAAATGCTCCTTTTTGATGGATGAGTCATATATTATTAAAATTGAGATTATGGCAAGGGCGATAGTAATGACGTAACTCGTTGGATAGTCAAAAAGTTTAACTAGAGGTATTGCGACCATTTTTCCAACGTAACCTCCGCTGTCTAGGTTGATTAAGCTAATGATTCCTAAAGATGAGAGAAGGAATAGTAGGGCACCAAGGGACTTGGATAGATAGAATTTTTTGTTCCTTTCCCCAAAAAAGGCAATAGCAAGTAGGATAAAAGTTATGGGTATCAAATAGTATCCAAGTCCCAAAAGTTTGGAGAATGCATTATAGACCGCGCTCCCCAAAGAGCCCCCTTTATTAAGTGAGGCGAATAAGAAGAAGATCGCCAACACAAACATGGCTATTCCCCAGACACTTTGTACAGTGCTTGATTTTAGTACTTTTTGTTCAATTACATCTTCTTCTGTGGATAACTTGTAGGGCCCTCTTTTATATTCCTTAGGGGATACATCCTTCTCTCTTTTATTTTTTTTCTTGTCTCTGTTTGCCATATTCCCTTTATTTTAACATGTATTATCTAAGGTTAAAAATTAATGCAAATTAAAACACATTGTCCTATACTCTGGGACTTGTCATTGGTGCTGACTTATATATAATGTCTTTGAACTTGCCACCCAGCTTTGACTTTTTGGGGCAAATCTATCAAGGACAAAAGTGAAGACAAAGATGGGGTGGTGACGGAATGTTTAAAAGACATAATAAAAGACTATGAATAATCTAAGAGACAATGAATTAAATAATGGAAATAATGAAGTCGAGAAGGCGTTTGATTTAGCGTCGCTCAGTTTCTTTAACGGTGATCCATATTTTAACTTTGTACATAAGAAATCAGAAAGGCTTTGCATGGCAATCTATCTGATAACGGACTTCTTCCCAGCGGGGGATTCCATAAAGGACAACTTGAGAAAATCGGGCGCAGAGTTGTTGAGAGTGTCGCTGTCCTTAATAACAGCATCGTCTCCATGCAGAAAGGAAGTGTTAAATTCAATCAGTCGCCTTTGTGTTGAGATTGTCTCACTGTCTAAGATTGCATCTAATGTAGGCATGACTTCAATCCCTAATCACAATGTCCTAGAGTCTGAGGTTAAGAACTTCATATCGGTTATTGAGGACAGAGAGAGACCAAGTACAACAGGGCAAGGTTTTGTCCTTAATGATGATGTCCTTGGTGTAAAGTCTGAAGTTCATTCATCTTCTATTTCTATTGCATCCACGATTGCGCCCACATCTACATCTACACCCACATCTACATCTGCTCATACACCCACACCCGTACCTACATATAAGTCTACACCTTCACCGATAATGCCAAGTGTTTCAGAAAAGGTATTCAGATCAGAAAAAGTTTCTATAGACAAAAGACCTAAGGAGGAAGTCATTATCGAAAATACAGCTGTCGCTGTTGAGGTGAAGTCTGTAATGCAAAAGAATGAAAGGCAACAACTTATACTTGGTATAATTAAGGAGATAGGGGAATCATCTATTAAAGACATATCTGACAATATTAAGGATTGCAGTGAAAAGACAATTCAAAGAGAGCTTAATACTCTTATATATGATGGGGTACTTAGAAAGGTGGGGGAAAGAAGATGGAGTAAATACATCTTGGCGTAGTTTGGTATAGTTTTGATTACTGTAATCTTCTTAGGCACTGGCGCATGTCTTTTAGACTTCAAAAAGTCATCTAAAAGACAGAAAAAAGGACATGCAAAAACTGAAAAAGTCTTTAATTAAAAAGCTCAAATAGGATTTGACGATTTTGCATAGTTATTGACTAAAGGGGGGTTTTTCTGTAATATTACTGACTGTACACCGTCATTATGTGTACAGGCGTAGATTTGAGTGTATTTGGGCAATATGTTGCTAAATAAGGCTCTAAATACTATACTGAAATAGACGGTACTTTGACAACAAAATAGATGATTATCGACTCACCCGCAATTCCGCCCATTTTCCTTACTATTCAGTCCATCTGGCACCCCAATTCAACTTATCCCCGTTTATCCCGTTGGCTGTAAAACGCCAGCAAGTGCGAACCCCTAAGGATGTTTAATTCATACTTATTTTATATTTTATATAAAATAAGAATTGAACTTCTCTACGGGTTCGTACGGTTAGTATTAAAAACCCGAGGGTATTTGATTCCACACATTATTAATTTTAAAAGTTAAGTGGATGACAATATCTTTAAAATAATTTTATAAAAATTCATATGAAAAGATTCTCAACAATATTAATGTTGGTTCTTGCTTTCGCTTTTGCTGTAACAGCATCAGCAGCAGGAGACACATTTACAAAGACTCTTAAGAAGGGTTCAACAGGCGCAGAAGTTACTGCACTTCAAACTCTTCTTGCATCAAAGGGATTACTGTCAGTTTCACCTACAGGATACTTTGGTAATTTAACAGTAGCCGCAGTTAAGGCATATCAAACTTCAAAGGGAATCTCAGCAGTTGGCCAAGTTGGTCCAGCTACTCGTGCAGCTTTGAATGCTGAGGGAACAACAGTTTCAACTGGTGTTGCAGGTTGTGGAGCAGGCGCAATGTTCAGTTCAGTAACTGGACAAGCTTGTACAACAACTACAACAACAGGTGGAACAACAGCTACAGGTGGAATCAAAACTGTTGGAGTTGCAGGTTCACTTGATATAGCAAAGGGTTCAGCAGTAGGAAATGGAACAACATACAATGATGGTCAATCAGGTTCAATAACCTCTTTTGATCTTAAGGCTGGAGCTTCTGATGAAGCTGTAACAGCTATGTCTGTTGACTTCAATCAAAGACCTTGGTTGTATATGTCATCACTTACTTTTGTAAACCAACAAACTGGTGCAACAATTGCAACAGTTTCAGGTCTATCAGCTGCTAATTTCACAGAAATTACAGTTGGAAGTGACTACAGAATAACTGTTCCTGTAACAGGAATGGTTGTTCCTGCAGGACAAAGAGTTACTGTTATAGTTAATACTACATTTGGTACTTCAAACAGAACAACTCAGATGATCTTAATTACAAGAGCTGATGTTAGAGCTGTTGATGGAACAGGTGTTACAACAACAAACAGTCTTGTGCCAGCTAGTGGATCGACAAACGTAGGGAGCGTAAATTACGGAGGTACATCAAACTCATCTTTGATTGTAACTCTTGATGCAAGTTCACCACTTTCAACTATTGTTCAAACAAGTGTTTCAGCGGTAACAAATAACGTTCCTCTTGCTGTATATACTTTGAAGTCACAGAATATTAATTCTACTCTTCAAGGATTGACAGTTAACGTTAGTACAGCTGGTACATCAACAACAGTAGACCCAACAACTGTATTCCAAAACATTCAATTGGTAGCTGGATCAACAGTACTATCTAATGGTACTTTTGGAACAGTTACTAACGGTGTGGTTCCAGTAACATTCAATAACTTTAATCTTAATCTTGCACAGGACGTATACGTTCCTCTAAAGATTGTTGCTTCAATACAAAAGAATATAAGTGCTGTTACTGCTTCAACATCATTGACTGTAAATACTACAAACATTGTGGGAATTGACGCTAATTCAAACTCATTGACAATCAATAGTGCAGGTACAGTTGTTTCAAGCGCTATACAACAACTTTCAGCTTCAGGAGCTACAGTGTCAACTGCTTCATTTAGTGTTTCAAACCCAGGAAGTAATACAACTGGAAACTCAAAGGTAACAAACTTCAGTGGTTCATTTACTATTGTAGCTGGAAACAATCCACTATATATTAGTAGAACAGCTTCAACAGCGTTGACTCCAGCTCTATCAAACATAGCTTCTACTTCAGCTACATTGCTAAACATTACAGCTGGAAATGGAGTTTTGAGTAACGATCCAACTGGATTCTACCAAGTAACCCCAGGTACATCACGTATCTTTAGTTTCAATGGTACATTACAAAATATAACTGCATCATCTACAAATAGTGTTACAGTTGGTATAAGTAAGATATCATTTACTGATGATACAAATAATGCAATTAAGTCATCTATTTCAACTGGTCTAGATGCACTTAACGCATACTTTGGTGTAGCTAACTCATTCGTAAACCTAGGAACACAATCCCTATAGTCTAACGTCTTAGTCAGAACACTAATCGGTATTAGTAACAAAAACCACCTCGCAAGGGGTGGTTTTTGTTTTGGTAAAATTTAATTTTTGCTAGACGCGGGTCAATTGTTGGTATAATATATTAATACTATTGACATAATGTTTAAAAACCTTATTAAAAAACACAACAATGCAATTACGCATTCATTGTATTACACGGGTATTCTAATTACCGTGTTTCTTTGCGGTTGGTATTTGCATTATTTTTTTTATGATTTAAATATAAAAAACACTACAAAAGTAATTCGTGAGTATCCTTCAGATTATCGCCTTATAAACCCGTTGCTGTTGGTCTTGGATGGCGGATCAACAAAAGCTCCAGAGTACAGTGAATTAACAAATACCCTTAATTCGTATGCAAAAAATAAGATTATCAACAAAAAAGCTGAGAGTATTTCAATTTATTTTAGAGATTTAAATTCTGGAAGCTGGAGTGGTGTTGATGAGGATCGTTTGTATTCTCCCGCAAGTATGATGAAAGTTGCGTTGCTCATATCTTGTTTTGATTTTGCTTATTCTAATCCAGATTTTCTCGATAAAGGAGTCCATATTACATCAGATAGTACAGACTTTGATTTGGGACAAACTTATAAACCAAAAGAAGCAGTTGTGGTAGGCAAAAATTATAAAGTCAGAGATTTAATAACTTCTATGATTGTAGATTCTGATAATAATGCGGCTATTGCCTTAGGGTATTTGATTGGGGAAGATAAGATTAATAAATTACTTAAAGAACTTCAACTGGCTCAACCAAAATCTGCAGATTCGGACTTCTTGTCTCCAAGGATGTATTCTCGTTTTTATAGGATCTTATATAATTCCACTTATCTACCTCAGGATGTATCAGAAAATGCCTTAAAGATTCTAAGTCAAAATGATTTTTCAAATGGTATTGTTGCTGGTGTACCAAAGGGTGTGGTTGTTGCCCAAAAATTTGGTGAACGTACAATAAATGATAAACTGGGAAATGTGGTTGATAGGGAGTTACATGATTGTGGAATTGTTTATCTTTCCTCGAAACCATATTTCTTATGTGTGATGACAAGGGGAAAAGATTTCAATGATTTACAGCCTATACTGTCCGACGTTTCTAAAATGGTTTGGGATGGGATGTCTGGAATCAAGTAGGATCGATTGGTAAACTAAAATGTTCACAACAAATGAGATATTTTTAAACCTTTTTTGTCTTGACAGTTTCAAGAAATATTGAAAATAATTAAGTAACTTGTTCGTTAATAATTAAGTGTTACCGACATCAGTATTTATATATTAATCTTTTTTGGTAAATTTTGCACCTTTGAAGAGTCTTCTTCTGATGGATAATAGTTTGTCATGAAGTACTTTTGGGTTCAAGGTTTCGTGGAATGCCTTCATTTTTTCTTTGTCTTCTTGAGGAATATCTTCATGTTCCATAAATCTCTGATATGGAGTTTTTGCTTTGTCATAGACTCTTGATGAATGACAAATATTGTATCTGATTTTCTCTATACATTTCTGTGATGGTTGGAAGTGATTAATGTAAATCTCAAGATATACATACAACTCTTTCAAGATGAGTAATCTTTCTGGTGTATCAATGCGGATATACCCAGCCCACTTCCTGACATTCTTGTCATTCTTCTGTTCAATTCTTCCATGATCATTTTTCTCACCAGGTCTAATTCTTGTCATGATGATTTTGTTTTTTTGACACCAATCATACAAATGCCAATTGATAAACTCTGAACCAGAATCAGGATCAATCCAATCTAATGTAAATGGTGATCTCTTAAGTATTCTTTCCATACTTTCTCTTGTTGGTATCTTCTCCTTGCTTCCTTGTGCTTCCAGAAAGCACCACAGCAGAGAAACGTCTGTATATTGCAGTGTATAGGCAAAATGACCCTCTAGAGTGTTGCCACAGTGAGCGACGGTATCAATCTCACCTCTCCCTGGTTTTGGATTCTCCCATGGTCCGCGACGAACGGGAATGACTTCCTTTAAGCTGGATGGTTTGGTTAAACTTCTCCCACCACCTGATACAACTTTCTCAAATGATTGCGTATGGTTCTTCATTGTTCCCATACTCATTGCAAGAAGTTTTCCAGTTGCCTCATCACTATGTTTCCACATCGAATCTCTCTTGAGTGCTGTAATACAATTTGACACTTCTCCATGTAATCTTTCGGCACACAACTCATGTAATATATCCCAGACTTCACGAAGGGCGGCGATACAATCAGGTGTGTAGTATGTTTTTCTTCCTCGCTTGTCGTTCCAATCATATCCTTCTTTTCTTTTTTGAAGTACTCTAAACCTCCTCACAATTGCTTTCCTGTGCATCTTGATTGTGACTTCCAGACGGTCTAATATTGCCGTCTTTTCATCTTTGGATGCTTTGTAGTATCCTGCCTTTTCATCGTTTAATATGTCTTGTTTTGTTGCCATATTCATATGCTAAATACAGTAACCTATTTATTAACGAACCGTAGGGGGCTTGGTAACAGTTTTTTTTAGCTAAAGGGAGTAATTGCCTTTTAATACAATAGGAATATAATTAAAAGGGCATAGATCTTTTTAGGAATATTTCTGGGGTTAACTCAGCGACACTCATTCAAAGACTGCCTATTTTCATTCAAACCTGAACGGGGCTTTGTCTCGTTCGCAACCTCAATTATGTATGAAATATTTGTTGATTTTTCCGTTTTTTGTATTTGCCGTCGTGTTCAAGGTTTACTTCATGATCATCGACTGGCTTCCTCGGTTCATACTGGGTCATGCGGGCTTCGATCTCAGTTGGCCAAAAAAAGACCCGATGAAAACGATCGTCACTTTCTGTGCGGACTTTTGTGTTGACTGTGTACTTGCGATTTCGATACTGATTACAATTGTTATCATGCTCGTTATGACCGTGTGTGCGTTGTCGTCGATCCATCCTAGCTCCCAGCCAGAAGATGAGAATCATTAACCATCAGAGTTATCAAAGAGTCTCGCCGATAAGCTTTGGCTGGCTCAGCGATAACTTCACCCTCAACCTACTGCTGGCCTGACACGCCAGCAGTAAACTCCCCTTTTTTGCATGTGTCCTAATGGGGTATCTACTGGATGATTTTGGAGAATCATTCAAATGATGATAATATATAAATAATGTTTGATAAAAATTCTTTTAAGTTGATAGTTGGATTTCTTATTATTCTAATCGTCGGTTTCGCGGTTTTTGTTATATCGGCGCATCTTTAATTGTTTTGTACAGATTTTTATAATTTATTTATAAATCTATTAGGTCGTTTTTGCTAGACTTTGAGGATGGAAAACGAATACCTTATACAAAGATTTGATGATTGGAACATCAAAAAGAAAAATATTCAGTTTTTTGAACGTTCATGGGATGAAGATATATACTTTAAAGAAGGTGATATTTGGTGGTGTTCAATTGGCTTCAATATAGGTAGCGAATCATACGGCAAGGGAGAAAACTTTCGTCGACCTGTTTTGGTGATTAAAAAATTATCATCAGATTTATGTATTGCTTTACCTATAACATCGCAATGTAAGTTGGGTACTTGGTTCGAAAATATTGTATTAAATAATGAAAATAGGTACGTTATGTTATATCAAATAAGGACTTTTAATAAAAAAAGGTTTACTGTAAAGCTTGGTGAAGTAGACGATGTTGATCTTAAGAGGGTAAAAGAAAAACTCAAGGTTTTACTTGAGCTTCTTTAAAAATCGTCATCCAGCCCAATGACAAACTGGAATCAAATAGATTGTTACGTACCAATCTACAAAGGTACTAATATCTTATCATATGGTGTTTTGTTGTCAAATTTTTTGGGTTCTATAAACATTAGTGTGGTAATTGGGTAAATAAAAACTTTGGATTTTCTTTAGAATTTATTTATGATAATTTCGGGGTTGATTTGCTAGAATCTTGGAATGGAATTAACTTGTATATATATCGATGCCGCCAACATTATACTGAGTGCTCAGGATATTGGATTTGTTTTGGATTTGAATCTGCTATTTCAATATCTTTATGATAAATATAGAGATTGCAAAATAGTTTTCTTCATTGGAGATGTGGAGTATTTAAAAACCATAGAGAGGGTTATTGAAGATCGTGGAGTAGAGTTAGTGGTTAAACAAACAGTTAGAGAGGGTGGAAAGATTAAGGCTAATTGTGATGTTGAATTAACAAATAGAGTGTCTGTGGATGTTGAGAGAAATATTGTACAGAAAGTGGTGCTAATGTCGGGAGACGGAGACTTTGTTGCGCTTACGGATTACGCTAGAGATATGGATAGAGATGTATTGTGTATATCTGTAACTCCAAAAAACACCTCTATTTTTATTAAACACAGGCGATACTTAAGGATTATGTATTTAATACAGGTCAGGGAACTTCTTGAAAATAAAAAAGCTCTCACTAAGCACGCGACTTAGCAAGATCTTTTTCGTAGTGTTATTAGTATATCAAATTCAGATTTGTTGTCAAATTTTTTGGGTTCTATAAACATTAGTGTGGTGGTCTGGTGTAAATAAAAACTTTGGATTTTTTGGGTATTATGCCTAGAATTAATAAAATATTATAAAGCAAAAAACCCAGAGTAAACTGGGCTTTTCACTAGAAAGGTTAAATTAATGGGCCTTTCTGCGATGTAGTGATGTAAGTATAACAAATTCAGATTTGTTGTCATTTGGGTGGTTCTACGAGTATTAGTGTGACAAAGGCATGTTTCTAGCCTCTGCAAAAAATCTTCCGAAATTCTTTAGAAAATCTTCACAGAAAATTTGGGGTTGATTTGCTAGACTTCCTGGATGTTTAAAAGATTTTTAGATTGGATACAGGCGAAGATTATTATAAATCAAAAATATAGATCATCTCAAATTAAAGAAATGGAGGTGTATTGGTGTGCTTTGGGTGAAAATGTTGGAGATGAAGAAAATGGCAAGGGTAGTGAGTTTGGTCGACCTGTATTGGTGTTTAAGAAATTCAACAACAATATATTCTGGGGAATACCAATGAGTACAAAAAATAAGGACAATATGTATTATGTAAGAGTTTTACTTAAGGACATGGAACAATCCGTCATACTGTCTCAACTTAGAATTTTAGATACTAGAAGATTAGACAAAAAGATAGGTTATATATCAATAGAAGACTTTGTAAGAGTACGGGACTCAGTAATCAAAATTATAAAAAGTTAAATTTAACATCCGCGCCTTTTTACAGCGCGGACGATCGGGATAACCCATTTGTGTCTATATAATATCAAAATTAGGTTTGTTGTCAAATTTTTTGGGTTCTATAAATATTATTAGGATTATGATAATAAGAATCGATATTACTATTTCAAGCCTATAAATAAGGCTATTTGTAGGCCTTTTATTATCATTAAGGGTTAATAATAAAATAGTCATTTTATTTATAGGTTGTTAAATAAGGGTTAAATGGAAATCCTATTATCAGGAGTTATTGCCGTTTTTCTCGTTTTACAAGTATTAGTGTGGTGAAATAACATATTTTTGGCTCTGCAAAAAATCTTCCGAAATTCTTTAGAAAATATTTATAGAGGCATTATGTCGTTTATTTATACTTGTGGGTATGAATAAAAGATATAATTTGTTGGCGAAATTAGTTTTTCTAATTTTCTTAATTTTAATAATAATTAGTATTGTTTTTAATGGTGGCGTAGCTAGGGTGAGGGCCGAGGACAATGTTGGTGTGTCCGTTGGCACAAGTATCCCTAGTAGCACCAAACCAATCAAAGTCATCGACACCCCGCTTACAATCTTAGACCATCAATTTTGGCCTGCTGATTATGAGTACAAAGTCTCTGCCGTTATTACAATTCCTCTTGGTATGTCTTTGAGCATTGAGAATGGCGCTGTGGTGGATGTAATTGATAATGGTTCATTCTATGTAGAGGGTGGGGTGCTTAATATTGGATCAGGGACACTAGCTGATAAGGTGGACTCCGATTTTGATCCAGTTTCAAAACCATTTAAAATTTCAACACCCATTGATTTTTTGTCTGGCTTGAATTCATTAAGTAATGTAACGCTAGGTGCTTCGTCTAGCTTATCAACAATTGATGGTCTATATGCATCTTCGCCATATAAAGTTTCTGGGCTATTGCCAACCAAAATATCAATATCTGGATCTGGATATGAAAATCTTTTCTATATAAATAATGCCGGAGTAGTAAATGGCAGAAAAATTGATATTCAAGGTCCAATCGGGGTTGATCTACAAAGAAATTTAATTGGCTTATATAAAAAATCTAAGATTAATCTTTTTGAAACTAATATAAACAATATAAAGATTGAGGGATCTAACACTTTCTACTCTAATGACAGTCGGGCTGTGCTGTATAGAACAAATATTAATAATTATTCTGGAAATACATTTGCCGATGTTTTTAAAAATTCCGTTTTTGCTTTGCTTAGGACAAAAATAATTGATGCAAAACTAAACTCTGGAATAAATGTTTTTTCTGGCAGTATCTTGAATTTTCAAAAATCTACAATTTCTGCAAAGCCATTATCACTATCAAGCTTCAGTTCCGGAACTTGTGTTGAAGGATTTTCAAATACTACTCTAAATGTTTCGGGTTCTGATATTGGCCCATGCTTTATTGGTTTTAATTTAAGCGGAACGGGAAATTTTAAGATAAATCAGAATAATTTTATAGGTAATGGTGATGTGGTCATAAACTTTAGCCCTTCCTCTGATTTTAAAAACAATTGGTGGGGGAATGCTGATGGTCCTAAGCCCACAAACCTGTCGTCATTAGATTCTGGCGGTAATTATTCTGCTGATGAATACGCGAGTGTTATCAAAAATCAAAATGGAATAGAAGATTATTCACATGGGGTTACAAGTGTGCCTTTTTCTGCGGTTCCATTCAAGGAGGCCTCTCCTTGTTGCTCATCAGTATTATTTATTCCAGGAATTCAGGGTAGCAGGCTTTACAAGAGTGGCCTTTTTGGAACTGAAAATCAATTATGGGAACCTAATAGGAATGCTGACGTTGAGAGTCTGTTTCTCAATTCAAATGGAGCTAGTTTGGATTCTAGAATTTATACAAGAGATATTATCAGCAAGACTAATTTCTTCGGTCCAATTGGCTCAATTGATATTTATCAAAGCTTGGTGGATTTGTTGTCCAAAGAAAAAACAGACGGAAATATTGCCGATTTCCAAACGCTCGCATATGATTGGCGTTTTTTGCCGTCTAATATACTGGCCACTGGAATTAAAACTGATTCTTATACATTAATGTTGAAGGATAAAATTAAAGAGATGGCTAATAAGTCACCATCCGGCAAGGTTATTATTATTGCACATAGCTATGGAGGACTTCTTGCAAAAGCGCTGATGGAGGATTTGGAAAAAGAGGGAAATGATTCTTTGATCGAATCTTCTGTCTTGGTCTCTGTGCCCGAGTATGGGACTCCACAATCAATCCCAGCGATACTTTATGGTGATAATGAAGATTTGCTTGGCGGATTGATTTTGACCAAGAAAACAGCAATGGGGCTTGCCAAAAATATGCTCTCTGCGCATTTGCTTTTACCTTCCAATTCATATTTTACTGAATCAGATGGTATCTATAATCAGAAAAATATAATTAATTTCGATAATTGGACAATTTCAAAATTTAAACTCGGTGTTGGTAAGGTTGATTCTTTTCCGTTGTTGGATGATTTTTTGAAAAACAAAAATCTCAATTCATCTATAAACGATTTTGTATTTGATAAAGCAAATTCTGAGCATAACTTGATTGATAATTATTCATCGGCGCTTTCCGGTAAGACGTATTCTATTGTTCCCGTTGGAATTCCAACTCTTGCTGGAATGAATTTTGTTAAACCAAAATGCCGTGGTTTGTTTTTCTGCTTTGCAAACAGTATTTCTCAACCCGATTTTACTAGGAAATATTCCTTGATGGGAGATGGGGTAGTTATTGCGCATAACCTCGCTCGACGGGCAGGCTCTGTCTTTACGGTTGATATTGGAAAGGAGAATGAAGTTAAAAAGACCTCGCTCGCATATTATAAGGAAGATTCTATCGCACACAAAGATATATTCAGATCCTCCGGCGTCAAAGATATTTTGCATGCAATATTGAGCCGATCAAAAAAAGAAGGCGATATGGTGAATTCTTTTGGTCTGCTTTCAAATCCCTATGTATCTTATGTGTCCGGCTCGCTTTCAAAACCAGGACCCATTCTGGGGAGTTATGGGGACTCCTCGATCCTTTCTGGAATATCCAAAATTTCTGACGATGCGTCCGATTCTGATTTTATAAAAAGATTTAATGACAGCAAGATTTTGGTGGTTGATGCGTATGGTCCAATTACTTTAGCACCTAATTTTCAGACTATTTCTGATTTGCAGAACAAGCCGTATAATCAACTGAATTTGGAAAATAGAGTTGTGAATTATACCAGTTATTCTGATGGCAATAGGTCGGGGATTGTTTCTGTTGTGTCTGGTGGATTTGTTGGGGGATCGGGTGAAGAAATCGGTGGTGGTGCGAACGGTGGTTCTGTTGGTGGTGGCGGAGGGGCTTCTGGTGGGGTGTTGAGCGAGCTTTTGAGGTCTAACTCAAACATCTTTGGCCAAGGCTCTGGTGTCGGCATCGCTCAAATTGTTACAAAAATAGATGGAACTGAAATAATTTATCCAAACATTTCTGTAACCCCTACCACAAACATCGACATTAATTATTCAACGACGACAATTTCTATTGATAATAACGGTGACGGGGTGACTGACAAGAATATTTTACCTATTCAAATTAATACAAGCACATCGACTGGAACATCAACCGATTTGGACGATGGTTTAAACAAAGAATCGATAGATGACTTATTTGAAAAAGCGAAGGCGAGAATTCGGGTTGCTGTATCGGCGTCGTCAACATCGTTTACATCCGCCTCGACATTCACCTCTACATCCACTCTGGCCGCAACTTCTGCAACTTCATCCTCGGCGTACCTTGCTGATAAATATATAGACAAGCTGGATATCGCAAAAAGAAAATATCAGAAGTCTGGGGTGTTGCAATCGTTAAATATGCTAAATTCATTCTATGGGATTTTGGAATCAAATATGGATACTGTTTCAAAACTAATACTCAAATACAATAAAGAGCAAAGTTTCTATTCTATAAACAAGTTTTTCAGTACAAACAAAAAAGTTCAGCTTCTCAATCAGCGCCAAGTGGAAATTAGAGAAGAGATTTTATTGTACATAGAAATTCACGACGCATTTTCTGAGTTGATTCAAGGCGTGGGTAGAGGATTGTAAAGGTGGTACGTTTTATTTATCAACTTAATTATTTGAAAAAAATCATGATAACCCACGCATACATAGACGCATCAAATCTTTTTTACGGAGGCAAAAAATCTCTAGGCTGGAGTATTGATTATGAAAAGCTGATTCAATATATCAAATATAGATTTGAAGTTTCAAAGGTATATTACTTTGGCGGGGTGGAGACGTGTAGATTCCCTCACGATTGTTTAAAAAATGAAACTATATGTTTGGATGATCTAGAAAAATATTTAAGAAACTATATAGATAATCACAAAAAAGGTGTATCTAAAAATAACATTGAGGGATTTAATCATTGTCTGAAACAGGTAGGTTTTTATAAGAAGCTTGAGTTGTTTGGATATAATTTAATACTTAAGCCTGTAAAAACTTATGTAGATATTAATGGTAAACAAAAACAAAAGGCAAACTGTGATACTGAAATGGTTTTTAATTTGATGTTAGATAGGGATGTCTTTGATAGAGCATTAATATTTTCTGGAGACGGTGACTTTTTGGTTGTCTTAAAGCATTTACGTGATGTCGATAAAAAATATTTAACAATTATTTCTAATGGTTATAAAACCGCGGGTGATGTTAAAAGATTCGCTGGAGACAAATTTATTGATTTTGTTAATTTTCGTCAATGTACAGAAAGAGGTTGGTGTGGGCATAAAAACCAAAAGAGCACCCTTTTTTAGGATACTCTTCGTTGAACCGATCGGTTGGTATTGATAATCATATCAAAACCCATTTTGTTGTCAACTTGATTTTTAACTATATATAATGTAGTATCTTGGCTAAGACTTCAGATACCATAGGTGATAAAGGTTTGCTCGCAAGCCTGAAATCATAAATCCTGTGCAGAGGTTGAAAAATAAGGTTATATTCGGCTAAGTTGACTATCTCGTGATTAAACACGACAAATCATCTGGCGGGAAAATCTCATTTTTCTACACTCCAAACTGAAGCCTAGCGCCAATGCCCTTAAAAGCCGAAACGCCAGGCTTTTTGTTTAGTCCAAGTCTTGGTCAGCTGACCCGTCCAGTTTTCTGGTACGGACCGGCTTCGGTAAGTTTCGGCAGATCTTAGGTCGAAATCAGATCGTTTCAAATTAAAAATAAAACGCAAAGCGTAACTTATTATGCCTATACAAAGAGCAAAAAAAGAAGAAATAGTTTCAAAGGTTAAGGGAATCCTTGACTCACAAAAAAGCTTGGTGTTTGTGAATTTTCACCAACTACCAGTTATTCAAACAGGTGAGGTTAGACGAGAGCTTCGCGCACATGAACTTGGATACTATGTAGCAAAAAAGACCCTTGTCAAAAAGGCTCTTGCTGACGCTGGTATTATGGGTGAGCAACCATCACTAGATGGCGAGCTTGCACTAGTTTATGGTAAAGATCTTTTGGCACCAGCCAGAGAAATTTACGCCTTCCAAAAGAAGATGGATAAAAAGGTTTCAATCTTGGGTGGTATCTTTGATGGAGAATATAAGAACAAGGAAGAAATGGAGTCTATCGCTACCATTCCTTCAAGAGAAGGTCTCTTGTCTATGTTCCTCAACGTTATCAACTCTCCAATTCAAGGTTTTGTTGTTGCAATCAATGCTATAGCAGAAAAGAAGGAGTCCAACTAAATCGGTAATCATAAATCCCAAATCATTAAGGTTTAAGATTAAATTAATCACAAAAATTAAAAATAATTAAAATAAATATATGGACGATACAACAAACACAACACCAGCAACAGACGTTGCAGTGGAAGAGACTACAGCGGAAGTTGCTGTAGAGGCAGCTCCTGCTAAGGCAGAGGCTAAAGCAGAAGTTAAGGTAGAAGCTAAGGAAGAGGTATCAGTGGAAACACCTGCACACTTCAAGGCTCTAGTTGAATCAATTGAGAAAATGACAGTTCTAGAACTTCACGAACTTGTGAAATTCCTAGAGAAGAAGTTTGGAGTATCAGCTGCAGTAGTTGCTGTTGCTGGTCCTGCAGCTGGTCCTGCAGCTGAAGAGAAGACATCATTTGATGTTAATCTAAAGGATGCTGGAGCAAACAAGATTTCTATCATTAAGGTAGTTAAGGAAGTTCTAGGTCTTGGTCTTAAAGAGGCAAAGGATCTAGTTGACGCTGCTCCTTCAACAATTAAGTCTGGAATGAAGAAAGAGGATGCTGAGGCACTTAAGAAGCAAATAGAAGAGGCTGGAGGAACTGTAGAGCTTAAATAAGCCCTTATTCAACCAGTATCTATTAAGATTTGCCGTTAAGGTATAATCTTAAATACTAATAAACAAAGCACTCGAGTTAAAATCTCGGGTGTTTTGTTTTGGCTAATATTTCGGACATGATTTGTTCAATTTTAACCCTAGCTTTATCTAAACTTTATCCAATCTTTAGGATGTGTTTAAAATTATTGTATTTTTGCTGTACTTTGGTACAGTATATGTATGGATTACTTAGAAAAAATATTTGGTGGAGCTCCGAGAGTCAAATTAATGCGCCTCTTTTTATTCAATGAGACGACAGCTTTTCTCCCAAATGAAATTTTTGCGAGAACAAAAGTTGAAGCGTCTCGCGCTAGGAAGGAATTAAACTCTTTGCTAAAGGTTGGATTGATTAAAAAGGCAACAAGAAGTAACGGAAAGATTGTTTGGGCAATAAATGAAAAATTTCCATATCTTGTAGAATTTCAGCGTCTATTATTGCAAACAAGTTTGATAACTCCTCAATCAATTATAAAGAAATTATCAAAAATTGGTAAACTAAAACTGGTGGTACTCTCAGGTTTATTTAAAGAGCAAGCAGATAGTAGATTAGATATTCTAATTGTAGCAGATAACGCGAAGAAAACTTCAACAGACTCCATAATGTCTAATATCGAAGCGGAAGTTGGAAAGGAAATTAGATTTGCTGTTTTAAATAGCACTGATCTTAAGTATAGGTTGGGAGTAGGGGATAGGTTGGTTAGGGACGTTTTGGATTACCCACATGAAGTTGTGCTGGATAAGCTGAATTTGTTTAGATAAAAATAGAAATAATATTTAGTTAAAACAAAAGCCCTTGGTCGCAACAAAATTGTGACTGAGGGGTTTTATTTGCATCGTTGATATCTTTGATATATTTTATATCTTTTATATCTTTTATATTTATATTTTCTTCATGATATAATACTAGGTAAGGGTAGTCGCCCTTTTATTAGGTTTATTAGATTTAATATTATTTAATTAATAAT